>CAYGTH010000922.1:0-2258 GCA_964352745.1 uncultured Bacteroidia bacterium
TGAAGTAAAGCCATCTGCTACAAGAGATCGATTGAGCATCGCAGGGTGGTTTAAGAGTTAGATGATGAATAATGTTTGGATTTATAGCTGGAAAAATCCGAATGGACCTGCTTTTATCTCCCCTCAAACAACCGCTCCCGCATCACCCACCGCCGGAGTTGCCATACAGCCATTCCCATCACGCATTCGGCATGAAAAATGAAGCCCAGAGCGCCCCATACCGCTTCCTCCTCCTGGAGATTTCCCGTACTGATTCCGATGGCCACAAAAGGCCCCGCGACTATCAACACATGAGCCGGTAACAGACGAGCAATGAGTTTGCCGGTGGAGTCGGTCAACAAAGCGGCCCGCGTTAGCCAGGTCATAGGCACAAGGAAAACCACGGAATGTATCGCCCCGATAATCGTAGCGAAAATACTGCCAAATACAAGGACCAAACCGGCTTCGTTATCAACCCGATGGGGAGAATCAATCACCTGATAAGCAATGAACAGCACCGGAAATACCCAACACATTTCCAGCGCGCCCAGGATAGCTGCACCTATTCTTTTGGTGAGAAATGAGGATCGATTCATGGACGGTAGTTGCTGGAGGGTGGAAGGGGGTGCATAAGGCCGGCTTCAAATTGCGTTTGTTCGAGGTACTGATAGGCCTTTTGGTCTGCCAGGTTCCACGACAACCAGGAGTAGGACTCAAATTCATCTCGAAAATCCTGAATCCTCCGGGCGAGGGTTTCCCGTTCATAGGTACCCGGTTTTAGGTCGAATACTTCCTGATACTCCACCAATAAGGGGAGGGCTTTGTCTGACATATCCAGCAAAAAACTCCGATCCAGTTCGCCGGGGTAGTCCTGTGTGAGGTTGTATCGGGTAATCACCAGGTCCCAATTCACACAGGCCAGCATCAGCATTACCGCATAGACGGCCCAACTATTGACCCGAAACAGGTAGAAAGAAGACCTCGCTGTCCGGATTTTATAAGCCAGGGTAATCAGGCCCACCAGGGTGAGGAACAAGAAAAAGATGACCCCAATTCGCTTATAGGCCAGTCCATGCCAGGCGATGTAGTGGTAATTCCGGATGCCCACGGAAATCAGCAAGACCACATTTTGAATGATCCAGAGGTAACTCAGGTGGTGGAGCCATCCGCCTTTTTTGAAAAAATGCTGATTGTTGCGAAAGTAATAGAGCATAATGCACATGGACAGGAAGATGCTCAGAATCAACAGGTAGGTCCCTTCATGTACAAATTGGGTGAGGTTGAAACCTTCGGGCACTTCAAAGCCCATCCAAATCCATTCGATGTCGATGATGTTGTTGATCAGCAATAAGCCATTCACCAATGCCATGAGCATGAGGCCAGTCAAGTATTCCTTTTTCAGGCCGATAGGCGAAAATGGGACCATGTGGCGTTGGCGGGCACGTTTGAGTTGGTCGGGAAATTGAGATTCATGTTGAATAAACTCCAGTAGATGACGATTGTACAGTAATCCGACAGAGATGACAAAGCCCAGTAGCAAAAAGAGAAATCGGGTTATGGAGAATTCGGTAAACCAGGTGCCTATCCAGGAAAAAAGATCTTCACTCAACGTCGCAAATCGGGGATTGGCAAAGGTGAAAATGGTGAAAAATACAGTCAATACGACCAGGGGAAAGAGAATCAAACGGCTGTGATTCCAGATGCGCTTAAAACTGGCGCTTTGTTCGGTGAGGGCCTGAAATTCTTCATAGAGAGAAAGGGCACTTTGAAGATAACTCCCCAAAATCGCTGCTATGGCATGTGTAAGAGACCGAAGACTGGGCAGGTGTGCAAATCCGGTAAATACCAGCAGGGAGGCGATATGGGCAAATTTTGCGGTGCCGGAGTTGTGAAAAATGACCAATAGTCCCGTCAGAACCGTACCCACCGCAGTCAACCAGACGATTCGGGAGTGTCGGGATGCTGGATTGAGAAACAGGACGATCCCTACGATGAGCAGGCTAAATAAAGCCAGGTTGATGCCCAGTTTTTCCTGCCAGAAAAACAGATTATAAACGACAGTAAGGGCAATGGCGAAGGGCAAGCGAAAGCGGTTTAATTCCATGACAACAATCAGGTGAAGGTGTTTTACAAAAGTACTTTTTTTTACAAAGTACAATGTGAATACGGAAACTCCAACTAAAAGGTTGACATATGAGAAAATTAGAGACAGCTTAGGGGAAGTTTTTCACCACTGAGGCTGGTAAGTTCAAATTCAATGCTCAAGTCCAATATCAAAT
>CAYGTH010000923.1:0-2248 GCA_964352745.1 uncultured Bacteroidia bacterium
CGGTTGTTACGTTGATAGTGATGACCATTGCAGGATTCGGAGCCCTCTTCTTTGGAATGTGGGCCTGGAATCAGAAGGTAGCTGCCGATGTGCTGAAGGATCGAGCCTTAGAGGATAAAAAAGTGATTCAGGTGCAACAACAAAAGGCTGATAGTCTGCTGTTGGTGATCAATAATATGCTGGAAGCCCAGGAAGAAATTTTGATACAGGTACAAGTAGATGACTCGATCTCCGCCTCAGACCCGGTTTCCCCTTCAGGTGCCAACATTACCAGACCAAATACTACGACTAAGCCCAGGGCCAAGGCGGTAGCAGAAAACCTGAAAAAAAATCAGGAGATACAAAAGGAAGTGGACAAAGTCCTCAATGTCAAAACCCAGAATAAACGACTGGATTATGTCGAGTTTTTATTCAACTCAACGGAAACTGTTAGGAAGGAATCTCAAAATGTGCTGCTGCGGAATTGGTTGAAAGACCTGAGTCTGGCAGGTGAACTAGCAGAATATGGCCTGAAACATCTGGATAATGACAATGGCATCTGGCAATCCCTGTTTCTATTGGAGCAACTTGATGATAAAGCGCTACAACCTCATAAAGAGGTAATACTCCAATATCTCGATCAACTCGAGGACAAGAAGTATGGGGAAAGAACACAAAGACAGATGGCCAATATTCGGTCGAAGTTGGAGTAGGGGAGGCAGGAAATAGGTGTCAGGTGTCAGGAGAGAGGTTTCAGATAGCCCATTTTCGCAATCAAGATCATGCACATGAAAAAGAATAAGGAGCAGAAAAAGAAGCAAGACAAGAAGAAGGCGAAGGCAAGCGCGAAGTCAAGTTCAAAAGCAAGCGCAAAAGCAAAGGCTAAGCCTAAAGCAAGTTCAAAATCAAAGCCCAAAGCTAAGGCTGAATCGAAGCCTGACAAACCCAAAGGCCCGCCGCGTGTGGCTTATTTCTGCATGGAATATGCCCTGGAAAGCAGCTTTAAACTCTATGCAGGCGGGCTCGGGATTTTGGCGGGAGATTACCTCAAGGGGGCCAAAGACCATGAATTTCCGATCGTGGGCATTGGGATTCTCTGGAAGCAGGGATATTCCGACCAGATGATCGGAGAGGACGGCAAGCCCTACGATACTTTTCATAACTACGACTATAGCGAATACCTCGAAGATACCGGGGTAGAAGTCAAAGTGAAGATCCGCGACCAGAAAGTGCGGGTCAAAGTCTGGAAAACGACCCACTTTGGCAATGCCCCCCTGTACCTCCTCGACACCGATCTGCCGGATAATCCCGATGCCTGGACCACCGGGCAATTGTATGGCTGGTTTGGAGAAGAACGCGTCGCGCAGGAAATCGTGCTGGGTGTGGGCGGCGTAAAAGCCCTGCGGAAACTCGGCATCGAAGTCGATGTCTATCACTTCAACGAAGGCCATGCCCTCTTTGCGGGATTTGAGCTGGTGCGGGAAAAAATGAAAGCAGGGAAGTCTTTCAAAAAGGCCGTAAAAGCCAGCCGAAAAGAAATCGTATTCACCACCCATACGCCCGTGATTCAGGGCAATGAGTCTCATCCGATCTCACGACTCATGTACATGGGCGCGAATCTCGGCATGACCGAAGAACAGCTCGAAACACTCGGTGGCAGTCCCTTCAATATGACCGTAGGGGCCCTGCGCCTGTCCCGTATCTCCAATGCAGTCGCTCAACTCCACGGCGAAACCGCCAATAAAATGTGGAAGCAAGTCAAAGGCCGCTCGGAGATTCTCGCCATTACGAATGCCATCCATATGCCTACCTGGGTGGATGAGAAAATAGTCGAAGCGGCAGTCGAAGGCAAAGACCTCTGGCGACGGCACATGACCCTCAAGCGGCAACTCATCAAAGCCGTCGAAACCCGCAACGGCGTCAAACTTGATCCCAACAAACTCCTGATTGGCTTTTCGCGGCGTGCAGTGCCCTACAAGCGCAGCAACCTGATCTTTTCCGAACCGGAAATCATCGAGCCGCTGCTCAAGGAGCGCAAGGTGCAGATTGTCTTCTCCGGCCGCGCTCATCCCCTCGATGACGGCGGCAAAAAGATCGTCGAAGAACTGGTCGCCATGTCGCGGCGCTGGCCCGATGCGGTCGTATTCCTCGAAAACTACGACATGGAAATCGGTGCCTTGCTCACCCGGGGTTCCGACGTCTGGCTCAACAATCCCCGCCGCCCCAAAGAGGCCAGCGGCACCTCCGGCATGAAAGCCTCCATGAACGG
>CAYGTH010000924.1:0-2242 GCA_964352745.1 uncultured Bacteroidia bacterium
TTAGTGTCCTAAGTGCCTGAGTGGTTTCTCTTTGTGGATTTTTGGCCTACACCCCAGAGTTGGAACACTTCCCTTTTATAAGATCAGGTTTCTGAAACCAAGTATTCTCTATGGAAATGAACGTTTCAAACATGGTCTGAGAAACGACTCCCTGATCAAAAATTTCCCTACCTATCGATCCCACCCAAGGATTTATCTCCTCGATTTGACTACATTTATCTATCTTGATAAGCGAACAAAGTCCGGCAAATCAAAAGCCACACCTTGTGTGCTATGAATGAAAAAATGAAGAACCTAAATCACTACGTTGCCATTTATAAGGAACAACTCAGTAGGGGAGACATTTTAATCGCTTATAACGGATTAGTGAAATTCGTTATGAAATTAAGGGCGAGTTTAATAAAAAACCTCTCTGAACAGTACTCATTTTCAGGTATACTTCATGGATATATGGACTATACCTATTTCTATTACGCCAATGATTTTTTGAAAAGTAAAAAACTAAAATTGGGATTAGTTTTGAATCATGTAGAAATGAGATTTGAAATTTGGCTGTTAGGTAATACCCAATCGGTTCAAAGGAAATATTGGGAGGTATTAAAGGAGTCTAAATGGAACAAAGGCCAACCTGAAATGCCTACATACTCAATCCTGGAAGTGATACTTGAAGATAAACCAGACTTTGATGAGTTACCCTTATTAGCGCAACAAATAGAAAATAAATTGCTTGACGTATCTGGCGAAATCATACATGCAATCAACGAATTGAATCCGGAATAAAGAAGATGGAACCAGCTCCATACACAAGACCGCAAGCAGCGAAATATGCAACCGAAATCATGACATTTTACGAAAAAGAACTGAATAGAATTCGCAACATTGTCTATTCAAACGAAGGACAAATAAATACCGTAATTGGAATGCGAAACTATATCGATACTCATTATGAGGTCGATATAAATCTGGACTTGCTTTCCCGCATTCAGTGTGTTTCCAAGTATCATTTGTTACGCTTGTTCAAAAAGTATTATGGCCTAACGCCAAGACAATACTTAATTGACATACGAATTGAAAAATCTAAAGAACAGCTGAAAAATGGACTGTCGGTAACTGAGGCCTGTTTTGCTGTTGGATTTGAAAGTGTAAGTTCGTTCAGCACTTTATTTAAAACAAAAACAGGGAAATCCCCTACGGAATTTCAAAAAGAGCAACTTTCAAGAAGCAAATTAGATGCAGAGTTCTGAAATTGGCAAATGACTAAAAACTCAAAAGATGAAAGTAACCCTCATTAGCATTCCCGTTCGGGACCAGGAAAAAGCCTTACAATTTTATACGGAAAAATTGGGCTTCATCAAAAAGAAGGACATGCCCTTAGGAGGAGGAAACAGATGGTTGACCCTCGTCTCAAAAGATTGGCAAGATGGCCCCGAAATATTACTGGAACCCGCACCCCTTCATTTTGAGCCCTCAAAAGTCTTCCAGGATGCATTGATGGAGGCTGGAATTCCCTATACGCAATTCGATGTGGAAGATGTTCAATCTGAATATGACCGGCTTACAAACCTGGGGGTTGAATTCAGTATGAAACCCACTGAAATGGGGACTGTAAAAGTTGCCGTTTTGAATGACACCTGTGGGAATAATATTCAACTGGTGGAAGAATTGTAAAAAAGTGGCAGCTAACGCTTACACCAATAGGGCCTGCGCAAGCCACAGCGCTAGTAGCGGTGCCCTCCCAATACAACCTGTTTCCTCCAAAGAGAGGATAGATCAATTCAGATTGAGTGAATCGGACAGGATGGCTTGACACCAATGGGGCATTGAAGAACTCAGCATTGTGGGCTAAGCGTGATTTCTTTTCAAACAGTCTCGATAGCCTCCTGCCTGCTTTATTTTCACAGGCTTTCTAAATACTCAATCAGTAAGCTAACCCCCTCTTGGTCTAACAGGGTTGTGCCGATAAACGGCATTTCTGCGTCCAATACCGCTTCGGTTATTTTGTCCTCTTCAAACAAGATTCCACTTTGCGCCAGCGGGGTTTGATATCTAAAATCAAATTGTCGTTCTGTTGCGTAGTCCCACCCACTTGGATTGTGGCAATGCGCACAGTTCATATCCAGATATGCCCTGCCTCTTTCGGACAACGAAACACTGGCGTCGTTGTAATCTACAATCTGTGAGACCTGACCTATGTCAAAATCGTTCAAGACCCCTACGGCTTGCAAATGGATAAGCTGATTAA
>CAYGTH010000925.1:0-2228 GCA_964352745.1 uncultured Bacteroidia bacterium
TCAGTAGCGGTTGATTTTGCTTTGCCAGATGTAACCGAAACAACAGTTCCTGAAATCATTGAGCCCGCGGCTGAAAAGCCCTCCGCAGTATTGGCTACGGCTTCAATTGCCCCGAAACCTTCACCCAAACCTGCCCCGGATTCGTCGAAGAAGACTGTGGATTCTCCTGTCGAAACGAAGCCCCAAACCAAGATTGGCGCTTATACCCTCATCCTTGCTAGTTTTGCAGGGGAAACCAATGCAAACAAAGAGATTAAGCGGCTGGCGAAACAAAAAATAACGGCTGATGTATTGGTTTCAGGCGGCAGGTATCGCGTCAAATATGGCGAATACGACACCAAAGAAGACGCAGTAACGGCCAGAAGTGAGCTGATTGCGCAAGGCATGGATGCCTGGGTGCTCCGTCAGTAATCATCCCGTCTTCGATTCATACCGTACTCGGTGGAGGATCGAATCCCCAAATACACACAAGCCAGAATTGACGACGATCAGCGATATGGTACCAGCCAGTACCCATTCCCAGGTTGCTGCGTCGCTGTGTTTGAGAACAGTGGATTCAGCCACAAAGCATAAGCCCATGCCGATCAGTACTAATCCGAGGGGTGCCTGAATCAACCAGCGTTTGTAGTGATAAGTTTTTGATTTCATCTGTCGCAGATTTTTTTATGAAAAGGTGTCGAAGGAATCCTGAATCAGGGGACTCTTTTGTCCCGATAAAACTATATCATTTTCATTAGATTCTTGGCTATTAGACGGGCTATTTGTATGTTATTCCCCAACTGATAAATCCCCTGCTGATTGGCGATCTATGAACCAAGTTGAAAGCTTCCACCTCTGGGCCCATATCTGTATCTCCCTGATCGGGGCGGTTTTATTATTGGCCCTGTGGAATAACATTCGCAAGCGGTTTCGGCGCATCCTGGAGGAAGATGACCGTCAACAGCGAATCGATAGAGGATTGGCGTATCTAAGCCTGGCTTTGCTCATGTGGGTCTGTTCCGGCTCCTGGCGGCTGGCCTTTAGTTACTGGGGATCGGTGGAGGGGACTGCCTATGCGATTGGATACAGCCTGTTCTCAACGGCTAATAATCTGTTCCTGCTATTGGCCTTGTCACATTTTCGACATGCGCCGGAATTCCTGTATCTCAACAAACGTAATCTCTCCCGCCTGCTCCTTGCGATAGCGAGTTTGGCCCTGATATCCATTGCCCTGATCATTATTTATGGAAATACCCAGACGATCGCCGGCATCCAAATCGGCTATGTGCCGGAAGTGTTGTTATCGGGATTTGTCTCTTACCTGCTGATTGTTTCCTTTTTGGCGGCATTCAACCAGCGGGGTTTTCGGATTGTGGGCCTGATAGCAGTTTCGACGGTAGTCCTGATGTTTGTTTCACAATTACCGGAAATCGTTACGGTCCTCAATGATAATTTTGTCAATAATCTCGTGAAGATTATCGCCAAAACATCTTTGATTTCGATCTTTCTGGTACTGGCGACTACCTGGGTGATTCAATTGGCAAATACGCCAGTTCCAAGTGAGATGGCCATTGATTTTCAGGACTGGGCATTGGTGAAAATTACGATTCCTTCCAAACGGGTGTTGGCCAAACAGGTAGATTTTGGTTCCAAGGCGACGCAGTTTAAGAACTTCCTGAAATTTGCCATTCGCAGAAAGTATGGAACCGGGCTGGAGCAGAGCATTTTGGTGGGTGCAGACGGCGAGTTAAAAAGCCAAACCTACCTCAGCCGGATCGTGGAGAATATGAACGGAATTTTGCAGATGAATGAGGAGGAAAAACTGGAGCGAAAAGACCTGTTTACCTTTATCGGTCAGGGAAGATACCGCCTGCGGGTATTACCGGAAAATATTCGAATAGACGATGCCCTCGTCCATGAATTTTTGAAAGACCCTGATAATGAGGGGTATAGCGAAATTGGGGGGCGAATGAATTCCGTCACAAATCCTCACAATTAGGGATTTTTAGGAATAGTTTGATACAAGACATGGCTGCTGGTTGAAGGTGCAATAGCTTCGGCTAACCTTCAAACTGGTAAGACATGAATCCTACAGAAAATCCTTCTTCGTATCCGCAAATGCTGGGCCATCCCAAGGGCCTGTTTTATCTCTTTTTTGCCGAGCTGTGGGAGCGCTTTTCCTTCTATGGAATGCGCGCTTTGCTCATCCTGTATATGACCTCCGAATTGCTCTATTCCGACACGATGTC
>CAYGTH010000926.1:0-2227 GCA_964352745.1 uncultured Bacteroidia bacterium
TTCAGCCGCTAAGCGGCTGGGCCTTCGGCCTGATCTGAAATATCAAACATCGCCCTGTATAAGCGAGGTGTGATAATTAATCTTGGATGGGGCTCTTGGGCATCCTCGTTAGGGTTGAACAATTGAATTGGCGAAAGTCGAACTTAGTGGTGAAAAAACACACGCAAAGTCGCTAATCCGCAAAGGAGGTGTCGGGTATTAGTACTCAGGCACTTAGGACATGAAGGAATCACGAGTAATGAGATTTTATGCCTTTCTCAAGAACAGTGCAGCGAAAGAGGATCTTCCTCCGTCTTTCAGGTGTATCTAACAACCATACCCATGAAAATAATCATAAATATATCACTCCTGATGCTCGGCATCGCCCTCTTTTCTGCTTGTGAGCAGGAAGATATCCTCCCGGAATTGGGCACCACCTTTGAACTGAAAGTAGGCGAACGTGCCGATATTCAATCAGCTCCCATTTCGGTTCGGTTGGTTACGATTTCAGAAGACTCACGCTGTCCTGCGGATGGGAAAATTCTCTGTATCTCAGCGGGAAGTGTTACGGCAGACCTTGTTATTCTGAATGACGACTTGCTGCTCGGTGAACCGAAGCTGACACTCAATGGGCCCAGTACAGATGTACAAGAGGAGAATGTGGCCACAGTATCAGGGTATAAAATCACTTTGATATCCGTGAATCCGTATCCAGAAACCGAAGGCCCGATTCCACAAAAGGATTATGTTGTCAGTCTTCAAATAAGCCGGGAATAAATTACGTTAACTTACCAGGAAAATCGGCGGAGGGTCATATGGCTCTCCGTTTTTGTTTTTTAGGAAGCCATAATTTTGTATTTTCAGGCAGGAATGCTGCTGTTCGCCCGGATACACCCACTATAATTGAATTGCATTTGAGTCGGTATTGGATGAATGTTCGTCGCACCTTGCGTTTACCCCTTCTGTTTATAGGTCTGTTATGTTTCATATCTGCTCGCTTTGCTGCGCCAGCGGACGGAGGAGACCTGGTATTGAAGAAGACCTTATATGGAAGTATTCGCCCCAAGTCCGTAGTGTTTTCCGGGAAAGATAAATTCTTTGCCCAGAATATGATGTACCGGCATACGATCACGGTATATGACCGGAATTTTAAGTTGCTCAAAACCATTTCAGATAAGGTGGAACTCAAAAAACTGGGTTACCCTGAGCACGAAGGCAAACAAAGTGGGGCACCTGTCGAAGCTGCATTTTCAGAAAATGGACGCTATGCCTGGGTTTCGCAGTATCATATGGATGGCCCTGGCTTTGACAATCCCGGTACGGATAATTGTAAAATCAGCAAAAGCTATGACAATGGCTTTGTGTATAAAATTGACACCGAAAGCCTGGAAATTGTTGCGGCGGTGGAGGTGGGCTGTATTCCTAAATTCATGGCTGTAACACCAGATGATCGCTATTTACTGGTCAGTAACTGGTGCAGCGGGGATGTGAGCGTAGTCGATATTGAGATTGCCCGTGAAGTTAAGCGAATTCCGCTGGGACGTTATCCACGGGGGATTGCCATTGATTCCCGCTCCCAGCGTGCCTATATCGCCGTAATGGGCTCCGATCAAATCGCTGAAATTAATCTTACCGATCTGAGTCTGACCCAGCGTCATTTGGTGGGGAAACGACCGCGACATTTGTGTTTAGGGCCATTTGACCGGTTTCTGTACATGAGCCTCAACAATGAAGGGAAAGTGGCTAAGATGGACTTGTTGACGCATGAAGTAGTCGGAAAAATCGAAACAGGGAGCAAACCCCGGAGTATGATTCTTTCGCCTATGGGCGGGTATTTGTATGTTGTGAATTATGCCGATAATACCCTCAGTAAAGTTCGTACTTCGGATATGAAAGAGTTGGAAGAAGTATCTACCAACGCCAAGCCTATTGGCCTTACCCTCGACCCGGAAAATCGGCGGATTTGGGTGGCATGTTATTCAGGTAGCATCATGGTGTTTGAAGATACCGGCTTAGCAGAACAGCCTTATCCGGCATTTGCCTATTCGGAGCTATTGCCTCGTCCGCCGGAGCCGGAAACGGAATCCCTCCCGCTCTATTCCTATTCCCTCGCATCGATTGCCAATTCTGCAGCGGCCCCCGTTTCGGATCAGGCTGCCCCTGCAACGGAAACGGATGAGTTTGGCTTTGTCTCAGTAGCGGATGAATTTGCTTTGCCAGAAGTAACCGAAACACCAGTTCCTGAAAT
>CAYGTH010000927.1:0-2226 GCA_964352745.1 uncultured Bacteroidia bacterium
CACGAAATGAATCAGCTCGGTGTGTAGAATAATAGCGCCGGTGTGTCATACCCAATGCGTCGCTTATGTAAGAATAATTTTTTATCTTGAAGTAAATCGAAACGTCTATGAAAACCGCACATACAAAAAATAATGCGGCTTCAAATGCTCACTCGCCGAAACACTTTTTTAGCAAAAATGGTGAAGGAAGTCCCTTCTTTCAATTAAAAGAAGCCGAAGAACCCTTTTTTAGTCCGTCAGTGATTCAATCCAAAGCGCCAATTTGGCAGCCAAAAGGTCAATTAAGTTCAATAAAAAGGGAAAGTACTGCATTGCAACGGAAAATTACTGGAGCTGGCCAGCGTATTTCCCACAATAGCTATACTACCTTTCAGATTCCATTGGATAAAGGCTTGAAGTTTAATATCCAATTTTACAAAGAACCAAATAATAGCCAAGGGGCTTTATTAAAATTTAAAGTGCATCAGGATCAAAGAGCGCCGCGTGAAACGCCGATTCCAGCCGGAACAACTTTTTCTCCCAGAATTGTTAGAAGATCTGAACAATCTGTTAGTTTCAATTTCGACAGCGGAAATAAAATTCATCTTACTGTTTTTATCGCTGATCGGTGGAAAAAGGAAAGCCATGATGCTATCAATCCGACAAGACCTTGGGGACCCTTATTGATGGACAAAGAATTCGAGCGCAGGTTTGTTGATGCGAGCATAGCTCATGTAGGCGGTAGTGAGCAATACAGTTGGCAAGAAGCATTGCCGGATGAAGCAGTTAGCCCTCCAATCTGGCAAATGTATTTACATGGGGGTAGACTTCCTGGGTATAGGGCAATCCGGGGAAAATATGCAAGGAGAGTTTTACTTTTTGGTACTGATATTCGACCAGGAGAAAGGGCCGCCGTAAGAGGATTTGAGGCGGGAGCAATAATCAGCGCCAAATTTATAGGTTCATTACTCATATACAGCATCCCATATGTAGGACCTGCTGTGATGATTGGAGAAGCAATAGCAGGCAGATCCATTTGGGGTGACAAACTGAGCACTGAGGGAAGAGTTTTGCTTGGATTGCTTGCGCTTATTCCAGTTGTCAGATCTCTGCGTTCAGCAACTGCCTCTGCCCGGGCAGAGGCAGTTGCTGAACGCAGAGATCTGACAACTGGAATAAGCGCAAGCAATCCAAGCAAAACTCTTCCCTCAGTGCTCAGTTTGTCACCCCAAATGGATCTGCCTGCTATTGCTTCTCCAATCATCACAGCAGGTCCTACATATGGGATGCTGTATATGAGTAATGAACCTATAAATTTGGCGCTGATTATTGCTCCCGCCTCAAATCCTCTTACGGCGGCCCTTTCTCCTGGTCGAATATCAGTACCAAAAAGTAAAACTCTCCTTGCATATTTTCCCCGGATTGCCCTATACCCAGGAAGTCTACCCCCATGTAAATACATTTGCCAGATTGGAGGGCTAACTGCTTCATCCGGCAATGCTTCTTGCCAACTGTATTGCTCACTACCGCCTACATGAGCTATGCTCGCATCAACAAACCTGCGCTCGAATTCTTTGTCCATCAATAAGGGTCCCCAAGGTCTTGTCGGATTGATAGCATCATGGCTTTCCTTTTTCCACCGATCAGCGATAAAAACAGTAAGATGAATTTTATTTCCGCTGTCGAAATTGAAACTAACAGATTGTTCAGATCTTCTAACAATTCTGGGAGAAAAAGTTGTTCCGGCTGGAATCGGCGTTTCACGCGGCGCTCTTTGATCCTGATGCACTTTAAATTTTAATAAAGCCCCTTGGCTATTATTTGGTTCTTTGTAAAATTGGATATTAAACTTCAAGCCTTTATCCAATGGAATCTGAAAGGTAGTATAGCTATTGTGGGAAATACGCTGGCCAGCTCCAGTAATTTTCCGTTGCAATGCAGTACTTTCCCTTTTTATTGAACTTAATTGACCTTTTGGCTGCCAAATTGGCGCTTTGGATTGAATCACTGACGGACTAAAAAAGGGTTCTTCGGCTTCTTTTAATTGAAAGAAGGGACTTCCTTCACCATTTTTGCTAAAAAAGTGTTTCGGCGAGTGAGCATTTGAAGCCGCATTATTTTTTGTATGTGCGGTTTTCATAGACGTTTCGATTTACTTCAAGATAAAAAATTATTCTTACATAAGCGACGCATTGGGTATGACACACCGGCGCTATTATTCTACACACCGAGCTGATTCATTTCGTG
>CAYGTH010000928.1:0-2222 GCA_964352745.1 uncultured Bacteroidia bacterium
CAACCCCTAATGCGAATAGGGGATAGAACTCCTATTTCCAAAGTCCAGTTCTAAAGAAAGCTCCTGGAGCTTTGCTTGCATTTTCTTATCTTTAAGCATCTGTTTAAGCTGTTTGGGTAAGAGGATACCGTTTTTACACCTCTAACTTAAACAGCTTTTTTCGGCTTTGGCAAGCCCTATAGCCCCATAAACACGTAAAACTAAAAATCAGACCATTAGCTTGACGCTTATGGGACCCGATCCGGGGGAGTGAAGGAACTCATTTGAAATTCAGCCCTATTTACCTAGCACCGATTTTATTTCTAATCTGTTTTGGGGCTGAAGGGCATCGAAAACTGAGGGGAACGTCCAAAACTGCGCGGAAATGAGACCCCTCAGTGCCTTCGGGGCGACACAAGTGTTAGGTATATGTATTTGGCCCATGGTATCCAATTCCCCTCACCTCAACACAATCCAATTCCCCTCAATCAACTCATACTCACTGCCCGTATAGACCGCCAATTGGCTCCATCGAATGTCCGTGTCGGTTTCGCCCATGTCCAGCAGTAATACAGGTCGTCTCCGCACCTGTATGGGCAGGGCCTGCAAGCTGTAAATCTGATCGTGTTCTGTTTGGCCCTGCACTTTCATGAGGATAGAAAGGTCGGTTTTGCGGGTTTCCAGTAAATAGGAATGGGTCCGATATCGGTGGGCCGGTCGCTCTTCGAAGTACGACAAAACTGAATACACTGTATTTTCGGGATAGAGAAGGGTGTGGTGAATAGCGGGCTGCTGATCTTCTGAAAGGGTAAACCAGTTGGTAATGCGGTCATCGAGGCTTGCCGCTTCCAGGGGCCGGGAAATGAAACGCTCCGTCAGCAAGGGTTCCGCCGTTTTGCTCAGGCAATAGAAGGAAGATTCCCGGCTAATGAGGGAGGCAAGGCCATTCCGGGCATGTAGCACCGCGACAAAATAGCTTTCGTAATCGGTGAATAATTCAACGCCCTTGAAAACCGCCTCACAGACCCATTCATGAGACTCATTAAAAACCAGCAAATTCCGATAAGGACTGAGGTCAAAATGTTCCTGTGCTAACGCAATGGGTAATTTCCTGCGTTCAAAACCCAGATTTGATTGCGGATGCGCTGTAGTTTGGTTTTCGAGTTGCTGAAATAATTTATAATCCTCTCCTACGGCAAATGGAATTGTCAGGTAAAACTCTTTGCTCTCAGGTATATATCGAATCTGATCCACATAGATGTCCTGACCCAACAGGCCATTCATGAAGAGAAACGACAGGTAACAAAAAACAACTACTCGATTCTTCCCCCTTTCCATCAGGACTCAATCATGCGTACATACAAGGCCGAAGGGCCGCTCTTCTTTTGATATTTGACCTCAAATACTGCCTTTTGAGCCTTGATGAGCTGCGACAATTGTTTGAAACCAAAAGTACGCGGATCAAAGGAGGGGTCTAACTGGTGAAGCTGATTCCCGATAACTGACAAGTGTGCCCATCCATCTTCACTCGCTGCCAGGTCAAATGCCTGCTTGAGCAGCGGTAGGGGATCCGGTTTTGGAGGTTCCACTACCTTCTTATTGCGACTCAGGCTCGTTGTTTTGGTCTTGGTCGGTGCCGCTTTAGGCAGGAGATTGGCGGTGTAGATGAAAATATTACACGCATTGACAAAAGGCTTGGGCGTTTTGTCTTCTCCGATTCCCATCACAAAAATCCCCGCTTCCCGAATCCGGGTTGCCAGTCGGGTATAATCACTATCACTGGAAACGATACAAAAGCCATCGACGAGTTTGCTGTGGAGAATGTCCATCGCATCGATGATCATGGCGCTGTCCGTAGCGTTTTTGCCTACGGTGTAACGAAACTGCTGAATCGGCTGCACCGCGTGGTTATTCAGGCCATCTTTCCAGCCTTTCATATTGCTGGTGGTCCAGTCACCATAAATGCGGCGGAGCGTAACCGCCCCGTATTTACCCGCCTCTGCGATGTATTTGGCAATCAGGGTAGGGCGCGCATTGTCGCCATCTATCAATAGCGCAATTCGATTGGGCTGAGTATTCGGGAAGGAGTTGTCCATGTACAAAAATTGAGTAAAGCCCTAAGTTGGGAAAAAGTTGGACGAGGTGCAATTATCCATAAGTGTTCCGATGGATAAGATGGGGAAAACGGGTGTAGGCCAGTTTTTCTGCAAGCGAAGAATAACCGCAAGGTTCGCAAAGGGAAA
>CAYGTH010000929.1:0-2221 GCA_964352745.1 uncultured Bacteroidia bacterium
CTTTGTTCGACTTTCGCCAATTCGATCTATAGTCTCCTGTGAAGCTATATTGATATGGGGAGAAGCCCTGTTTCCCAGCGGGAAACCATATTTGTAGCAATAGTTTCTCCTCCTTTTTGCTGTCGGGCACTTTACAGCGCTCAATCCCAACATTATGGAGGGCATTGATGCTACACATATTCAGCCGCTAAGCGGCTGTGCCTTTGGCCTGGTCGAAATCTATCAGACATCTACGTCCAGCTTAGCGATCGATGACAATTCCGTCATACCCCCCAAGTTCATCGAGTTTCAGTTCCAGAAATCCATCCGCCCAGGTAAAGGCTATGGCTTCCCGACTCTTCATGGAGAATATCGTCGAAGGCCGAAAATCGACCCGAATCCTGAAAGTAATACCTGTAATCGGAAGCGGCTCAAAATAGGTATTTCCACTAAACCCTGTCAGGTTAATCAGGTGCAGAATCAGCCCATCGTCATCTCTTCGATTCAGGTTTTCGGGGAGGTTTTTTACATATTTTTGCAGGACCAGTTCCACGCGTGGATGTGCATTGGTTTGGATCAACTGATCGGATTCGGGGAATATATGCGCGATGACATCGAGCAGGATATTTTTATGCTGCTCATAGCCGTGCAGAAAATACAATCGCCCCAGGTTCATGGGAAGGATTGCAGCTTTGGCAGGGCCATGATGTTTCAAGCCGAGCGCATGATAGGCTGTCGGTTCATGGCCCCCAATTTTCTCAGGAGGACCGGGTCTTCCCGGTGTCAGAATCGGCAAATGCCGTTCATCTGCTGCCTCCAGGTCATATAAGCCCAGGTTAAATTTCCAATGCAAGAGCGTTTGCTGCTCAAAACTGCGAAAGAGTTCCTTGTTTTGGGGATTCAGGTAAAAGCCGTGGCCATCGTGGTCCTTTTCGACGATTTTGGCCCCAAACAATTCCTGTAAAGCTTCCGGATTGTCATAAAAAGTCCGGTTCGTAGCAATGAGGTTAGCGCCCGAAGCTACGGCAGCTCGCAGGACTTCAATAGCGATTGAATCCAGATGAGTAATCTCGGGAAGGATAATCAGGCGATACCCTTTCACCTTATCCGCAAGCTTGTGGATTTGCCCATCTTCGATGATATCATATTGCAGATGGGCTTCTTTGAGCATGAGTTGAATCCCTCGGTATTCCTGGGCGGCTTCTCCTCCCGGCCAGTAACCGGGTGCGATGACAGCAATCTCAGCCGGTGATTGGTAGCGCCCGAAATAAGGCTCGTATTCCTTATGGAATCCATACAATTCCCGGAAAACCTCGAAATTCCGTTCATCCTCATAGTCCCGAAAATCTCCCATCAAGCTCATATCGAGGCCGGAGCCATTGGCGATATTTTCATATAATCGAATGACCGTCTCCTCAGGTTCCACCGCATTAAATCGGGAGCGAAAGGAGATTTGTTGAATACTCGCATTGCTGACAATGAGGTTGGGATAGGAGTTTTCGACATTGCTCACATTATCAGAAGACATATAGGGCCAGTAGGGCAGGCTATTGGTCTGAGATTCGTGCCGAATAATATCCACATACTGATTGAGGTAGGTGCAAATGGCAATCTGCGGATTGTGAGATTTCACCATTTTCCGCATGCGACCCATCCAGTCTGTGGTCGTGTAAGCTTTGAACTCCTCGTACCGCTGATACACAGGATCATCCGCATCCGCATGTTGAGGCAAGTTTAGTCCTCCGCTAAAATTGGCAAAACGCTTGCGATCGTATTCATTCTGATCGATTCCGTGATAGACGTCTTCGTAAGCATTTCGGGTAAGGTAGCCCGGCATATTGATGAATAAGCCATCGATGGGAAACTTTTGGATAACTTCTTCTACAATGGCGATAGACTTTTCCTGGACATAGGGCGCATTGATCGATACGACATAGACATCATCATTGATGATTCGCTCCCCTTTGGGAGAAATGTAGCACCAGTTCGGGTGCTGCTCAAAAATACTTCTGTGTAAACGACTGAAATCAAAGCGCACGACCACACGGATATTTTTTTCGTGGCACTTATCAATCACCTCACGCAGCATATTTTCCTGCATCCAGGGATTGGTGTATTGAAAGTCGAGCTCCGTAGGATAAAAAGCCATAATCCCGCCTGCATTGATAATCAGGGTATTGGCTGAAAAGCCCTCCAAATCTGCTACCAGCGAATCCGGATTGAGCTTCGCTGCTTCATAAGC
>CAYGTH010000930.1:0-2219 GCA_964352745.1 uncultured Bacteroidia bacterium
GGCTGTACTCCAGGCAAGTTCAACGCCCCTACGCTCTGGCGACAAGTATGCAGTAAAATCAATCAACTCAATGGGGAAGGAAGCTGAGGATGCGGCCTGAAAAAATGAAGGAGCTCCATTTAGGGCAATATTGTCGGCCGCAATTGTTTGCGCTTGCCCATTATAGGAATGATCCCACTCCATTTTCTCAACAAAGTTTATTCCTTTGGCGGCGGGAAATGAATAACTCCCTCCTGCTGTTTCTGATTGATCTACTACCGTGGTTGCCCAAAGCGCATAGACAAAATCTCCTGCAGGGTCCTTCAAGCTATATCCATCTATACCTGTAGGCAAGGCAAGGCTTGCTGTTTCTTGCACATCATAGCTATGGTTCCCCATCAGTTGGCCCATGCTTGCCATTGACTTTGCTGCGGGTACTGCCGTAGGCAAATAAGGGCTTACGGCGGGGTCCAGATTGGTAAACAAGCCCATCAAATCATCTCCACTCGTCGCAGCTTGTATAGATTTATTTTCGAGCAGGTTATTTACTGTGAAGTACACACAACCCATTTTTTGTGCCGATAAAAATGCCTTGATCATAAAATTCGCCTGGAGAACATCATTCCCATACATATTGGGGAATGCCTGACGGGGCAAGTTAATGGCCGAAATAGCGAGGTATTTTTCCGGAAAGGTCGCGCCGTCATAATCATATAGATCAAGTACCGCTTCCATCTGCAAACCCAAAATCCTCACAGCCCTGGCAAGGCTATCGGAATGGCGCTGCGTACTCCCGCTCTGACTGCCAATCGGCAGATGTAACCTCGGATGAATATCCAGCCCTACAATATCGAAATAAGCCCCCCCGGCAACCGGATAATCACGGCTGTCGACACTCCCATCTATAGGGTTATCTGTATTGCGAAGAATAGCATCCAAAAATGCCGGATACTGAATCCCCCCCAGTGCAATCCACGCATCTTCATCCAGATAGTTGATTACTTCATATGCAATTCTCAACATTCTGATATAGTGATACACAGGGGATTTAAGTGAATCCATATCACAGGGATCAGGCTCATTGTCCCACCAATTACCTGTTTGACCAGCCGCCAACCAGCCGCGTAATCCGCCATCTTCGTCTATCTGGTTTCCGACTTCCCAGACATCTATATAGGCACCGTAAACAGAAGCCAGTTGAAACAGGTAATATGCGAAATGATTATTTTCATTGATCGGGTTGCCATCTGCTCCCCCATCCCATATCGGCTCATATAAATTGTCATACAATCGGGAGCCTTCATTTGTAACCGTGCAGAACACTTCGGTTTCCAACATAGCTGCTGAAGGAAATCCAAGAGAGGCTACATGTTTGCTGTTCCCAGTAGCAGCAAGACTTTGCAAGTCGGCAAGATGCGCCTGGTATCCCATCTGCTCCAAATAGGTTCCTGTAAAGGGGATCCGCAGATAGTCCGCAACCGGCGCATCCAAGCCTGCCTGATTACTAGTTAAGGCCAATTTCCCCAGATTCAACAAATAGGGAACTCCCTCTGAATTCAATGCTGCTCCCCGCCGAATGGGGGTAGTATACGAGGAAATGATATCATTCGCGTTGGAAAAACTGCAGGCCGTTTCATCTGCATAATATATCCGCAAATTACGGACTTTAATATCTGCATCGTATGAATTCAGGCCCACTCTTACCTGGGCATTCATATCGGGTTGATAAGGAAATCCGGAGTAATCAACCTCTTCTTCTCCAATCAGGGTGCCGGCTGAATCGTATAGCCTTACCGTTACCCATTTGAGGGCAACAGTTCCATCTTTTCTTTGATTTGCATACACCTGATATTTGTACCATTGTCCATGTACAAAAGGTGCAGCTCCTACCAACACTCCAGTATTTCCTCCCACATAGCCATGAGGCCTAAATGCCAGGAATTTAATACTCCCAGTTCCTTTTACAATATTGGCTCCCCAACTGAAACTGGTATTACCGCTATTTTGAACCATAAATAGCAAACCAAATGCTTCATCATCTGACCGGGTAAATTGGTATTCCGCTTCATACACAAAGGGGCGTGAGGGGTCCAGTAGAATATTTTCCCGCACCAGATTATGATCGGCGCGGGTTACTTCATTCCCCAATAGGGTCAAGGCATCCGAAGTTGTCGTGAAGGTAAAATTGGTACTCAAAAAATTGCCTGTCAATATTGACCAGGTACCTGGAGACGCTGTAT
>CAYGTH010000931.1:0-2218 GCA_964352745.1 uncultured Bacteroidia bacterium
GGATTCAAAACGCCATCTACATTGTGGCAGCTTTTGCACTGGTTCATATTCGGAATCGAATACTCCAGTTTCTGCTTCTTTCCCTGGGCATTTTTCCAGCTAATTTCTTTGTGCTCGCCTGCAACTTCGAGAGTCGCTTCTGTTTGGGCTTCATTCCAGACATAGGGCAGGGCTTTCCAGCCGCCTTCTTCATGCAGCAAGACGCGGGTTTCCATGAGAGTACGGCCCTTGTCTGGATTCCGCATATCTTTTGGATAATAGAAGGTCTTGACCAATGCCGTCCCTACCGGAAAGTCGAATACTTGTTCCCCCTGATACACCACAGTCGTACCTGCTGGCATGCGCACAAATCGCAGTTTCTCGGCATAGTCCGAAAACAGGGGGGTATTGAGTGAATAGGGCACCACGCCCTCAGCTGGAATCTGATCCGCCGGATTACCTTCGAAAAAACCGTAGTCGGAGAGGTTCATCTTAGGCACAGAGACGGAGCCTGCAGTTCTTGTCGAAAAGCTGGAAAAAATCAGCAACAGACAGAATGGGAAAGTCGCAAGGAGCCATTTTATAGCTCCGATTGACTTCACCGAATTAATTTGAGTTTCTATTTTCATTTTTTCCTTTGGAGTGCTCGTTTTGCCATTTTGATCATTTGGGTTCAGCTTGGTTCTACCCAAAATGTCTTTTCGAAGCATTACATAGCGATAATCTTCCTCACAACTTAGCGTCAACCTATGCTCACAAATTTATTATGAGCGGGGCCGCAGGGAGTGTTCTTTAGATTGAACCAAATGACAGAAGGCACACCTATTTTATTTTACCGTCAACTTAGCAGGTGCCAATGGATTCCGACTACAATCATATCCCGTAATGTCCCGAGAAATATTCTTAAAATCATTTTCCGCATCAAGATTGGCAAAACCTGCTTCTCCATTGTTGCGAATACAGATTCTGTGCTCATCTTTTACCTGCCCATCGCTTGTAAGGGTTTCAGGATCGACAATCCCATCATAAATGATGTGGGGAACGTCTTTTTTGAACTTCAGCCAAAACAACCAGCCGAATTTACTCTTTTTGAGCGGCCCTCCTTTTTTGCGTTCAAACTCATTGTCATGCACATAGATCGAAGTGGGATAGGGGTAGTATTCCTTGTCCTTGATCTTGTTTTCAGTAATGTAGTAACTCGCAATCGACAAGCTGCCGGTTTGATTATTCTGAATCTTATTTTCAAACACCTCCACATCAGAAGTAGCCAGAATCATGACGCCGGTTCCGGGCGGAATCGTCGCAACGGTATTGCCTTTGGGCGCAAAGTTTTTATAGTTGTTATCGTGGACATAATTGTTGTACACCCGGACGTTGCCTCCTTTTTTCACTGGCAGATCCGGCAGATCGAATACAAGGATACCGCCGGTATTGCCATGAGCCTCGCAATTGTACACGTCAGCCATGGTGGAGTTTTCAATTTCGATTCCGGCGACGTTGCGGTAGGCCTTGGTATTTCGCACAATGATCTTGGAAGACTGTCCCACATAGATGCCGGCATCGGATGCGCCAATGGCCTCACAGCCATCGATCAGGACATTGGTACACTGCACCGGATACAGGCCATAGGCTCCATTCTTTTTAGAGGCTCTCCCGGTCCACTCGGTGCGGACATTGATAAAGGAAATTCCATCGATGTCTTTTGCCTTAACGGCATCGCCTTTCGCATCCTGTACGCTGAGGTCGGCAAGCGTGATATTTTTTCCATGGGTGAAGTGCATGCCTTCTGCCCCTTCGGTCTGTCCCTTAAAAGTGATAAAGGTCTTGTCTATTCCTGCGCCTTGTATCACAATATTCGATTTCCCATCCATCGAAAGTGTGCCTTTGGATCGAAAGTTTCCGGCAGGAATCCGGATGGTGTCGCCATCTTCCGCCATGATCATTTGAGTTTGCAAGGATTTTTGAATGTCTTCGGCGCCCTTGCTCTGAGCGCTCAATGACAAAGAGAGGCCCAGCAAGCAACCGAATAGTAATAGTAGTTTATTCATAATATGTCCCGTTTGATAGGATTTCCTGATAATAAAGATACAAAAAGTATTTGGTCCTGCGGAGAGTGCAGAACACTTGGGTGTAGGCCAGTTTTCCTGCAAGCGAAGAATAACCGCAAGGTTCGCAAAGGAAAATAGCCCTGGATTTACCACTAAGGCACTCAGCGCACAAAGAAAGCACTAAGCGGAAT
>CAYGTH010000932.1:0-2217 GCA_964352745.1 uncultured Bacteroidia bacterium
GGGCAATCTCGGAATCATGGTGTTTGGAGACGGCCAGTTGTACATCGGTATATAGATTTCCCTTTTTCAGTTCAATAAATCCTAGTTCCTCATTCGAATGGCTTTTCACGACATTGGTGGGAACGATAGAAGTTCCTAAGCCATTTTTGACAAGTTGAATGATCGACGAAATGTTATTGGATTCGTGAACTACTTTCGGATGAAATCCATATTGGGCACAAATCTCCATGAGGGAGGCATACATGAATCCCTTACATTTGTTATCCAACCCTGTATTATGAACAAATCAACAGTATCAGAAATAAGAGAACGGTTTGATAAGGACGTAGAACGATTTTCCAACCTTGACACCGGACAAGTCACGACGATCGATGCCCAAATTTCTTTGGAACTCATCACCGAGGCTTCCAAAAGAATCGTACCGAATGCCACTCACCTCCTGGACATTGGATGTGGAGCGGGAAATTACACCTTAATGATGTTGTCAAAAATTCCTACCCTCGCCTGCACACTGGTAGATTTGAGCGCGCCTATGTTAGACAAAGCTGTTGAGCGGGTATCACAGGCCACGAATAGTACGGTAGAGCGGGTCCAGGGAGATATCCGGGAAGTAGCGCTGAAAAAAAACAGCTTTGACATCATTTTGGCGGGGGCTGTATTACACCATTTGAGAGAAGACCAGGATTGGGAAACTACCTTTATGAAATTGTACCAACTGCTCAAACCGGGGGGTTGCCTCATGATTTCGGACTTAATCACCCAGGACACCGAGTTACTGAACGCATACACCTGGGAGAGATATGGCGAGTATCTGGAAGGGATCGGTGGCAAAGAATATCGCCAAAAAGTGTTTGAGTACGTAGCAAAAGAAGACTCTCCCAGGTCCATGAATTACCAATTAGACCTGATGAAACAAGTAGGATTCAGCCGTGTCGAAATTTTACATAAAAACATGTGCTTCGGCGCATTTGGGGGAATAAAATAAGTGTGTTGTCAATCGAAGATCACCTCTGACGGCCCCAACGAATTGTCCCCCACGCGTAGGCAAGCAGCGTTGGCCGGTGGGGGACAGCAAGCGCAGCGCGCAGGGGGAAAACGTTGTCAGCAGATCGGGGTCTGCTGACAACGTTTTCAATCGAAGATCACTCACCAGTGGGTCGTTTCCTTTTGAAGGAGCCTGTCCCGAACTTGATGCGGGAAAACGGGGCCGTGCGGGAAGGGTTAAAGGACGGAAACAGATCACCAATCGATCCTGAAGACTGGCTGACAGACAAGTCTTACCAGGAGGCGAAATCCTTTGCTCAAGCGAAACGCAAGATTAACTACCGACATACCCCTTCCCGACTGGAACCCAAGCTGAAAAACGGGTATCTTGAAAATCAGGACACTACTAATCAGCACAATCATGACTCGCCGCATTCTCCTCCTTTGTCTGCTAGCCCTGTTTTCAGGCATATTAATAGCACAGCAAAGCCATCCCCGGATATATGTTTCAGCTACCCAAAAAGCTGACTTTCTCCAGAGAGTCGAGCGATCTGAGCGAGTTCAGGCGATGGTAAACAAGCTGAAAGCCCATCTCCAACCCTACGTCGATCGCCATCAATCCGATCCGCAGTGGATACTCTCCCGCATGCAGATGTATTGGAAAACCAAATACACGCATGTCTATGTCAATGGCATGGATTTCTCGCATGGAGAAGGAGAAGCGCCCGTTCCTACGGTTCGGTTCTCGGGTTCCCGTGATTGGGCAACAGATTATTTGCAACCCAATCTGGAAGATATCCTCCCTTATATGGATGATGAGCGGGGGCTTTATTTGCAAAACGGAACTAAAAAAAATACGACCTGGGAATGGACAGCCCCTTCTGAGACCGGACATATCATTGAAAAAATCAACAGAGAGATTTTGCGATTGGCGGAAGAAGCAGCATTCCTGTATTGGCTGAAGGGAGAAGAAAAATACGCTGTTTTTGCCGCTGATATATTCCTCCAATACACCGAAGGCATGTACTACCGGGAGCCGCCCCTCACGACAGAAAATCATAGAAATGCCAAGTTGATGGGCCTTCAGACTTTTGAGGTGATCCATGAGAGCGTCATTGTGCCCTATACGGTCAGTTACGATTTCCTGCATGCCTGGCTGGTGAGTCATGACAAAGACCTGTCTATGATTACCGCTGTTTTACAAAAATGGGCAGATCAGGAAATCAAATTCGG
>CAYGTH010000933.1:0-2204 GCA_964352745.1 uncultured Bacteroidia bacterium
GTTTTTCGCCTCCGAAACTTTTTTCCAGGTATTCTCATTCCCCCTGACCCGCGGAAATGCAGATGAAGTGCTCAAAGAACCCTATAAAGCCGTTATCTCCGAAACGGCAGCCCGCAAATACTTTGGAGACGAAGACCCGATAGGCAAAACCCTGCGTCGCAATAATGCCAATGACTTTATCGTAACCGGTGTATTTGAAGATGTACCGACCAATTCTCATGTGAAATTTGATATCCTGCTCTCCTATGCTACCTGGTCAGAATGGACAGAAGGCGGAGCTGATACAGAATGGAATTGGGATGGGTTTTATACCTATGTGCAACTTCAGGATGGCACGGATCCGGAAGTATTTGAGGCGAAAATACCCGAGATGATCAAACCCTTTACAGAGGAAGAATCTTCGGAAAGTAGTGTCTCTGTAGTGTACACCCTCCAAAATGTAGGAGACATTCACCTCGATTCCGACCTGATGATGGAATTTGAAGCCAATGGAGACCGTCGCTATGTATATCTCCTGACCCTCATTGCATTCTTTATTCTCGGCATCGCCTGGATCAATTATATCAATCTGGCCACAGCAAAGTCTATGGAACGTGCCCGGGAAGTAGGCATGCGTAAGGTATTGGGTTCACACCGTATGCACCTCGTTCAGCAATTTCTCATCGAGTCATTCCTCACCAATATTCTGGCATCGGTCATCGCAATTGGTATGCTCATTTTTGCCCTGCCTGTATTCAATGAGATCACGGGTATGGAGCTTGAGTTGAACCTCCTCTTCCAAGCCAAATTCTGGGGGCGATTTTTTCTGGTTCTGATTGCAGGGTCCCTGCTTTCGGGTCTGTATCCGGCTTTTGTGCTGGCTTCTTTTCAGCCGATCAAAGTCCTGAAAGGAAAACTCAATCAGCGTCTCGAAGGCATTTGGCTCCGTCGCGGGCTGGTTTTACTGCAGTTTGGCGTGTCGGCTTTACTCATCGCGAGTACACTCACGGTGTACAAGCAATTGAGCTTCATGCAGGATCAGGATTTAGGGGTGAATATTGAACAAACGATGATTATCAAATCCCCTTTTATCGCAGATTCTACCTATCTGGAGCGCCTCAATGCCTTCAAAACGGAGCTCATGCGGGAACCGGGTATGCGCAGTGTTACGGCTTCTACGGCTGTGCCGGGCCGGAAAGCAGGCTGGAATGCAGGGGGAATCCGAAAACTCTCTGACCCCGAAACAGAAACCAATCAATACCGGGTCATTGGAGTAGATGATGCTTTCATTGATGCCTATGAGCTGGATATACTGGAGGGGCGAAAATTCTCAAAAGACTTTTCCACCGAAACCGGCAATGTCATCTTCAATGAATCTGCCGTTACCCTCATGGGATTTGACGATGCAGAATCTGTCCTGGGAACGGATATCTATTTTTGGGGGGATACCTTTAAGATCGTAGGGATTATCGCCGATTATCATCAGCAATCCCTCAAAGAAGCCTATGACCCTATGATTCTTCGCTATATCCCGGATAATCGCAATTTTTATTCCCTTAAAATCAAAGCACAAAGCGGAGAGCAATTCACGCAATCCCTGGCACATGCCAATACTACCTGGGATCAATTTTTTCCGGCCAGTCCTATGGACTATTTTTTCCTCGATGAGCACTTTGGCCAGCAGTATGAAACCGATCAGCAATTCGGACAGGTATTTGGGATTTTCACCCTGCTTGCTTTATTCGTAGCCGCACTTGGCTTGCTGGGCCTTTCCGCATTCGCCATCACACAGCGCGCCCGGGAAATCAGTATCCGTAAAGTGCTCGGCGCCTCCATCGGAAATCTGTTTTATCTACTCACCAAGGAGTTTGTAATTCTGGCGCTGATTGCAGCGGTGATCTTCCTGCCCCTGAGTTGGATCGGCATGAATGCATGGCTCATTGGCTATGCTTTCCATATTGACCTCGGAATGTGGTTTCTCCTGACGCCATTGGTAACGGTGATTCTGATTTCGCTGCTCAGTATCAGCTACCAGACTTTCCGGGCAGTATATGCCAATCCCATTGACGCAATCAGGCATGAATAGGGTCCGATAGCACCACCTGAAAGGGTGTAATGGTAACACCGGCTTCGCTTTTGATCCTGAGACATCCCTTTCGCGCAATCGAACCCTTCAAAAGGGTTCGGCGAATAGATTGTGTCCTGCAAGGGCTATTGGCGGATTC
>CAYGTH010000934.1:0-2203 GCA_964352745.1 uncultured Bacteroidia bacterium
GGAAAACGGGGCCGTGCGGGAAGGGTTCAAGGACAGCAAGCACAGCGCGCAGGGGGAAAACAGGGTCAGCAGATTGGGGTCTGTGGACAATGTTTTAAATCGAAGATTCCACCCTACGCGGGTCAGAGATGCAGAAGCACCTTTGTTTTTCTCCAGCATATCCTTTCTGAATTTGCTGAATATGGCTGACCTGATTTGGCAATTCCCGCCAAAATCCTTATCTCATACCCATCATGAAACGACACGTCGGCAAACTGATCATATTCGTAGCACTCATTCTGCTGATGCTTTGGTGGAGGAGTGAGAAAAGTGATGGCAATGGCTATGCTTCTCTTCCCGATCAGGTCGATTTCAACCTGCATGTCAAGCCTATTCTTTCTGATAGATGTTTCAAATGCCACGGGCCAGATGAAAATGCCCGGGATGGCAAATTTCGGTTGGATATCGAAGCAGTAGCCTTTGCTGCCCTGGATAGTACCGGAGATCGATTTGCCATTGTGCCAGGTGAGCCGGAGAACAGCCACTTGATGCAACGAATCAGGCATTCGAATCCCGAAGAAGTAATGCCTCCGCCTGAATCCAATCTGAGTCTTTCGGAATACGAAATCAGGCTACTCGAAAAATGGATCCGTCAGGGTGCCGAATGGAAGCAGCATTGGGCTTTCATCCCTCCTGAAAAAGCTGCTTTGCCCAATACCTCAGACCAAAACTGGCCCCAAAATGCGATTGACCACTTTGTGTTGGCACGACTGGACCGGGAAGGCTTACAACCTGCACTGCCTGAGGATAAAGCCAAATTGATCCGGCGGCTGAGTTTTGACCTGCGAGGCCTGCCGCCTGCGCCTGAAGAGATCGATGCCTTTCTTGCTGATGAATCTGATGATGCCTATGAGCAAGTCGTAGATCGAATGCTGGCATCGGAAGCTTATGGTGAACGCATGGCTGTGGATTGGCTGGATCTGGCGCGGTATGGCGACACGCAGGGCTACCACCACGATTTTGAGCGTAACATGTGGCCCTGGCGCGACTGGGTGATTCGGGTCTTTAATCAAAATATGTCGTATGACCAATTTGCGACCTGGCAGCTGGCCGGAGACCTCCTGCCCAATCCTTCTTATGAGCAACAGCTTGCCACAGCTTTTAACCGCAATCACAAGATCACCCAGGAGTGCGGGGTCATTGATGAGGAGTTTCGGGTGGAATATGTGGTGGATCGAACCAATACACTCGGCACAGCATTTTTGGGGCTTACGCTGGGTTGTGCTCAATGTCATGACCATAAATACGATCCCATCAGCCAGGAAGCTTACTATCAGTTTTTTGCCTTCTTTAACCAGGTTCCGGAAAAAGGAAAATGGCAGGGTTTTCAGGGATCCGCACCTCCCTATTTGGATATTCCGGAAGCGGAACGCGCTGAAATCAAAGCCTATATAGATCGCCTGATTGCCGCAGAATATGAAGATTGTAGCCAGCAGGATTCAGCAGAGGTTTATCGTTGCGTGTGGGAAGAAGAATTGAGTCAGCTATTGCAGCCGGTGATGGTAATGGCGGAAATGGATACAGTGCGCCCGACATTTATACTCAATCGCGGATTGTACTCAGCTCAAGGTAAGGAAGTTAACCCTGCGACTCCCCCCACAATTTTACCATATCCGGAGGAGTTGCCGCCCAATCGATTGGGACTGGCCTCCTGGTTATTTCAGCCTGGGCACCCATTAACAGCGCGGGTAGCCGTAAATCGTTATTGGCAAATGATTTTTGGGCAGGGAATTGTGAGTACGCCGGAGGATTTTGGCAGTCAGGGGGCTTTGCCCAGTCATCCGCAATTACTCGATTGGTTGGCAGTCAGTTTTCAGGAATCAGGCTGGGATCTCAAGCAGCTCTTGAAGCAAATGGTCATGTCTGCTACCTACCAACAGGCTGCCCGGACTCCGGAGCATTTGAAAAACCGCGACCCCGATAATACCCTCCTGGCACGAGGGCCACAGGCTAGACTTTCAGCTGAGATGGTTCGGGACAATGCCCTTGCAATCAGTGGATTACTCAGTTATCAGGTAGGTGGGCCGGGCGTCAAACCCTACCAGCCAGAAGGCTTGTGGACAGAAGTCTCATCTGGGGGGAGGTATCAGCGAAAATACATGAATAGCCATGGGCAAGACTTGTACCGGCGGAGTCTGTACACCTTTTGGAAGCGGATTCAGCC
>CAYGTH010000935.1:0-2201 GCA_964352745.1 uncultured Bacteroidia bacterium
ATTGGGGACAGCATTGGTACCCGTAACTCCATGGCCCTGACCAACCTCGCCTGGAGTACCTCCTTCATGTGGGATGGTGCCGTCAATCACCTGGACATGCAGGCCCTTGCCCCCATCAGCCATCCTGACGAAATGGGAGAAAGCTTCCCAAATGTCATTGCGAAATTGCAAAACAGCAAGGTCTATCCCCGGTTGTTCCAGAATGCCTTTGGAGATAGCCTCATCAGCGGAGAGCACTTTCTGAAAGCCTTCTCTCAATTTGAACTCACCCTCATTTCTGCCAATTCAAAATATGATCAAATCAAACGCAATGCGCCAGGAGTTGAATTTTCAGAACAGGAGGAACGTGGCTATCAGGTATTTCAACAACAGTGTGCCTCCTGTCATCAGGAACCGCTTTTTACCACCGGAAAATTTGCCAATAATGGCTTATCACTTGATAGTACGCTGATGGATATGGGTCGAATGCAGATCACCCAGCAGCCTGAAGATGCGCAGAAATTCAAAATCCCAAGCCTGCGAAATATTGAATTCTCCAGTCCCTATATGCATGATGGAAGATTCAAGCGATTGTCGCAAGTGCTCAGGCATTACACCTCAGGCATAGAGGAGAGCGAGACACTTGCCCCCGTGTTACAAGATGGACTAAAAATCAGCCCATCAGAGCAGGTTGATGTGATTGCATTTTTGATCACCTTAAGTGACAAAACGTTTTTATTAAATCCCAACCACGCTTTTCCTCGAGATTAATTAAACAATTACTCAACTAAAAAAGTTGATTCTTTGCGCAAGTTTTGAAAAAAACTGGCATCTAAAGTATAATAGATTGCGATAGTCTATAATTTAGGGCGTTTTCATGGCACTGTGAGACAGGGTATTGTACCATTGTCTCACAGTTTTTTTATTCAAAATTGATTTCTCATGCATGCTCTTCCCTGCACCTCGTATGCTGACGCGGATAAGGGACTTTGGTGAGGCGTGCTATTTTACCATCCAGGTCAATTTCATTCTCCAATTCCGCTATACCCACCAGGGTAATATTCGAATGTTGCCCTCCCCCTTCGGGAGCCATCCTTTCAGGTAAACCCCATAGTAGGTAACAGAGGAATAAGAGTTTGAGGGTAAATGGAATAATTCTGCCGAACTTAGACATAGTTATCCTGTATTAAATATTTTTGACGCATGATTCCTATCGATAGCCTTCCCACTCCCATCCCGCTTGTCAAACCGAATTAACTGCTGCCTTTTCCAAAAAATCATTACAATTGAAATCTCAGGAATAAATCTCACAGATACAAATTTCCAAAGTTGATTTAAATCATTTTCGAATATTTCTCATTATGAAGCGACTGGAACGACTTACTGCCCTGCTTTCTCTCCTCCAATCCCGCCGATTTACTTCGATTGATAAGATCGAAGAGAAGTTTCGGATCAGTGAACGGACAGCATTTCGGGATATCAGGGCACTGGAAGAATCCGGAGTACCCATCTCTTTTGAAAAAGGGAAAGGATATTTCGTTTTGGGGGGTCATTTTTTATCCCCGCTTTCCTTTACAATCGAAGAGGCTAAGTCATTTATTTTTATGGAGCAATTGGCCCATAAATACACCGATCAGGAAACCTTTCAACAGTTCTCCTCTGCCCTGGAAAAAATCAAAAACAAACTTCGGGACTCCCAGCTAACAGATCTTGAAAACATGGAAACCCGTGTTCAGGCTTATATCAATCCTGCCTATCAAGCCCAGCACCTTTCCCTCATTGAGCAAGCGTGCGATCAACAGCACATCCTCCATATCCAGTATCAGGATATAAAGGGTAAAAAGACCGAGCGCCAGATCGAACCCATCGGCATTACTTTTTACAGTCAGGCCTGGCACGTCATTGCCTATTGTCAGCTCCGGGATGCTTACCGGGACTTTTCACTTCAACGAATACTTGAACTTCGAAATACAGGCAAAAACATCACCCGCACTCACCTTACTCTGGCTGAGTATATCAAAACCCTCAACGATTGATGAAAAATTATATCGGATCTTCCCATAAATCCCCCTAATCATATTTGAGAATAATTTGCCTGAATTCTCCAAAAACTCAAATCGACTGACATAGGGCTGTCACTCGCGCCCTGTAAATTTGAGAAACAATTAATCACTCACAAAGATGAAACCTCATACAAATTGTCAGAGCTGCGGAATGCCCCT
>CAYGTH010000936.1:0-2199 GCA_964352745.1 uncultured Bacteroidia bacterium
CTTCCACCGCTACCGCATTTTCAAAAGTGACCTCATCCATATAAATCGGCGTGTATTGCCGATAAGTAAAGGTCATGTCGCAGGTGTTTTTCACACATCCCTGCAAGAACAACATGCCTGTCGCGAGGACAAAAAAACTGAGTCTCGTAATGTTGCCGATAGTGCTCATGATTGTAAAGGGGTTAATGGTTTTACATCCGAATATGTAATCCAGTATCTGATTATAAGGACAATTAAAGCAGCGTTTTCCCTTATATTGACGTCATTAGTATCAAAAACGCTGCGCTTCGTGAAAATTAAACAAGAATTTGGAAAATATACCTATCCTGTTCGAATGCACATGTAAATTGATTCGACTCTCCCGTTTTTCCAATGGCAAAATTTTTACCTGTAGCCACTAGCAGAATGTTTTTACATTTTGGAAGCGGATTGATAACTTGAAATACTACATCCCTGACTGTATGAAATTTTTTATGGGGCATTCTGTTTTTTCTTTTCGACTGTGGCTCGGCCTCGGGCTTTTCCTGTTGCTCCATTTGACCGGATTTTCTCAAATAAGTACTACGGAAGATGTCGTTTATTTGAAAAATGGAAGTATGATCCGGGGAAAGATTGTTTCGCAGGAAATAGGAAAGGGGGTGCGAATTCGGATTATGGGTGGCTCCGAGTTTTTCTATGAAGAATCCGAGATTGAAAAAATAACAATTGAGCCCTTATTGTATCGACGTATTACCCTCCAACTCCGGAAAGAACTGATTCCTTTTTCCTATCGGGATCGCGAAATATACCACATTGTATCCTTCGACCTCGGATTTGCAGAGGATGAATGGGGCCTTTATTCCACCCCCAACATTCGCTACCGAACCGGGTATCACTTTAAGCATTACCTTTCACTCGGGCTTGGAAGTGGTTTTGATTTTTATGACGAAGGCACTATGATGATCCCACTTTTTTTGGATGTGAGGGGCGATTTAGCCAAAAAACCGGTTACCCCTCATTATGCCTTCAATATCGGATATGGATTTCCGGGGGCCAGAGGCTGGAACACCAGTCGGCTTTCGGGAGGTCTAAATGGTCAACTTGGAGCGGGCTTAAAGTTTCATACCCGCCGGAAACATGAGTGGATGTTCACAGGAGGATTTCGATTCCAGCAAACGTATCAGGAATTCAATATCTGGAACGGCTTACCAGAGCCTATTCTGGTTCAAGGTAATTTCACCTACAATCGTGTCTTTTTTGAAATGGCTTTTGGCTTTTGAGTTCGTATTTATGTTGCCAAATGAACGCTACCAATATCAATTATGATGAGTCGCCTATTTTCCTTTGTTGTACTAATTTTGCTCCTCAGCTTTGGCGGGAGTTCCCTTACTGCTCAGGTTTACCTTTCTGATGATGTGCTCTACCTGCATAGCGGAGATATAATCCGCGGTAGAATATTGAGCCAGGACTCGGAATCCATCAAGATTGAATTACTGGGTGGCAGTCTCCTTGTGTATTCCGTTGATGAAGTCGAAAGAATTCAAGATGAACCCTCCCCTTTCCGTAGAGTCAAGGTCCGACTCGGGCATGAATATCGCCAGACCAGTTTCCGAAAAAGTGGATTGTACCACTTCGTAAGTATAGATTGGTGTTTCAATCAAAATCAATGGGATGAATTGCGATTAGATCCCCATTTGCGATATGCCGCGGGGTATTACTTCAACCGTTACGTCAGCCTGGGGCTCGGCACAGGATTGGATCCTTATGAAGGCGGACTGCTCATTCCCTGGTATATAGATTTTCGCGGAGATTTATGGGAGAAAAAAGTTACTCCAACCTATTATGCGAATCTCGGATTTGGAGTTGTCGCAGCTGAAGGCTGGCAGGTAGACAGAATGAGGGGGGGTGCCATGATGGGGGCAGGTATCGGCTGGAAAATCAATACTCCCAGCAAATCAGAATGGTTGTTTACGCTGGGGTACAAAATGCAAAGCACCTATCAGGAACGCTCTGCATGGGGCTGGTGGGATCCCAGCCAGCCCCGGATCGTCGGTACCCGCCAGTACCGAAAGGTCGTATTTCAGACCGCATTGGCATTTTAATGCATCAGCATTAGCCTTTCAACATGTTCTGATACAGGTTTTTTACCTGCATATTTTTTTCACTGGCAGCTCTTTCTTTAATAAAGGTTTGTACGCCTTCCTGATCCGCAAAAGCCCC
>CAYGTH010000937.1:0-2195 GCA_964352745.1 uncultured Bacteroidia bacterium
CCCATTGCAGTAAACCATTGCGGGCAATAGGGCGCCATCCAAATGCTGTCTCCGGCCTGCACGGCGTACCAGTCATCGTCCAGTCGGTAGATACCCTGGCCCGCGAGGTAAATCAGGCCATGCTCCATCACATGGATTTCCACAAAGGGGAGATTACCGCCGGGTTGGTAGGTGAATATATTGACAGCCATATCAAAAGAGAGGTCATCCGGCAGGAGGTATTGCATGTGCAGCTGCGGATCTTCAGCATACATTTGCGGTTCGAGGTCATGTGCACTGCCTTGAACTACCGGGGGATAGGTATGCCCCTCCAGCATTTCATATTTCTTTTGGAACGTAAGCAATTGAGCGGCATCGGCACTTTCGATGGAATAGGTGTTGCCGGGCGGCATAAAGAGATAGCTGCCCGGGGACAGGTAAAAGGACTCATTGCCAACGGTCGCCTGACAATTTCCCGAGATGACATAGACAAATAGCTCGGAGGTTTCCAGCACCCCTTCGCCCGTACCATCCGCCAGCATATCGATAAGCAATTGGCTGAATTCGGCCCCCATTGCCGGATTGATAATGACTTTGATCTCACAATTTTTCCAGCCCGGGAGGGTGCTGTTGACAAATCCATCCGGCGTGATGAGGGCGTAGTTGTGCTTGACTACGGTGCGGGTATTGGCAGTAATGGCTTTCATGCGAGTGCGTATGAATCAATAAGGTGTTGAATATACAGATCAGAAACGGTTAATGCTGCGGTGATATCTTCGGGGGCGACATATTCATCTGGATGATGGCTGATCCCGCCCCGGCAGCGAACAAATAACATGGAAACCGGAGCAGCTTTGGAGATGGCAACGGCATCATGACCTGCACCACTACTGAGTGAGACAATTGGAAAATCAGCGGCCTCAATGGCTGCTGTCAACTGCTCACATAATTCGGAATTGCAGGCGACCGGCGCATTTTCCTGAATTAATTCAAATGTGTGTCCCAATCGGCGTTTTTCGGCGACCTGCCCTGCCATATTTTGAAGGCTGAGGCGCGCATTTTTGAGCATAATGGGCTCCACACTCCGAATATCCAATGAAAGCACCACTTCGGAAGGGATGACATTGCTGGCATTGGGGCGAACTTCGCACTTCCCAACGGTTGCGACGAGGTGATTGCGGCCGCGTGCGTATTTTTCTACCCTGCGGATGTAATCGGCTGCGGCTACCAGGGCATCATAGCGATGCTCCATAGGTACCGTTCCGGCATGTCCGGCTTGCCCGATAAAGCGAATTTCAGCCCGTACCTGCCCTGCGATTCCACTTACCCAACCGATGGGAACCGCTTGCGCTTCCAGTTGGGGGCCTTGCTCTATATGTACTTCGTAATAGCCCAAAAACTGCTCGGGTGGAATCGCATCTTCTTTGAGTTTTTCGCAGGAGCCGCCAAAAGATTCAATCGCGGTTTGCATGGTAATACCAGCTGCATCGGTTTTGCCCAACCATTCCTTTTCAAATACGCCTGCCAATACACTGCTGCCGAGATAGGTGGTATGATAGCGGACGCCTTCTTCATCTGAAAAGCCTACAACTTCGAGGTTGAAAGGCAGGGAAACTTCTCGTTGGGTTAATTCGGAGAGAATGTCCAGTCCAATCAGAAATCCCAATGGACCATCGTATTTGCCCGCATTGATAACGGAATCCAGATGAGAACCGATCACAAAAGTTTTGTCCGTCGGATCATAGCTGCTTTGCCGAATGCGGACATTGCCCACATTGTCAATGGTGGCAGTCAACCCTGCTGCTTCGGCCCAAGCGATTATACAGGCATTTGCTGTATGGGCTTCCTTCGAACAAAACGTTCGTGTCAAGCCGTCCTCCTGCGCGGAAATCCGAGCGAGTTCTTCAATGCGATGGATAATTCGATCTGTACGGGACAGGCTCATAAGTGAGATTCAGGCAAATGAATCCCCAAAATAGGAAGAATAAGTGAGGAAAGAAGAAAAGGGGACAGGCGGTAGGAGTCAGGAGTGAGGGGACGAAAATCTCAAAATTCAATTTCAAGATCAAATTCAACTCTTCCTTCTTTTCTCTGCTATCGCCGGATTCCGTTCCGGCGAACCCAGGCTCCTCGCTGTGCGAGCTACCGACCTGGCGGATCGGAATCCGCCAATAGCCCTTGCAGGACACAATCTATTCGCCGAACCCTTTTGAAGG
>CAYGTH010000938.1:0-2192 GCA_964352745.1 uncultured Bacteroidia bacterium
CCCGACTTGTCGGGACGCAATGAAATATTTCCGGAATGACAGTTTTGTTTTTTGATCCTTATTAAACAGGGAATATGGCAGTATTTGATTCGCAGGATTTTCAGTCAAGGCTATTCTCCGGAACTTCTTCATTTGAGCGTCTCCGCGATGAAGTATGGGCCTATCAGTTGGCGGAAAATCCGATCCTGAGTCGGTATTGCAAAGCCCTTAACCGGACAGAACCGACATGGCTCCCCATTGAGTTTTTCAAAGAATTCTCCATCAAAACAGGCGGCGATTGGCCGGAAGCCCTGCGATTTGAAAGCAGCGGCACAACGGGGCAAATTCCTTCCCGGCATTTTGTAAAGGACCCGCAGATCTATCGAGCAAGTGCCATTCAGGGATTTTTTCACTTTTTCCCCAAAGGCCAATATCGCGTCCTCGCGCTCCTCCCCTCTTATCTGGAGCGGCAGCATGCTTCGCTCGTGCACATGGTGCAGCTATGGATTCAAACATTTGGGACAGATGGAAGTGGTTTTTATCTGGATAATTTTGAAGCCCTCCAGGATTCCATTGAAGCGGGGCAGCAGGCTGGAGAACAACTCCTCCTGATCGGAGTATCTTTTGCCTTGCTGGATTTTGCCGAATACTTCTCTGGCAGCCTCTCTCCCGATGCCATCGTCATGGAAACCGGCGGCATGAAAGGGCGCAGGGAAGAACTTACCCGCGCCACCCTTCACCAGCAATTATCAACAGGATTAGGCATTGCCTCTATCCATTCTGAATACGGCATGACGGAACTCCTGAGTCAGGCCTACTCCCTAAAAAACGGCCGGTTTCGTTGCCCGCCCTGGATGCAGATACAAGTTGTCGATATTCATCTCCCTACCCTGATTCAAGCTCCCGGCATCTCCGGCCGTCTGCTGATCACAGATCTCTCCAATGTACATTCCTGCGCCTTCATTGCAACAGATGACATTGGGCGAAAATATGAAGATGGCAGCTTCGAAATACTCGGCAGGCTCGACCATGCAGAAATGCGGGGCTGTAGCCTGATGTATGAATGAAGAGAGGGCGGGAGAAAGTGAGTTCGAGATTTCGGGATTCAAACAGACGTCTTTGGCAGTTAGGAGTTCACATTAAGAAACAATGAATTCCCAGAACCCTGAATTATCCTACCCAAAACTTACAACTTCTTTATTATATTTGCGCCCATGGAATTTAGCGAACTTTTTACTTCGGCGTCGCTCATCAGCTTGGTAAGCCTGACGTTCATGGAAATTATATTGGGGATAGACAATATTGTATTTATCACCATTGTTGCGGGCAAACTTCACGAAGATCAGCAGCCACGTGCCATTAACCTGGGCCTGATCCTCGCACTCGTATTTCGGGTGGCCTTGTTATTTGGAATCACCTGGATAGTTGGGCAGACAGAGGCTGTTTTCACCTTATCCGGCATCCCATTCTTTGATTCATTTGCGCCTACCTGGCGGGAGTTGATTCTCTTGTTTGGGGGATTATTTCTGCTCTATAAGAGTGTATCAGAAATGCACCAGAAGCTGGAAGGGAAACAGGAAGTACAAGCCTCAGCCTCCACCGACCAGTTTAAGTCCGTCCTCACGCAGATTGTCATTTTGAATATCGTCTTCTCATTTGACTCTATCCTGACGGCTGTGGGACTCGTTCCTACCGGCGAAGGTGCTAACCTGATGGTCGCTCTGGTAATCATGGTTATTGCGGTCATCTTGTCGATGATTATTATGATGCTGACGGTCAAGCAGATTGGCGAATTTATTCAGAAGCACCCAACGATGAAGATGCTGGCCTTGGCCTTCCTTCTCCTGATTGGTTTTATGCTCACTTTTGAAGGGCTCCATAGCATTCACCACAATGAAGTGCCCAAAGGATATGTGTATTTTGCAATGGCATTTTCCTTTGGGGTCGAACTCCTCAATATGCGTATCCGGAAGAAGCCAGACAAATCTGTCGAATTACACGATCGCGTCGTCAAGAGTGAATCATAACAAGATTCAGCCTTGGGAGTCGGGTAAATTACCCAACTCCCAAGGCTGATCCTTATCGATTATTTTCGATTAATAGTTGCGGTAGTACCCTCCCACAAATCCGGTTACCTGATCAAAAATAGGCCGGGTAAACTCGATAAATAAGTTTTGAGGCGGTGGATTGGGCGCTTCCATATCCTTGAGAAC
>CAYGTH010000939.1:0-2187 GCA_964352745.1 uncultured Bacteroidia bacterium
CGTCATTGTCGCTGTCGCATCTGCTATTTCCCGTTTGTTTGTTTGTTCAGCTAGGTGTTGTTGTTTTTCTTTTTGAGCGAGCGTCCTCTTTTCTTCCTGGTCCACCTGGCTAAGCAACTCCTTTGCCTGATTCGCTTCTTCAGATCCTGGGTGCTGCTCCATCAGACTTTCAAATCGCTGCCTGGCTAATGAATAGTTTTCTTCTTCCAGATAAGTCTTCCCTTCACTAAATAACCTGTCCGGACCATTCTGGCAATTATCAAGCTGCTCAACCAAGGATTGATTTTCGGCTTTTAGTTCCTGTACCTCCGCTTCATTACATGAAAATGAAATGGAAACAAATAGCAAGAGTGAAATTGAAAAAAGGTTTAATCTCATAATATTGGGGTTACTTTTTAATCAGGTTATTGGCATACATGCCCATCTTCGGGCTCAAAATATTTATTCTCGACCGCATTTTTGATGGCCTCGATGATCTCCTGCCCAACTTGGAGTACATTCTCTGCTTTGCCTTTCCCGGCCAGCTCATTGTACCTGGCTATCAGGTATTCTCGCTCACTGGCATAGTGCAGGGCGATGTCATACATCTGGTCGAGTTGTGATTGCAAATCCTGCAGGTCGGATTCTGAAGATTGAATAGTTGGAGCAAGAGAGGAAGAAAGGTTTAGTTGGGTGTTCATGGGCAGTCCGGATTACATCAACTTAAAAAAACAGTCGACTAATCGCTCACCGGTTATTGAAATGGATATAAGAACCCCCGGCATGCGACTTAGCAACAAGTCTCAGTCTGGACTGAATACACACCGAGGGATGGGAGTCAGGATAACTCCTACCTTAAAGCCCCCAAAATTGTCACTTTCGAGCCAGACAGTAAAACTTGTTGCTGATTCAATTTGCTAAACTGATTAGTCAAATGCAATATTTTCATGAACAGGATTACTCAATCGTTGAAATATTGTTATAAAAAAAACTCCCTCGGTAGTAGCGAGGGAGTCACACAATAAACACAACCCAATTGACCTCATCCTTGTCTATCAGGCTTGCACAGTCAAGCACATCGCAATTTAAAGCTGAGAAGGGGCAATAGATTTGACCCCCAATATTTCATATTCCAGTTCTCCATGTAGGCCGTTTATATATTGCTCAAATGCAATGTGAGCATCTTTGAGCCGTTTTGCTCGGACGAAAAAGTGATGGCTATGGACCGACCTGTCTAAAATCGGCCTGATGACATATTGAAAATTGGGCATCTCCAGGCAGACTACCTGGTACTTCTGTTCCAGGCAGACGGGCGCGCCGGAGATGTGAGCTGCTGCCCGGTAGTGGATGCAAATCCAGGGGAACATCATAGGTTTCGGTTTCCGACTCTGAGGGGTGAATGCGTATTAGTAGTCCGGGCAGGGGTGTGATATCGATAGTACATGCGATAGTCAAATGCGTCTCCTGCGTGCGTGGCCAGGCGCTGATCGATGTCCTGCCGTTCGGTGGCTTTGTCCTTCTGGAAGTCGGGTTTGATGGGCGTGTTTTCGAGGCTATGTATCAGGTATTTGCAGCGCTGATAGTGCATCCGTACCAGGGGCGCCTCTGCGATTTTCTCCTGCAGGACCTCATTTAGCCACGCGTGTTTGGTGCGATGTGTGGGATAAGACCGGCCTTCGACCATGATTTCTACTTTCCACCCCTTGCGCTGCAGGTAGTCTTGCATACGCTGGAAGGTGGACTTGTTTTCCAACAATGCAATTTTGTTGCCGCCGGGATCTCCCCAAAGCCTGAGCAGTTTCTCTCCGTGATGTTGGTAGTAATCCAGAAAGGGTTTGAGCCATACATCGAGGCCTGCATTTCCATTTTCATAAAACTCATTGAGGAATCGCTCCTCGCCGGGGACTTCCTGACTGATCAGGAGAGTATTGAGTGCAGCATTAAAGTCGCAACTCCCCTCCAGGGGCAGGCGGGGATTTCGGTCTGTGTCCTGCCGCTTGACATACATCCCAAATTCTGTCTTGGCATCGTAGTCATATTCAAATCCCCCAAAATAGGTATGGCGCTTGGAGTCAAAACCGGGATAGAAGCTGTTTGGCAGCCTACCTCCGCGTTCGCTCATGACTTCTATTTTCCAGGCCATCGGGGAGCTGTTTTTTTTCCATCGCTTGAGGGTTTTTTCTCCCAGTATGGCGATGTTTTCATAGC
>CAYGTH010000940.1:0-2186 GCA_964352745.1 uncultured Bacteroidia bacterium
AGTTTTTCAAGCAACGAACCTGGTAGAGCTAAGAAAGAAGATAGATTTTAGTATGAAGATTACAGATCATATCAATCTGATAATCAACAATTTACAATCTACCTTCAAAAATGACATACTAATTCTTCAACCTACTCAAAACATGAATGTGAGGATCAAATAAAAAACAGATGGGCACAATAAAACCCCCAGGCCGGTATAAAACGTCGCGGTTAATGCACCATAGGGAACGAGCTTAGGGTCTGTCGCAGCCAGGCCTGCTGCAACCCCGCTGGTCGTTCCGATCAATCCCCCAAATACCATAGCTGTATGGGGATTATTCAGGCCAATCCGATTAGCGATCAAGGGCGTTACAATCGTAGTCAGAATCGTCTTAATCACTCCGGCCGCAATACAGATCGCAATTACATCTGAAGAAGCTCCGACTGCGGAACCCGTTACCGGTCCGACGATGTAGGTACAAGCGCCCGCGCCGATTGTGGCAATACTTTTGGCGTCGGTATAGCCCATGAGATAAGCAATGGCTCCTCCTACGCAAAAGGCAGTTAACACCCCAACAAAAAGGGAAACAACTCCCGCCAATCCGGCTCGTTTGATTTCTGCAAAATCAGCGCCCATTGCCGTTGCGACGATTGAGAAATCTCGCATCATCGAGCCTCCAAGGACGGCCATTCCCGCAAATAGCGGAATATCAGCGATTCCTTTTTTACCGCCAAAATATGCCAATATCAACCCAGCCGTAATCGCAATCGCAGCACCGGGGATTTTATTACGGGTGAGGTTACGGGACAGCCAGTAGGAGGCCCACATAATCAGGCCCACTACCAGGAAAGCGAAGACCAGGCCATTTTTAGTGGCGAGTTTTTCGAGTAATTCCATAGGTTATGAGGGGTCTTCCATAGGGGTTTCTCTGCCGATTTTGGAGATAAGGGGAACGAGGAAAAAGCAGGCTGCCGTACCCAATACGCCCGCCAATATAGCCACCCATCCTCCAGTCAGCGCGGCTTTGACATGCTGGGTAGCTGACATTGCCACCACAATCGGTATGTACATGGCACTCCAAAACAAGACGCCGGTTTCAGATTCCTGCGTCAATCGATCCGTACGTTTCAGATAGGTATTGAGTCCGATTAAAATGGCCATCGCAAATCCGACGCCTCCTACATTTCCGTCGATTCCCAGCAGGATGCCCAGGGTATTTCCCAGCCATTGCCCCAGCAAGAAACTCCCCGCAAGCAGGGCAACCCCATAGATTTTCATATACTCATTTGTGATTGATCTTTGAGTTTGAATTTGAGCTTAAATTCCTGTTCTTCCTGACTCCTGACTCCTGACTCCTGCCCCCTCTTACCTACTGAATAATATAAGAAGTCTGGCTATTCGCCGGCACCTCCACTTCTATTTCTATTTGAAACTGACGATCGAGGGAATAGGAAACAGCCTCGCCATTCTCTGGTTGCACCTGTGCCTCAGTTGTCAATCCTGTGTAATAGAGGGGAACCGTAATTCGCTTTTTTACGGCTTGGTCGAGTGGATTAAATACCACTAAAGCTCCTTTTTCTTCACTATTCGGATTTACCAATAGCCAATAATCGAGGTCGCGACCGTCTGCCCGCCGCAAGTGAATCAAGTCTCCTTCCAGCACCTCCCGATGCGCCTTGTACCAATCTACGGTACTGCTGACCATCGTTTTCGTTTCTTCCGTATCAAACAGGCGCGGCCCGCGATAACAAGCCTGAACGCCAGCCCCCAGATTCGACCGCATCATCTGTTCGTAATGTCCCAGGTGCTCATTCAGCGGCTCGATCGTCGCAGCCTCTCCCCCACCGTGGTATTCGGTCAGCGGTACAAACATCCAGCCCATGGTTACGAGCTTGGTCCATGTGCCGTCATAAATATTTTGACGCGTATGAATAACCTGCTCTTCACGGGGAAGGCTCCAATTCACCTCCCGGTATCCCATTCCGCATTTGTTTCCACCTGCCATATAATAATAGTCCGGGATATTTAGGTAAATGCCTTTACTTCGGCACCATTCATAAAATTCAGAAATGACCTGAAATTGATTCCAGCGGGAATCCTCATAACCAGTATGGCCGGGATGAGCAGTAGAAAGACAAATATCACCGGGGTAAGAGCCATCGTGCTCCAGGAGCATAAAGCCCGTTTTTTCATAGAATTGATAG
>CAYGTH010000941.1:0-2178 GCA_964352745.1 uncultured Bacteroidia bacterium
TACCTCCCTGTACCATTTCTGAATGCGGAAAAAAATAGCCTTTCCAGCGTCGGTTGTTCCAATTGACTTTGCGGATGTAGCGGGATTTTGCGGACTTGCGGACCGTTTCGATGATGACTTCACGGCCGGGATAGTAGGTCGGATCTAGTTGAATCGACACCTTGTCAAAAACCGGACTGCTCAGCGCATAGTCCATATCGCCGGGGCAATCGGGATAAAAGCCCATCATGCTATACACCAGCCAGGCTGATAGGGTTCCGGTGTCGTCGTTGCCGGGAATCCCGTCTGTGTCAATGCCAAAATAGTGATCGACGCAATTCCGTACAGCGCGTTGGGTTCGCCATTCCTCGCCCTTGACATAGTTGAATAAATAGGGGTAGGCAATGTCCGGCTCATTGTGCATGCTAAAGAGGGAATCATCAAAGGTCTTTTGAAGCTGTCGTACAAATGTTTTTTCTCCACCAGCGAGGGCGATTCTCCCGGGCATATCATGTGGGGTGAAAAAGGTGTATTGCCAGGCGGTCCCTTCCACATAGCCGGGAACGGCTTCGAAGTTCATGCCGTATTTCGGATCAAAGTCTTTGATGAAACTCCCATCTGCCATCAGCGGCCGCAGGATATTGAGCTTGGGATCGTGAAATTTCTTATAACTGAGTGAGCGGTTGAAAAACAGCTGATAATCGCTGTCTTTGCCTAATGCCTTTGCCAATTGGGCGAGGTTCCAGTCTGCGATATTGTATTCGAGACTGGTCGAAAGCGAGCCATATACTTTGTCTTCGCTGTCAATCGGGATAAATCCCTTTTCCAAATAGCTGTCGATACCAGGTCGGAGGGCATTTTCCGCTCTGGGACTCGTTGCGCTTTTATGCATGGCCTCATAGGCCACATCAATATCAAAGTCTTTGATGCCGCGGAGGTAGCTGTCCACTATTACCGGGATGGCGGGATCGCCCACCATTGTATTCGTTTCTTTGCCTAGCAATTCCCATTTGGGGAGCCACCCGCTTTCCCGGTACATATCGACCATGGATCGCAGCATGTCTTCCTGCCGTTCGGGATAGACCAATGCCAAAAAAGCGTGTACATTCCGGTAGGTATCCCAGAGGGAAAATACAGTATAGCGATCGCCGGATTCTACGCGTTTGGTTTCGTCCGTACCCATCGCGGGATATTCTCCGTTTACATCCTGCAAAATATTGGGATGCAGGAGAATGTGATACAAGGCAGTGTAAAACTTGACTTTGTCTTCCAGCGTCCCGCCTTCTACCCGAATGCGAGACAGTTGCCGTTCCCAGCTTTCGTCGACCTGCGCCTGTACGCGTTCGAAGTTAAACCCTCTTTGCTCCACGTCGAGATTCAACCGGGCATTTTCGATGCTGACATAGGAAACCCCTACTTGCACCTCTATGCTTTCCCCTTCCACCGTTTCGTAATTGAAATAGACGCCGATACTGTCGCCCGCCATTTCGCGGCGATAGCCTTCATAAAACTTGACCACTCCACTGTGATTGGACCAGTCATGCTCCACGCCTTGCAAGCGGGGCTGCTTTTTCCATACCCCAAATGACTTGGCGGGCTTACTGAACCGCGCCACAAAATAAACAGGCCGCTCAGTGCCGGGATTATAACAAAATGTTCCGGTCAGTTTATAGCCTTCAATCTCGGTATCGGAAACGATTTTTACCGCTGCACCACTCTCATTCGTCAGACCCAGCCCGAGATTGAGGAGGACATGGGATTCTCCCGCCGGGAACGTATAGCGACTCAGACCGGTACGGGTAGTAGCGGTTACTTCGGCTTTGACCTTGTGTTTGTTCAAATAGGTGCCATAATAGCCCGGATTTGCAGCCTCGTCCTTATAAGTAGTGCCGTATTTCCGGTGATCGACTTCAAGTGCGCCGGTTGTGGGCATCAGGAGAATACTTCCCAGTTCCGGGCATCCCACTCCACTCAGATTTACATGAGAAAAGCCGGTTAAAAAACTATTCTCGTACCAATACGGCGTCGAAAACCAACGGCTGTCTTTGTCGTATTTATTCGATGCTCCGGCGACATTAAAGGGTACAACGGATACCATGCCCCAGGGAGCCACTGCTCCCGGGTGAGTTGCTCCAAAATTGGTTGTACCAATAAAGGGATCAACATAGGAAGTAAGGGATTGCGACTGACCCGGGATAC
>CAYGTH010000942.1:0-2177 GCA_964352745.1 uncultured Bacteroidia bacterium
CCATTACGTGGATACGAGAATCCCCATTGCTTGCTATGCTATGCCTTCCTGGATCGGATCAATTCAAAAATACGCCCGGAATCTCGGGTAATAGCGCGCAACAAGCCCCCAACTGCGTAGCCATTGAATCCCAGGAAATATAAATTAGGATGAGTTTCAGGAAAGGCGATATCACGAGGCATCTGAAAAGGGTTCATGATTCCGCGCACATCTTCTATAAAATCCTCCACCTGGGCGCGATAGCCTGTGGCCATAATGACCGCATCGATCGGATACCGCTTGCCATCTGTGCTGATACATGCACCTGATTCAAATCGCTGCACCTCCGGAATTACCGTAATCAGCCCTTTCCGGAGCAAATCGAGAGTCCCCACATCAATCACAGGCGTTTTACCCAGGTCACGCAACTGCCGGGACGGAGGAATAGCGGGCCGCTCGATCCCATACGGGCGCAAATCCCCAACGGTAAGCTTACCAACCTGCGTCGCGATCCAGTCGCCCAACCAATTGGGGAGTTTTGCTAATAATATTGCGGTTTCCTGCGTAGAACCACCAGTCAACCTGAGATCACGAGGCACAAAATTCACAGGACCACGAACCGAAATGAACGGTCGGGCACCGTGTTCGTGCAGATCGACGGCCAATTCTGCCCCTGTGTTCCCCATCCCGATGACCAATACGTTTTGACCCTTGAAGACTTTTCCACTTTTGTACAAACGACTGTGCTGAATCGGGCCTTCAAACACCTCCATTCCCGGCCATTGAGGTTCATTGGGGATACGATTGAATCCTGTAGCGACAATGACAGTTGCTGCATCATAGTTCCCTCCTTGTTCCGTTTCACAGTGCCAGCGATCTCCTACCCTCCGTATGCTCGAAATGGTTTCCCCGCAGTTAGCTTCAATATTCATTTCTGTCAAATAGCTTTCCAGATAGTTGACAAAAAGGTCTCTTGGAATGTATTTCGGATAAGACGCCGGATAGGGCATATGAGGAAGCGCGGAAAGTTTCCGCGTCGTATGTAAATGTAGGCGATCATAGTGATTGCGCCAGGTATCACCGGGGCGCTCCGATTTTTCAATCAAGCGATAGGACATTCCTGCTTTTGAAAACCGTCCTGCCATCGCAATCCCTGCCGGTCCTGCCCCAATGATCAGATGTTCAACTGAATGTTTCATATACAATCAAGGGAAATTAGGCCAGGATCTGTCTCCAAACCGGTTCGGTGAGCCACTCAGCAGAATCAAAGGTATAATCGGCAACCCCAAATTGTCGGGCATTGGCAATCTCAGGGTCTGGGATCGCAATAGCCCGCATTTTAGCAGCTTTGGCAGCGATTACCCCATTGATGGAGTCTTCAATGACCAGACAGGACTCGGGTCGAATCCCGATTTCTTTTGCCGTAGTCAGAAAGACTGCCGGATGAGGTTTCCCATAGGGTTCATATTCCGCAGAAAACAGGGCCTTAAATTGAGATCGAATGTCCAGTTTATCCACGATTGCATCGATCACGCGCATAGGCGAAGATGAGGCCAGAGCAATGGGTAGCCCTTGTTGGTTGGGGAAGGCAAAAGCTTCGGGAATTCCGGGCATCGGCTTTCCCCGTTCCCCAATCAGTCCGACCACATCATCGAGAATTTCCTCGATCACCTGCTCCTGGCTTTTTCCAGTCCAGGGCTCCATCCGATAGAGCATTTCGATCACTTCCTGGGTACGGATCCCCATGAATTTAAGGGTCATTTCATGGGTTACTGTCAGCCCTACTGTCTTCAAAACGCGGGCAAGGGACTCGCGCCACAGCGGCTCCGAATCAATCAGCACACCGTCCATATCAAAAATCACTGCCTCTATCATGTATAATTGGGAGTTGAGGTTCTGAAGAGATCCCAAATTAGTAAAAATCGGGAAGGGAGTAGCATGCTGTTACCGATTCGGGGAAGCAATCTCTCCGGTCCGCAAGCGGGAAATCTGACTTTTCAGCCAGGCGTGGTCAATAACAGTGGGGTTGGCAGCAATGTCCCGCTCCAGGCGACTGAGTTCTTCGAGGCGCGCATCTGGCTTCATTCGATCCCGACCTGCAATCAGGCGTGAAATGCGGGTCAGAAAACTCAAAAACGCCAATTGTCGGCGCTGGGATTCAGGCGCAAGTTCCCGATTCAGTTCGAGATTAGAACGAA
>CAYGTH010000943.1:0-2176 GCA_964352745.1 uncultured Bacteroidia bacterium
TGTCTTCACTCCCATATCGGTATCGGGGGTCGCGGAGCGCTTTCATGGATAGCTGAATCCCTTCCAAGGTCATGGGGAACATGCGATATCGGGTAAAGGTCCTTAGGATATAGGTGGAATGATGATAATTCCACTGATACTCAGGATTGGGATTGATCCAGACCATGGAGGGGAATTGGGTTCTCATTCTCAGGAGCCATTCGATGCCCGCTTCTTCATTCCAATGTTCGACACTGCCGCCTTTGTAGAGGATTTCCAGCGGAGACATGGCTGCATCTCCAATAAAGATCAGTTTGTAGTCCTTATTATATCGGTTAATGAGGTCCCAGGTAGGAATGCGTTCTTTGTAGCGCCGACGATTGTCTTTCCACACCGATTCGTACAGGCAGTTGTGGAAGTAATAATATTCGAGGTGCTTGAACTCATGGCGAGCGGCGGAAAATAATTCTGTACACATGCGCACATGGTCGTCCATGGAGCCGCCCACATCGAGCAGAAGGAGAACTTTTACGCGGTTTTTTCGGGAAGGTACCATGGAGATATCCAGCATCCCGGCATTTTCCGAAGTTTTCCGGATGGTGCCTTTGAGATCAAGTTCGGTGGGCATGCCTTCCCGGGTCAATACCCGGAGTCGGCGCAGGGCCATTTTGATATTGCGGGTATTGAGTTCGGCCCGATCATCGAGGTTGGCAAATTCCCGTTTCTCCCAAACTTTGTTGGCGTTTCGGTTTTTGCTTTTTCCGCCTATTCTAAATCCTTCCGGATTGAATCCGCCATTCCCATAAGGGGAGGTGCCACCTGTTCCGATCCACTTATTTCCCCCTTCATGTCGTTCCTCTTGTTCTTTTATGAGTTCCTTAAAACGCTCCATGAGTGCATCCAGTCCGCCTGCAGATTCCAGGGCTTCTATTTCTTCCGGGCTTAGCACGCGTTGCAACTGGGCGCGCAGCCATTCTTCGGGAATGTTTTCTGCCCAATTTTCAGACTCTCCTTCTTTCCCCTGAAAATATTCCCCAAAAGCCACATCATAGCGATCGAGATGTCCTTCATGCTTGACCAACAAAGCGCGGCTGAGGTAATAAAACGCCTCCAGGTCGGGTTTGACGACCTGTTTTTCGAGGGCTTCGAGCAGGTACAAATATTCCCTGATCGATGTTTTCAAGCCGTATTCGCGCAGTTTAAAAAAGAAGGAAATGAACATAGACATCTTTATTGGCCGACAGATCAGGTCCGTACCTTTCCCTAACTATTTAGGCACACGTACAGGCTTGCTGGCAGGGTGCTAAAATTCCGATGGCCTACCGGGGGTGATCTCAGGATACGTACCCGGATGGATTTCTGGGTGTGGTTCCGGGCTAATCTCGCGCTGTGGCTCCTGTTCGATGCCAGGTGGTGCTTCAATCGGATCAAGCTCGGGTTCAGGTGTAGGTTCGATTTCCGGCTCGATCCCAGGCTTATCAGGCGGATTAATTTCCGGTGGATCATTGGGCACAATTTCTGGCGGCTCTTTGGGTTCGATTTCCGGCTCCCTTGCAGGCTCCTTAGGGTCTGGTAGTGGCTCAATACCCGGTGGTTCCTGGGGATCTACATCCGGCGGAGCATCCGGCGGATCAACTTCCGGCAGGGGATCAGTTGCCCGTATGTTCATCCACATTAGCAGATTTTCCCTCGATTCAAATGATACATAGATTCTCATATCTTTACTTCTTACTGGTTCTGCTTTATCCCCCCCACTTTCGCATATTTTCAATCAACTGGTAGTCCTGCTCATTTTTGATGAGCGTTCCTTCATAGGGTGGCATTCCGTCGCGTAGGTTGATGGCCTCGAGGTCTTTGAGGGCAATCCGCTCCAGCATCAGGACCTTGATCCAATCAATCAATTCGCTGGTAGAGGGTTTTTTCTTCATTCCCTGAATATCCCGAATCTCATAAAAAACACGCATCGCTTCGTCTAGTAGCCGCTGATCTATTCCCGCATAATGCACATTTACAATCCGCTGCATCGTCGTCGCATCCGGGAATTTGATGTAATGAAATACGCAACGTCTCAGAAAAGCGTCTGGCAATTCCTTCTCATTATTGGAAGTGATAATAATGATCGGTCGGTGCCGGGCTTCGATCGTCTGTTGCAATTCATAGCAGTAAAATTGCATGCGGTCCAACTCCAGTAACAGGT
>CAYGTH010000944.1:0-2161 GCA_964352745.1 uncultured Bacteroidia bacterium
TTTAGATTTTTATTATAGTCATCTGGCTGTGCTTAATATGTTTTCATGTATTTATATTGTATAATATTATCTTGATTTGATTCTTGAGGAGCGGAGTCGAAACCCAGAGAAAATGAGGATTAAAAGCGAATTCAAAAAAAAGGAAAAACACCGCTGATCAGGCTGTCAGGAATGGGATTGCAAAACCCATAGAGCGGGAGCTTGCTTACATCAGGGCCACTGCTTCAGTAGGAGAATCAAATACGAAAAACCAAATAATAAGAAGAATCCCTACGCCAGCGAGGATCAATCCCGCTAACCTGCCATTGCCATTTTCTTTGAGGATTTGAGAAAAAGGTGTCTTCCCTAAGCGGAAAACCCATCGAACCCCTGCCCCAAAAAGTTTGAGTAAGCGAACCAATAAATACTGAATAACCTCCATAATAATTTCAGCAACCAACTCGATTAAAGTACTCATAGGATTTTTCAATTTTTGAGGATGCCCGAAATATGGGCTAAGATCAATGCATTCACTTCGTGTTATGAGTCAAAAGGATAGCAATGCGCTCAAGCTCTCCGAATTCCCGAACTCTTTTGTTCGCAGGCCCCGATCTGAGAACGATCTTTGTGGGGCGGATACTTTCAAACGGTTTCTCAGGTTCCTTTTGAACATTGAGATAAGCAATCGTCAATGAATCCAACAACTTCCTTTTCTACATCAATATTCAGGCTATCCATTAATATGCTGGATTTAATGGATAGAAGTGTATCTAAATAGGGATCATGAGTTTTTTAAGGCATAAACAAGTACTTCACGATCAAATGAAGGGCCAACAAGGCTACTCGTATCAGAGAATTGAATTTCAATACTATTATCCCTTGTTAATGCTGAATCCAGGATCATAAACGGCACCTCCTTAAACTGATCATATAATACGGGACATATGCCTGATTGTTCAGGTTTAGAGTCGTAAGCGTATGTTATAAGAATAAAAGTGAAAAATATTTTATCCTGAACATATTACCCTAGTGGGGATTTACACATTTTGTCGATCTGTGGACTTGGTTTTTTTCCTGCACGATGTGCCTGTTTATGGGTGAATACTGCTTGCTGATTCTTTCCCGAATTCCCAAGCTCCCTCTCACCCGACTCCTGACTCCTGACTCCTCTTTCCTCACCCTTCCCCCAATAAATTCCGTTTAATCTCCTGCAATTTCAGGAGCGCTTCGACAGGCGTCATGCGATCGATATCGACTCCCGACAAAATTTGCCTGATTTTAAGCGTATCCTCATCCTTGAGCTCAAACATATTGAGCTGAATCGAAGAATTGGTGGAGAAGGTCATGGCACTTCCGGCAGCTTTTTTATCGTTAATCCGATTTTGCTCAAAGTGGGAAAGCAATTGCTTGGCGCGTTCCACCAGGGTAGGGGGCATGCCGGCCATTTCCGCGACATTGATACCGAAACTATGCTCACTGCCCCCTGCTTTGAGGGTGCGGAGAAACAGGATTTTACCATCGACTTCCCGAACGGAGACATTAAAATTCCGAACACGGTCCAGCCTGTTTTCCAATTCGTTGAGTTCGTGATAATGAGTTGCGAATAAGGTTTTAGCCTGGCAATCTACGGTTTCGTGGAGGTGCTCTACGAGTGCCCAGGCAATAGACACCCCATCATAGGTGCTGGTTCCCCGGCCGATTTCATCCAGTAAAATCAAACTCTGGCTGGTGGCATTATTGGCGATTTGAGCAGTCTCATTCATTTCCACCATGAAGGTAGATTCGCCACTGGAGATATTATCCGAAGCCCCCACCCGGGTGAATATTTTGTCAACCACACCGATATGTGCCGCCGCTGCCGGGACAAAGCCGCCCATCTGAGCCATCAGGACAATCAGTGCCGTTTGGCGGAGCAAAGCAGATTTACCCGCCATATTGGGGCCGGTAACGATGATGATTTGCTGGCTTTCATTGTCGAGTTGAATGTCATTCGGAACATAAGGATCTTCGGCAGGGAGCGCAGTTTCTATGACGGGATGCCGGCCGGCCTTGATTTCAAGACGACCGCTATCGTCAATGGTAGGTTTGCAGTAATTCAATTCTACCGCAGCCCGTGCAAAACCCGTCAGCATATCCAGCTCGCCGATCAATTGGGCATTGTGCTGGATCACATGGAGAAAAT
>CAYGTH010000945.1:0-2155 GCA_964352745.1 uncultured Bacteroidia bacterium
GGTATGAGGGCTGTTTCCATTTACGGATGACCTCGCTGAATTTCTTGCTCAATAATGTCCAGTCCTTTGTTCAATTGTTCGTTGGTGATGACAAGCGGACAAAGAACCCGAATGACGTTCTTATGCGTTCCGGCACTGATGATGATAAGCCCATTTTCACCACAGCCTTTCATTACGGTTAAGCAAAGATCTGCATCAGGCTGAAGTGGGTCTCCGTTTTTGACAAATTCCATGGCGATCATGGCTCCCAGTCCGCGAACATCCCCGATCGATGGATACTTTGCTTTCATCGATTCAAACCTGCTGCGAATGATCTGTCCGACTTCCTTTCCTCGGGTATTAAGGTCGATGTCTTCCATGTATTGAATGGTCGCCAAAGCCGCCGCACAGCAAACCGGGTTTCCAATGTAGGTTCCGCCTATCGTACTGGGGCCGGCAGCATCCATGACTTCAGCCCGACCTATTACAGCCCCAATAGGCATCCCAGAACCCATGGATTTGGCCCAGGTAGAAATATCAGGTAACACGTCAAAATGCTCATAAGCAGCCCAGGCTCCTGTGCGGCAAAAACCACTCTGAACTTCATCGAAGATGAGCTGTATCCCATATTCATCACAGAGCTTACGTAAGCCTTCAACATAACTTTTTGGTGCAACATTGAAGCCTCCTTCCCCCTGTACCAATTCAATGATGATGGCAGCGAGGTTATAGGGACTTACGGTATTTTTAAAAAACTCCTTTAGGTTTCTTAATTCCTGATCCGCAAAGGCTTGCTCGTCCTGCCCCTTTCCATATCGATACCAGTTGGGAAAAGGTACGCGATACACTTCCGGCGCAAAAGGCCCGCATCCTCTTTTGTAAGCGACTTTGGAAGTGAGGGTCATTGCCATGAGGGTACGTCCGTGGAATGCATCGGTAAAACAGAGGACACCATTCCTGCCAGTAGCTTGCCTGGCGATTTTTATGGCATTCTCTACCGCTTCTGCTCCTGTACTGACGAGCATGGCTTTGGTTCGTTCCCCATGTGGAAATATGTCAATCAGCTTTTCGCAGAGCTGCAGATAGAGTTCATAGGTGGTAACGTTGAAGCTCGTGTGAAGACTTTTCTGTGCCTGGTCTGTAATGGCCTTCACGACAGGTTCGGGACAATGCCCGGCATTCACTACCCCGATTCCGCCCGCAAAATCTATCATCTCTCTTCCATTAGCATCAATGATGATGGCTCCCTTAGCGGATTGGGCAGTGGCATTATTGAATAAGCCAACGCCATTCGCTACAACTGCTTTCCTGCGCGCTAATAGCTCCTCACTTATGACCTTTTTGTTTGGCATTTTATAATTCTATTCTTGTTAGAAGATACACTATTGTATTGAATAGTTGGTAAACAACCTGCAAATAGCACTAAAATTCGCCGCCTTTGGTTAGTATTCTATCTATTATAGGATAAAATCTGGAGATCGTTATTTAAATATCTGTTAATGAGGTGCTTATGTATGGATATTTCAGCCCCTCAATTCAGGTTAAGATGATTCCTTGGCCATATTTTTTCAGATATATCGACCGCTTTTTTCTCTTTTGTTGTTCTGAGGGAAATTCGACTGCTAAAGAACCCAAAAAGGAGAATGTAATGCCCTCCGATAATCATATTTTAATCCATCAAAACCAAGAATTACAAACGCCTAACTATGAACTTGCCAAATCATTTCTGTATGCTATGGCAGTATGCGAAAATTTTATTCTTAACATCGAGAATCAAATCGAAATCCTGGAGTATCGGATTTTCCTTGAAATGAAGTTTGAAGATCGAGCAGGAATGAGAAATGCCTTCACCAACCCTATGGACTATTTACATGAGTTTAAAGTTTCACTTGGATATTGGCCGCATGATACTATATCTATGATGCATCAGATTTTTATGGAAGAAGGTACTGAGGTTATATAGAGCTTACACTGCAACTCTTGTTGCATATAGTGCAGTTAATAGGAAAGTGATATGGAATATTCTTCTCACCACATAAATGACCCTATTTTACCTTCACAGGATGAGGTAATGCTTGCCAGGGAGACAAGTCGCAAACTAGCTGCCAATATGGAGCCTGAGCAGATTATGAACCTCAAGATCAAGAATCAGGAAGGTGAAGAAGTTTCTCTTGAT
>CAYGTH010000946.1:0-2155 GCA_964352745.1 uncultured Bacteroidia bacterium
AAGCATGTTGTACATGAAACCCCGGAGCTTCCGCTTAGTGCTTTCTTTGTGCGCTTAGTGGCTTAGTGGTAAATCCAGGGCTGTTTTCCTTTGCGAACCTTGCGGTTATTCTTCGCTTACAGGAAAACTGGCCTACACCTGGAGCTGGTTTCTGAAAATACACATTTTTTATAAACCCATTAAAAATCCATGAACCGCCCGTCTTGATTGTAAGCAGACCTTTCCGTATCATTCCCCAAAATTTATATCGATGAAAACATTTGGCATTATCGGTGGCGGCAACATCGCCCACTTCCACGCACAGGCGATTCAGGCAATGGAAACAGGTAAATTGGGCGCTGCCTACGTTCGGAATCCGGAACAAGCAGCGGCCTTTGAAAAGCGGCATGGATGTCGGGTCTATACCCAGCTCGCGGACCTCCTGGCAGATCCGGAAATCGATATCGTAACGATCACCACTCCTTCGGGGGCACATCTGGATCCTGCGGTCGCTGCTGCCCGTGCCGGGAAACATATTATTTGCGAAAAACCCCTCGAAGTCACGCCTGAGAGAGTAGCAGAAATGATCAAGGTGTGTGAAGCAGAAGGCGTCATGCTTTCCGGGATTTTTAACCGACGATTTACGCCAGCGGTGGAGGCGCTTCGGAAAGCGGTGCACTCCGGCCGTTTTGGGACCCTGACCTTTTGTGATGCCTATGTCAAGTGGTACCGGACACAGGCGTATTATGATTCTGCTGCATGGCGGGGAACCTGGGCACTCGATGGGGGAGGGGCTTTGATGAATCAATCGATTCACACAATCGACTTACTGATTTATATCGCTGGTAATATCAAGCGACTCTCTGCCACGACGGCTTGCCTGGCCCATGAAGGCATCGAAGTAGAAGATACTGCGGTTGCCATCTTGGAGTTTGAAAGTGGCGCTCGGGGCGTGATTCAGGGCTCTACGGCTTGCTGGTCTTCAACCGGGCACCCGGCTGAAGTGCAGATATGCGGAAGCAAAGGATCTGCCTTTTTGAAAGATGATCGATTCAGCGTCTGGGATTTTCAGGAGTCAGATCAGGAGGATGAATGGATTCAGGCGAATCTCGTCGGCGCTTCTGCCAGCCGAGCCGGGGCAAATGACCCTAATGCGATGGATTTTCTGGGGCATCAGCGCAATTTTGAGGATGTCGTGGCAGCACTGGAATCCGGAAAAACGCCTTTGATTACCGGAGCAGAAGCGATGAAATCGGTACAGGTAATTGATGCGATTTATCGGAGCGCCGGGGAAGAGGGGAAATGGGTGAGCTTGTAGCTACACCGGAAAGAAATTATTTCGCAGAGTAGCACAAAGGGCCGCAAAGGTTCACAGAGTTTGCACTCGCATCGCGAATGGGTTGCTTTTGACGGATTCCGCTCTCCAGTCTTCCGACTCCCGTCTTTCTTCTTCCCTCTTTCTTCTTCCCCCTATTGAGAAGAAAGGCGATTGAGCACCGAGAGTTGAAAACAGTCAATCAGTGCCTGCCTGTCTGCATCTGAAATCGGGAAAGTAAGCTGTTGGCTTCTACTCAATAATTCAAGCTGTAAGGGCGCTTGCCCGCTGACTGCAATATTTTCCAGGATGTGATTGTCTTGATAATCAGGGTATTGCGTGATTTCTACTAACTGGCTTCCCATATAGGTTTCCTGATGTGTTGAAGCGGTCAATGCGATGGTTGCGCTAGAGAAGGTTTTGGGGCCGATTTTGACGCGGATATGCGTATGAGAAATCGGGACTTCGCCTACATAAACGCTTGAGAGGATATAATACCCATTTTGATTGACGGTTGCACGCAGGCCGCTATGAGGAATCAGCGTATCGGCCCACTCCTCATGTGTGTACCATCCGCCGATGGAGTCGTAGGAAAAACGGGCTTTCAATTCCTGGACTCCCTGTTGAGAAAAATAATACTCAATGTCGTCTGCCCCTTCGTCAGCATGGGTCTCTCCAATTCCACAGGCTATTGTCAGGAATATGCAACTGCTTATCAGGCCGAATACAATACCGATAGAGGACTTGAGGGAGTTCATCGGGAGAAATATAAGAAATAAAGTAAATACTTAGCCCTGCACGGGCTATTGGGGTGTAGGCCAAAAATCCACAAAGAGAAACCACTCAGGCACTTAGGACACT
>CAYGTH010000947.1:0-2146 GCA_964352745.1 uncultured Bacteroidia bacterium
GGCAGTAGCCTTGCCAGACGAAGAAGGGGTAAGTTTGCTGGAGACAATCAGTGATCGAATCCGGGAAGGGAAAGGAGCGAAAAAGCGGTTCGATGAAGCACCTGAATCAGAACGATATCACCTCTGCGAATTTTGTGATACAGCAGTTTCATATGACTCCAAATTTTGCCATCATTGTGGACAGCGTTTAGGCTAGGACAGCGCGCTGACTCATTTTTTAAAACCCTCTCTTTACATGTCGAGAAAACCCCTTATTAACCTTCGTTCCCGCGAGTACGAACACCCCTTTGATAAATCTGCACTCGATCGCCTGGAGAATACCCGTGGACTGGAAATGGTTACCCAAAAAGTATTGGATCTGGGCCTGGAACGGATGCTCCGCATCAAACATGCAGGAGACAACATTCGCCTTACAAAAGAAAACAGCCCGGAGCTGCACGCTATTCTGGAAGAAGCGTGCTCATTGCTTTCACTCAAGCGAATTCCGGAACTGTATATTAATCTGGATGACAAGATTAATTCCCTGACAAGTGGGGAATCCCGGACTCAAATTGTCATCAGTAGTGGCTGTGTCGAATTGCTGAATGAAGAAGAGATGTTATTTATGCTGGGCCGGGAAGTGGGGCATATCAAAAGTGGACACGTTTTCTACCAAATGATGGCAGACTCCCTTCAGGCCATCAATCTTTTTCTGAGCGAAGCCACATTGGGGATCAGTAACCTGGTTTCGATGCCCCTCAAAGCTGCATTATTGCATTGGTACCGAATGGCAGAGTTTACGGCTGACCGGGCGGGCTTACTGGCTTGTCAGGATATGGAGGTGGCTGCGAATACCTTCATCAAAATGGCAGGTTTGCCCAAAGAATATCATGGCCGTATTTCAGTCCAGGATTTACGGAATCAGGCAAAGGAGTTTGATGATATCAAGGAAAAAAATAATTTAGATAAGGTGATTCGCTTTGCTGCGAGTTACGAAAACCGCCAACCCTTTACGATCATTCGGGCTTCGCAATTATTTCAGTGGAATGATTCCGGTGAGTTTGAGGGAGTATTAAACAAAGAAGATCGCCTGGAATCTCCGATCGGCTTCGATTGCTTGAATCGGAATTGCCCTTTTCCTTTCGAATCCGATGAATTTTTCTGCCGGGAATGTGGAATCGAGGTGAGACAAGGCGGCAAAGCGTCCGGGGCGGGGACGGGCAGCGTAGAAATTCATTTGGACGAATAAGCTCCATCAGGCTCGAAATCCATACATTATTTTCCGATGATTATCATTATTTCTGCCATGTCTAATGACCGGATAATTGGCTCCGGCGATGGAATGCCCTGGAGTATTCCGGAAGAGTATGCGCAATTCCTGAGATTTGTAGAAGGACAAAGCGTCATTATGGGAAGCCGGTCGTTTGAAATATTTGGGAAGGACCTCGTTACCACCCGAAACTTTGTCGTGAGCCGTAAGCTGCAATCAGTTGAGGACGGCGAGGTCTGCCGAAGCCTGGAAGATGCTTTGACAGCAGCACTCGCATATCCTGAAGATGTTTTTATCGCGGGAGGTGGGTCGATTTACAGTCAAAGCCTTGGACATGCCGATAAGATGTATCTCTCCTTTATTAAAGGTGTCTTTGAGGGGGACACCTGGTTTCCGGTATTCCAGGAAGATAACTGGCACATTACGCTAGAAGAAGATCATCCGGATTTTGAATTTGTGGTATATGAAAAAGTAGAAACTTTTTGACGATTTGATGGTTGATACTAGTATATGTATTTCTGTGCATGAGGTGTTCTGTCCAGGAGCGCCCATATCCATCCCTAACAGTTGAATCTATTTATCAATGGCAAATCATAATCCCGAACTGATAGAAGCGCTCCGTGAAACTGCCTGCCGCCTTGAGTCAGGTGCGCGATATGAGTGGGGCCATATGGGCCGTTGCAATTGCGGGCATCTGGTTCAGTCGCTCACAGACCTTTCTGATGTTGAGATTGTAGCCTCCATTGACTTTAAGGTCAGTGAGTGGTCCGAGCATGCCAATGACTATTGCGAAGGCACTTCCCGAAAAGTGGATGACCTCTTTGAAATCCTGGAGCAAACCGGATTTACCCGTGAAGACGTCATCCATCTGGAATACCTCTCCGATGCGAAAGTTTT
>CAYGTH010000948.1:0-2143 GCA_964352745.1 uncultured Bacteroidia bacterium
TGTCTTCTGTCTTCTGTCTTCTGTCTTCTGTCTTCTGTCTTCTGTCTTCTGTCTTTCCAGCCGCCTGTTCGGTCCCAGAAACCACAAAATTCATACACATGAACCCCGCAAAGCGTCTTTCATCTTCCGATAGTCCTGCAACGCCTTTAGTTAATTTATTTGCCTACATCCGCGACCTGTTTACCACCACTCGTCCTGTGTCGCGATATGATGAAGGTACCGACTCTCTTTCCTGGCCCATTGCTCAATTCCATCACCTGGCCTCTGCTCTTACCGATACCAGCCTCATCCACTGTCAGTGGGAAGATCCAACCCGGCCCTTGCTCAGCCTTTCACGGGGAGAAAACATCTCTCCTATCGACATTCCCGAAGCCCTCAATCAGTGGGTTTCAGTAGATTCAACAACCGGGCAACTGCCCCGGCTCACGCATATCGCCCGTCAGGAAGTAGATTTTACCGACTCTGCTGCCCGTATGCAGGCATATGGACCATTTTTCAAACGCGCCAATGGACAGCCGCTTGATGCAGTAGCCGACCTGAAAATCCCGACTGTCCTGGACAAATGGATTCAGCTGGATATGGAGGAGGACAAACTCAAAATCAGCCGGATAGAACGCGCAGAAGAGCGATTTGAAGATGATGAACTCCGGGTGGAGCTCTACCGTTCCTTGCAACGCAACTTCCAGGCGTATCAAGAAGATACACACCACCAGACACAGGTCAATTCAGCTTTTGACCAGCTCCATGACCTGTTTTATACGCTCAAAGCACAGCCCGACCGGCAGATTTGCCTTTCTTTTGGGCTCGTATCCGGAACCATAGGCGGGGAGATTTACCGAAATTTCCTGTTTCATATCCCCCTCAAAGCGAGCCTGAAACAGCAACAACTCATTCTCGAAGCCGACACCCTCGCCCATGTGATCACCTGCGAGCAGTCTTTTACCGAACTGCTCGAAGCGCATTTCACAGGAGAATCGGAAGAGAAAATACGGGAACGCAAGCTGACTGTCCTCCGCGAAGTGGATCAGTTTAATACCCAAAGTCGCGAGTTCAGCTTTGAGCCGGATTACCTGCGAGGAACCTTTTACCAAACTGCCATACGGATTCTGGAGATATTTCCAGCAGTACGGGATCAATTCTTCACCTCAACAGGGCTGAATTTTGAAGTACCTCCCGTTGGGACTGATGAGGCGATTTCTCTTTCCTTTTCGCCAGTGATCCATGTCAAACCTCTGGCTTCAGGTGCGCACATCGCAAAAGATGCCGAAAACATCATTTCCAAAATCAATGCGCTGGGTACACAGGGATTTAATGGCGAGATTCCGGACTTTTTCAAAAAACTATTTAGCCTCCGCAAGCCCGGTAATCCCCTTCGGATTGCCTACCGGACGGAAGACAAAGGCATTTCAAGCCCCTCCCTTTCCGAGGCTGTACCCGAGCGCTTTTTATTTCCGCTGCCTTATAATACCGAACAACTCAGCATTGCTGAAGCCTTGCTCAAGCAGGATGCAGTAACCGTTCAAGGCCCTCCCGGAACAGGAAAGAGCCATACCATTGCCAACCTGGCTTCGCATTTTGTAGCAGCAGGTCAGTCGATCCTGATTGTCTCCAAAAATGCAAAGGCACTCGAAGTCATCAAAGAGAAATTGCCCAAAGGCATCCGCGATCTGGCAGTAGCCCTACTCGAAGGCAACCAGAATCAGGAAGAACTCAAACATGCCCTCGACGCCGTCAAGCATCATTTGAGCGGGCAGTATGACGAAGCCAGCATTGGTAGAATGGAGGCAGAACTCGCTACACTGGATAATCAGGCAGTAACATTGCGGCAACAAGTTTCTCAGCAAATCAGTGCCAATCAACGCAGCCTGACGCTGACAGATCCGATTACTCAACAACCCGTAACGCATACCGCAGCAGCCTGGGTAGATCAAATAGTCGCGCAGGAATTGATCCACGATCCCATTTCCTATGAGCAGGATACGTCGGGTCTTGCTGCACAATTGGCACAGTACGCCTGCCTCATTGAGTCCGCTGATTTATCCCTCGCGGGACTGGAATTACCCGAACCGGCGCAATTGAATGCCCTGGATCAGGGACGAGTCATCCTGGAACAATTGGAACGGGCAGCTACTCAAATAGACCT
>CAYGTH010000949.1:0-2131 GCA_964352745.1 uncultured Bacteroidia bacterium
CTACCCCATCTGCTGTATATCGAACCAATTCGATATAAGAGTCGCCACTTCTTGCCTGTAAGCGTCCATCTGGGAGCATACGGCTGGAAACTGCCGAGAGAATATCCGGCCCCCCTGCGAGTGGAAGATCAACCTCTCCTCGAATATGGCGCTGGATTGAACCAAGCGGGACAGCAAAATTCCCAAACTGTTTTGTTAAGTGAGCCTGTGATTTTTCAAGTGCGGATACGATAATCTCTGTTGGGATTTTTTCTCCGGGTTCCATATCTGTCTTTCGCAATTCCCGACCCAGAAAATAAGCAAAGCAAACAAAGCTGCCCGCTCCCATACTTTCGGGATTTGTCTGGCGATCCCAGGTTTTAAATAAATTCAGAGTTGGGGCGAGGGTGGGATAGAGATCGGGATTCAGTTCAAATACTCCTTCCAACTGAAGACCAAAACCCGTTACCAAAGGCTGTCCGTAAGTCAGGTCGTACTTAATGGTTTTGAATGCTCCATAGTCCATTTCCCCTGCCTCACGAAGTAATTGATCCAATCGGAAGCCGCGATTAGTGAAAATGCCCTTTTTCAAAAATCCCATCGTTTCCGGAATCAGGGCAGGATCGGGGTTTTCTGCCGGAGACGTACTATGAAAAGGAGAATGGTTGCAGCTAAATACATATCCTCCTTTGGGATTTAATACCTGCGGGAGGCTGTCGATGGGATAATATTCATCGGCCCATAGGGTCGCCGAGGTGTCGCCGGGTAAAACTTTATCCCATACAAATCCCCTTTTACGTTTTGGGAAACGACCATTGCTGAGGTAGTAAATATTATCCTCCCGATCGGCGTAGACAATATGGGTACTGATCAGGCCCTGCATGCGTAGGGCTTCCTGAAATTCCTCAAAATTCCGCGCTTTATTCATCCGAAAATACTGCTCAGCAAATCGAATGTCCCGATTGCCGGGGGTGCGCAGGGCATACATAGGGCCATGTTTGCTCTTGATGGTAATGCCGTATTCGCTGAGGTAGAATTTTTGCCTGACACCCAGCGTAAACAACCCCAGCACTTTGACTTTAGCCTTCCCAAAATAGGGTTGAAGTTGCTTCCACGCCCCATCGTAGCGATAGCTGAGTTTGTCTTTCGGGTGCATCGTCAGTTTATATACATCTGATAGGTCTGGGAAATTAAGGGTCTGTGCCCAGCCGAGGTTTTCATTGGTGCCGACAAATGGCGTTACCGCTCCATGAAAAGTCGCGCCTAACATATTCCATCCTTCTTCGCTTTGTACGTGTACTTCATACCAGGAATAAAGCCCTTCCAACGGTTGATGGGAATTGATGGCGAGATAGGTTTTCCCATCTGCCGTTTGACGATTACTGACAGCAAAGGCATTAGACCCTTCTCCTGCCGGGACGTTCTCGAAATTGGCGATGCGTCCATTAAAAATGCGCTGCAGATCCCAACGGGCGGGTGTCATAAAGGTAGCCCCAAGGATATAACCCTGAATAACATCTTTGCCATTGATGGGAAAGAGTTTTTTGTGAAGTACCTCTTTGGGATGGGCAGCAGCATACGCATTTGCTCCTGTGCAATAGCCGTCCAGTACCGCCCTGAATTCGTTTGATAGATCTGATTCGTAGCGCGCTTCTACCAGTTCCCGGGTTTGCAGAAGGTGAAAGGCCATATCCATTGCTGCGCCATCTTTTCCATAGACTCTGCCTGCGAGCCCCTTGACACCCAATACCAATTGTTGCATAGTCTCAAAATCGTCTTCTGCCGTTGCCCAAGCCAGGCCATAAGCTACCTCAGTATCTGTCGGGGCGAAGATGTGTGGTACGCCCCAGATGTCGCGGGCAATAGTGATGTTGTCAGGATTGATTTGGGCGAATGAGTGCCCCAATGTCAGGCAGATCAGGAGCGAAAAAGAGAGCGACAGACGCATAGAAGAGAGGTAAAGGAGTAAGTGAAAAGATCGAAAAAAAGGGATTGCGTTGCTATTTATTAGGATTTTTATCCGGTAATTTCATCTGAAATTCAACCAGCATCGCCCCGGTTTCATCGATGAAGATTTCATATCCCTCATTGGGCCGGACGGAGGCAATCTGCTCCCCGGTTGGGGTCGGGAAAAAGGGATTGGCTTCTTCAT
>CAYGTH010000950.1:0-2130 GCA_964352745.1 uncultured Bacteroidia bacterium
TGGCAAGAGAGTGGGCTCGGGAAGGACTTCTTCCACAATCCATTTGGCTTCTGGTTGTGCTTCATAGGGGATAATCCGAAATTCATCCAGATACAGGCTGCCGCTTTGTTGCAATTCAACCTGTAGTTGCTTGATGTTGGTCAGGTCAACCCCAAATTCATTGAGATCGAAAGCTGTGAGCGGCACCACTATTTTTTGCCATTCTTCGTCAATTGCAAATCGTTCAAAATATTTGTTAGCTACATAGGCATAGCAGCTCACTCCGCTGTAATCTTCAAGGCTCAACACCATCGGCAGGCCAAACATTTTTCCTTTTTCGGTCCGGGCATAAAATTCAAAAGCAGCATATTCGCGAATACCTGTCAGGTCTTTTCCTGCCCAATCATCCCAACCTGCCCCAAATCCTGTCCACTCAGCTTTTGACCGGTCCCATTTGATGTAGATCGCCGCATCACCAGCTTTTGTAATGTCTCTTTCCAATCGTGCGACTTTTCCGGCCTCATCATGAATTCCCCATACATTCAGGGTGTCATCACTGAAAATTTCAGTACTCACCAGCCTGGAAATATCATCGGGTTTTGCCGGTGCTGGTTCTGTTGCTTCTGCTGTATATAAGGTTGCGGGTTTAAATTGCACGCAGCCTGCGGATATACTGATGATCAATAGTGCGAATAGGATTCGATTCATGATTAAGGCATTAAAGGCTGATCCTTGGTAAAGGTGATAAAGTCCGTTGCAAAAGAGGTCTGAACACGAGGTATGGGTTGAGAATTGTTATCAGAAATGAGGATAACACGCATCGCAACCAATTTGGCAAGTTCATCTTCCGTGATTCCCAAATCGCTCATTTTTAAACTAAACTGTTGCCAGCCTGTCCAGGTCAGGGGGATATTCTCTGTAGCAAACACCTTGTCGCCTCCTTCATTATACACCCCATTACCGTCTGCATCTGTAAAGAAATTAAAAATGGCGATGGTATAGGGGTCCCCGGTTCCATACACGAAGGCGTTAAAGTAAACATCCTCTGGAACGGAGGAAGGCATTGGGATGAATTGTTCGCCGGAAAGCGGGGCGAGAATCTCGACCAGTCCTACAAAGAAATTGTCAACAACTCCGTCGGTACCTTCCAGTAAAAGCGATTTTTCGCCTTCACCTGCCGGTACCACGGAATTGACCCCTGTATTGGCAGTGAATTCAAATTCAAAATTACGTACGACAATATTAGGGCTGGCTTCTTCAAAATCGGCAAACAGGCTGCCTTCATAGACACGGCCGCCCAGGGTCTCGACATTAGCTGTTAAGGTTAGGGAATCTTCTTCAGGTATGATCAGTTTCGCGACACAAGCTTCCGCTCTAAATAAGGGAAGTGCAGTGGTTGTGCCATTCCAAACGGCATTCTCTGAATTGAGCTCCTGGGTAAATCCCGTGATTTCTTTCACTGCACCGGATTGCTGACCGGTAATCTGCAAGACCCAATTGATTCGTTTATTAAAGGTAGCGGTAAAAAAGACGGTCTGCCCGGTACTAAAATCGACGGTTGCGTTACTGACTTCCAGTGAATTGACCAACTCAAATGGGCCAAATCGGTCGATGAGAGAGGGGCCGTCAAACTCATCAGTATCGTGGTTACATGCACTGATCAATACGAGCAGGCTGGCCACCAGGGTAAAACGGATATGAGAGAATATACTTTTCATAATTTCGGCTTTGCACTATGATGCTAGAAGTTCATCGTATAGAGTAGGAAAAACTGAGATAAGGAATAATCGTTTTCCGGATCAGTTGCCCGACTAAACGCAAAGTTCTGGATTTGAGTAGTCAGGTAAATGCCTTCCTTGAATCGATACCGGACACCTCCAGCCAGCAGGGTTTCATTATCATCAACCACAGATCTCCTTGGGAAATCGAGTACCGTATTGTATTCGTCGTAAATTGGAACATAATCACTGCCTTCGGAGGTCAATAATTTACTTCCTAACAGGATATCAAATCCGTCAAAAACCTCCAGTTGCAATCCGGCTTCGATAAGGGTAGAACTCAAATCCACTTGCTCTACGGCTTCTCCCCCGCGCTTGGTTTGCTCAAGTTGCAGGCCTAAGGTGAATATGAATTGATTTTTCCAGGTAATTA
>CAYGTH010000951.1:0-2123 GCA_964352745.1 uncultured Bacteroidia bacterium
GTCCACATTGCTAAAACTGAAATTGGTAGCCTTGAGTTTCATCTCTTCAGGAGTCGCTTCCCGGAGGGTGGTGACGGTAGTTTCGTTGATTACCGTATCGACCCGACGCGGGAGTTGAGGAGTTGCAGAAGCGATGATTTCCCCAGATTCTATTCGGCTATTCAAGGCGAACATAGAATCTTTGAGGGCCTGATTTTCTCGTTTCAGGTCATCGGATTCCGCAACAAATGCCTCCAGAATAGCTGCCCGGGCTTTCGAGAGTTTCTCTTCCAGTTCGCGAATCTTACTTTCTTTTACAGCACCGGACCGCTTAAACTGTTCTATTTTTTCGCTGAGGAGGTTAATCTCTGCATACTTTTCCTTCAGGAGTTCATTGCGGCGTCCAAGTTCTTGGCTGCTGCTTTCAAAGAGTGCATCCAGCTCGTTTACGCTCTGCTCCATCTCCTCTACTTCTTGCTGAAGGACTTCGATCTTAGCCTGGTCCTCCTGGCTCAGGTTAGACAAAAACTGGTTCTTAAGGGTAAGATACCCCATCCCTGTCAGGATCAGCAAGATCAGTAATACCAGAATAATCCGTTTTGTATTCCTGTTCTTCATAAATTTTGTGAGTCGTTGAAAATGTGGTCTTCGGCGATAGCTTGATTTTCTAATTCAATTTGCTTCTCAGGGCAATTTACAAACTTATCGGAAACCAACCTTGAGTGTGTTGGATATTATTTAAAATGAAAGGAACGAAAGGATGAGATTTTCTGAATCCTAAGCCCTCCTTGTACCAAATTCTCTAGCCAATTTAGTACCAGAATTGATACTAACCACCTGATTATGAGAATTTTTGCAAATTCTGTCAAGATTCCTGTGTGTTCGGTCATTCATAAGAGTCTGAAAGTGACCTGATTCCATATTGAAGATCGAATTTCACCTATATCCAGGACTTGATTCGTTGATATGTTTTGAGAAAAACGCAGAAAAATACCATATTGTCTAAGTCCTGGTATAATATGAACCTCCGTTTATTATGAAAGAAATACGACCCAATCTTAAATGGATGCGGACTCCATCTGGATGGAATTTACAGATTAGGGTATCACTGCCCAAGGGCTATGAACTGGCAATCTCTAAAGCTCATTCCCAATTAACGGATCGCAAACGCCTTTCGCTTGAATTGGTACCCAGCCCCAAAAGCAAAGGAGGTACTCAGGAAGTATTGATCCCATTTCCCGAGTTGCCTACAACGGATTTGACAGTTGACTTAGCGGATACTAATGGGAAAAGAGTAGGGGGAGGGAAGGTGGTGGTTTTTGAAGATGTAGATGAAAAATAACTCATTATGAATAAGATATCCACCTGGCTAATTAGTGTCGCCACAATGTGTGTTGCACTATATTTTGTTTTTATTCAGCTAGATCCCAATTCAACTAGAAAATTCGAAGACTTTTCTGAAAAAGCTGGAGGTGAAAAGAAAATATCCTTCAGTCTTGATAGAGCTTGGGAATTACGTGGGACGGATATGGATTCCGCTTTGATGTATGCATTTGAGGCGGAAAAGCTTGGGAGGGAAGTAAATAATCGAAAATTAATTTCTGATGCGCTGAATATGCTCGGTGTTTTAAATAAAAATATGGGAGAGTTTAAGACCTCTCTTCGGTTTTATGAAGAATCCCTGGAATTAAGAAAGAAAATAAAAGACAAGGAAGGAGTAGCTCGTGCATACAGTAATATTGGGAATGTTTATAGGTATTTGGGCGAATACGATATCGCATTAGAATATTATTTTAAAAGTTTATCAATAAGAGAAGAGCTTGGAGATCAAGCTCAAATGGCAAGGCTTAATAATAATATTGGAGCTTTTTATCAGGCTCAGAAGGAGTATTCTAAAGCATTTGAATTTTTTGAAAAGGCATCTAAGATCCAAACAGAATTGGGAGATATTAAAGAATTGGCAAATACACTAAATAATATTGGAATCACTCATTATTCTCTTGGAGAAAACGAAGCTGCCTTAAAAGCATATTTACGAAGTTTGACATATAAAGACTCTTTAGATGATTATAATGGAATGGCAAACACATACAGTAACTTGGCTATAATTTATGAGGAGAAGCTAGATATCAATTCAGCACTAG
>CAYGTH010000952.1:0-620 GCA_964352745.1 uncultured Bacteroidia bacterium
GTCTTAGGGGAGGTAGGGGAGGACGAAAATTACAAAATAACAGCAGAGAAAATAAGGTAATGCCTTATCAATTCGAGAAATATTCGTCATATAGGATCACTTGTTTTGACCAATCGTAAGTACACGCATGATCCTGAAGCTTGCTGTCGGGGAGACGATGGGAAAGTAAATAAGATTTCAAGCGAGGATAAAAGGATTTGGAGTCTGCATATAAATAGGCTTCCTGCAGATCTTGAGGAATATGCTCCGAATACGCCAGTCGATGGGGGAGGAGCGGCACACATCCACAGTAAATTGCTTCTACAACACTTCTTCCAAAAAAATCATGGACTGAGGTTACAGGTAATATATCAGCACGCCAGAGCCATTGGGCATACATCTCTTTATTTACATACCCCCAATGTACAATTCGATCTCCCAATTGTGTTCGGGCCTGTTCAAATATAGGTGGCTGTTTGGAATATGCCTGGCCGAGGACCGCTACTTCAAAGGGAATCCCTTCCGCTTGTAAGCGGAATAGCGCCTCAAAAAATGCTTCCGGATTTTTATCGTGTTCCCAGCGATGATTCCATAAGATGAGGGGAGGCCTTTTAGAAGGGGCATCAACCGGGCGATACGCA
>CAYGTH010000952.1:630-2118 GCA_964352745.1 uncultured Bacteroidia bacterium
ATACGCATCCAGCGCAGTGAGCTGCATACCTTGATACAACACCTGGCTCTTATTGCGAATGGCTTTTACATTGTCTTTTTCAGCATGATCCGGAAAGCGACTTAGCAATTGATCTAGTGCTTGAAGAAAGCTATCCTGGTGAAATGCAGAATTAAAACATACCTGATCAGCTGCCAGCGCACTGGTGTAATTGATAAAGGCATAGTGATTATCACGCTGCTGTTGAATATCTGTATCACGCGCTGAGCGGGGATAGGTAAGTTGATTCTCATGGAAATACAGGACCGTTTTGATCCCATGAGTCAGGTCGCGTGTCAGGGCCAGGAAAGTGGTCAAATCCAGCATGTCGCTTGCCAGAATCAGGTCGGGTTGGTATTCGGATTCCCGAAACGTCCTGGCAAGTGTAACCGCAGCCCCATGCATACGCCATTTCCAATAACGGCCGCTCAGGCCCAGTATCTTGACACGATGACTACTGAATTGCTGATATTCCTGCGCCCAGGTAGCATGCGAGCCCGAAAGAAAAGGTTCCAGCAAAAGAATTTCCATATTCAAAGGTACAATAAAGCTTACACGGATCAGATTTTGAATAAAATTTCACTTTTTGTTATGCATGCATAACAAATTTTGAGTATCTTGAGACTAAATTGATATGCATGCATAACAATTTCCTCGGTTTTGGGTATAATTAGTATGCAATTGGACGAAATAGCAGAACTACCTTAATACAATAATATATGAATACGATAGCTGATAAAACCGCAATTAAAGGAGGCGAATTTCTCATACGGGAAACTGAAGCAGCAGAAATCTTCATTCCGGAAGAGTTTGGCGAAGAGCAAAAAATGATGGCAGAAGCCTGCCAGGATTTTATCGATACGGAAATTGTACCGCATATTGATCGGATGGATAGCCTTGAGGAAGGTTTCATGGCTTCTCTGATGGACAAAGCAGGGGAGCTTGGGCTGCTGGGCGTAACCGTTCCGGAAGAATATGGCGGATTAGGCATGAGCTTTAATACTTCCATGTTGATTGCAGATGTATTTGGCTCAGCGGGTTCATTTTCTACTGCATTGGGAGCGCATACCGGGATTGGAACCCTGCCGATTCAGTATTATGGAAATGAAGCGCAGAAGGCCCACTATCTTCCAAAGCTGGGTTCAGGCGAATGGAAAGCCTCCTACTGTCTGACAGAGCCGGATTCAGGTTCAGATGCAAATTCCGGAAAGACCAAAGCAGTCCTCAACGAAGCAGGGACGCATTATCACATCACTGGCCAGAAAATGTGGATTTCTAATGCAGGATTTGCACATGTATTCATCGTATTTGCCAAAATCGAGGACGACAAAAACCTCACGGCATTTATCGTAGAAAAAGACTTCGGTGGTATCACGATGGGAGATGAAGAGAAAAAACTCGGCATCAAAGGCTCCTCTACCCGTCAGGTGTTTTTTGACAATACGCCCGTACCGGTGGAGAACATGCTTT
>CAYGTH010000953.1:0-2117 GCA_964352745.1 uncultured Bacteroidia bacterium
ACGGAACGGGCCTCATCCAACAGGGGCTGGAGATCATTATATCTGGCAGAAAAATGGCCCAATAAGAGTTTGCCAACATCAGCTTGTTGAGCAATCTGCCCTGCTTGTAATGCGGTGCTATGGGCGGTCGCATCTGCTCGCCCTTTCATTTCGTGCAAAAAAGTCGACTCGTGGTAGAGGAGAGTAGTTTGGCGAATGTGCTCCACCAGGGCTTCGTTGTAGCAAGTGTCCGAGCAATAGGCAAATGAAAGGGGGACATCCGGCCCTTCTAATACCTCTTCTGGCTGGATAATGCGGCCATCCGGAAGCGTAACGGGATTGCCTTGTTTCAATAAGCCAAAAAACTGATTGGGGATATTCATCGACTTAGCTTTGTAGAAATCAAACCTGGGCTTCTTATTGATTTCTACGAAGCGGAATCCCCGGCAAAAGACACGATGCTCAAGGGGAAGGGCATATACTTCAAATGTCTTGGTCTTGTGTATCAGATCACCTGGCGCAAAATCCTCTGTCGCAACAAAATCCAGCTCATAGTTCAAGTAGCTGTTGGTTTGTTTATTGAGGACAGTCAAAATATCCATCAGACCAGCGGGTCCAAAGAGCTTCAGCGGAAAATTCCGCTCATACATACTGAGTGAATGTAATAAACCCGGTAATCCGAGAATATGATCGCCGTGCAGGTGCGAGATAAAAATCGCATCTAAGCGCGCAAGGCGGATTTTATGTTTCAGCAATTGTAATTGGGTACCTTCTCCACAATCAACGAGGTGATGGCGGTCATTGATGGTGACTACCTGCGCAGAAGTAAAGCGACTACTGGTAGGAATCGCCGAACTCGTTCCCAATATTTGGACTTGAAACACGAATACACAAAACTTGGAGTGATTGAAAAAGATTTAGCTAACAGAAAGTCGGTTAAGATCCTTCTTGTTGCCTGATTTCATCTTCCAATACATCCATAAAAACTGACTCAACGGCTTCGGAGGCAGTTGGCAGGATATTGAGAACGGTTTCTAGATGAGAAATCGTAATCAGTTTAGTGACGTGTGCGCTAAGACAGCATAAGGTAAAGGTCCCTTCATTGTTGAAAATACGATTACCTGTCAAAATGGAACTCAGCCCGGAACTATCAGCGTACTTCACTGCCTCCAGGTCCAGGATCACATGCTTTGTGCCAGCGGCACTCAGGTTAATAAATTCGCTTTTCAGGCTGGGCGAAATTCGAGAGTCGAGCTTTTCCTCCAGCAGCTTTACGATAGTGTATTTTTCCTCTACGGTTTTTTCGAATCTCATTTCTCAGGAATTATGCTCTTTATCATTCAAAGATAAACAAAAATATCTAATCAAAAATGCAAAAACAGGACAATCCGATAGCTGGCAGGAGGCATTGGATAGGACCGAATCACCTCATAGTTTGCATTCAGTACATTTTCAGCCTGAAGAATGAGCTTGTAAGTAAACCATCGGGTAGGGAGTAGGTAGCCAGCTTGAAGGTTTAACACATGATAGGAGGGCAGAAAACTTCCGGCATCATTTTGCAGCAGAGAGTACCGCCAACCACTGAATTGGCCATTAGCCCCAATTTCCAACTGATCCCAACTCATTTGAAAACCATAGCTGGCCAGCTCCTGAGGAGTATAGGGTAGGAGGGGGTGATCTGCACGTGTCAGGTCTTGCGCGCGCTGGAGTGTATAGGTCATATACGCATAGTTCTTGGCATCTCGTCGCAATTCAAGGCTCACTTCTCCACCAGCGCTTTGGGTTTTTCCAATCGCAAAAGTGCTCCATCTCACCGGGTTGATAGGAACAGAGATGATTTTGTCCCGCGTTTGGTTGGCGAATACGGAAAATTTTAATGATGCAGGAATGCCAATATTTCCCTTGACCAGCCAGCCCACATCCACACTGCGTACCTTTTCTGTCTGTAGATTGGCATTGCCAAATCCAAAATAGTACAATTCATTGAAGGCGGGAATCCGATGGCCATAATGCCAATGGGTAAATATTTCCAGCCGATCCGATGTTTGCCAGTTGATATTAATGCCTGCATTAGGCAAGAGGCCATAAGGCTCCAGATAATTGATCCGAAAGGTCGCTGCCGAAACCCATGGATGTTG
>CAYGTH010000954.1:0-2110 GCA_964352745.1 uncultured Bacteroidia bacterium
ATCGTGAGGAGGATTCCATATGCCAAAATAGCCCATCTCGATTTGTACCACGGTTGAAGGATTGATAATTGGATAATTCCCGGCTCGCTTTCCTGCTGGTAGACATTTCGGGCCCTGACCTCAAAGGCATAAGACCCTTCAGGGATATTTGTATATTCTTTTTCGGCGGCGGGGCTCCAGGCTGACCAGTTGTCCTCAAATCCTATCAGGCGATAGCTAAACTGCATTTTGTCGACATCCTCAAAAAACGGAGCGGCAAACCGAACCCTGAATGAATTATTCTGTGCAGGGATCTCAAAAATGTGGCCGTCATTTTGTCTGATTAAAATGGAATCTTCGGCCTGAAATACCCCTCCAAATACCTTGATTTCTGGTCGCGAGAGGATTTCCAGCGATCGAATTGTAGCACGAAACGATACCTTGTTATTGGAATAATAAGTAGGGTCATAATGGAGAAACCCCTCTTGTGTACCGACCATTACCCCGTCTTTTGCATAGGGCGAGATGTGCTCATACCCTGCGAGGAGTTTCCCTTTGAGTTTGTCAATACTCACCCGATTTACTTGCTTCTGGAAACCAGAGTCCACTATCTTCAGCATACCAAACTCATCCCCAACCTGATACCAGATATGTCCCCAATGGTCTTCTACCAGCTTCCGGACATAGGCATCTTTCCCAAAAATTTCATTTAACTGATCGTGTGCTACAAAGCTATCCGATTCAGCACTATACAAATAACACCCTCTCTCAGCTGTAAACACCAGCTGATTCATGACATTATGAACATTGATAAAGATATTAGAGGGGAACCCATTTTTGGCATTATAATGACGAACTTCTTCGATTGCTGTTAAGTCAGCAGACAGCTTGATCCGGAAAACCCCTTTGTTTCCATGTGTGATCCAGATATACCCCAGGCTATCCTGTTCCATCATTCGGGAGGATTCCAAAAATGATGGGAAATGACGAACAAACTCCCAGCCTCCTGCTTCTTTTTTAAATAATTCCAGCCCCGTATAAGTTCCCCCTATCATATATCCGGGATTGGCCTTTAATTCCATAAAAGTCCATGCTCCTTCCGTTTGCGAGATGGGAACCGCCTTTTTTCCCCTAATGGCAAAAGCGCCAGTATGGTGTGCCAATAGCAACTCGCCTCCCACCTCCATCAATTGATAGGCTTGGCCCTGCGTGTTTTCCAATAGTTTGAACTCAGGATGCTCCAGTGGGTCCAATACCCGATTCCAGTTACTGTAGAAAACGCCATTAGTGGTGCCCAGAAACAACTGATCCTCCCAGATATTGGAAGTATAAGGCGTGCCCTGAAACGCGACATTTCCACTTATTTGAGAAAATGGAGAATTGATCTCAACATAAGACAGGCCATTGTCAAGGCCCAGCCATAGATTGCTTTCGCTATCCTGGAATAAACTGAGTACTGTATTATTTTGCAAGCCATCGAATCGATCCAGGGTTTGGAGGATATTGCCCAGCGAGTCAAAATGTACCAATCCCCGATCGGCAGTCCCTACTGCATAGTTCCCGTCTTTGAGGCGAATCGCACTATAAATGAAATTTTCCTGGACAAATTGATTAGCAGGTACGGACCAGGGAATAATACTATTTTCAGAAAAAGAAAACATACCCGCTGAAAAAGTAAGAATCAGGAGGTTATCGCCATCAAAAGGAAGTATTTCTTTGATTTGGACATCTGAAAACCGTTCTCCTCCCGGCGCCAGTTCCAATTCCCCACCAGTCCACTCCAGCAGGCCCGTGCCCATTTCCTGAATGAACAACCTTTCCTCGCAATAATAGGCCCGATCAAAGAGATGACTGTCGTCAAGAGGTGGGATTACCGTAAACTCACCATCTTTGTATATGAATAAAGCGCGGGTAGTACTGAATGCAATGGCATCGGGGAGTAAATGAATTCGCCAAACATCCTCGAAGTTCTGATATTCTTCAGGCAAGTCTTGCCAAAGAGGTACATATTGATACTGCCCGATTGAGTCAGGCTCAAGGTATCCAAACTCCCCCTGCCCCCCTACATAAATCTTCCCATTTTCTCCCACCGCCAGAGATCTTCCAATTGTTTTTTTCTCCAACTGAATGA
>CAYGTH010000955.1:0-2104 GCA_964352745.1 uncultured Bacteroidia bacterium
CGCTCATAATGCCAGTCGCATATCATAATGTCTTTGGGGATCATGTCTATGGCCCTGTGCGTATTGTTCATGCTCGCTTCCCACATTCCCAGCCCCGTGGTTTTGCCATCCAACAAGCGATCCCCCCATATCCATAATTTTGTATCCGTTTGTGCGAGATGGTTTCTGATTTTTGTTAATTCTCCTGCGAATAATTCAGCCTTGTCCCTGCCATTGCAACGAGGGCACTCTTCCTCTCCGATGTAAAATACTTCATCCATTCCCGCATGAAAGGCGTCTGCATTAAAGACCGCTACAATTTCATCCACTAATTCAAATACAACCTCATGAACTTCCGGATGCAGCGGGCAATAACTCTTGCAATACAGTCCATCTTCATTGGGCCATTCATATTTTTCGGGAAGCTTAACACCGGGCGTTTCGTCAAATTCAGGATATACTTGCAAGAGCATTTCCAAACCAGAAGCCCATGACTGATGTCCCAATAGGTTGATTTGTGGAACGATGTCAATCCCATTTTCCTGACAAGCAGCCACTATTTTGGTTACTGCTTCCTGCGAGAGGGCGCCCTCATTTGCTAATTCCGGATGGGATTTATATTGAAAGTTATAATCAATCCGCAGGACCAGGGTATTGATCTTTCTGGGTGGGAGTTCTTCCCGGATGAACTTCACAAACCTGTCCACATTTTCTGAATTGGGAGCGGCAATCGCCAGGCCTCTGATGGGCAATTCATCTTGTGCCTGTACCCAATGGCTCAGGCAAAAAGCTACGATGAGGAATAGTATTTTTTTCATGACTGAGGTAGTTAAATCCGAATGCATCTTACTTCAAGGCTTCCCACTCTTCTTCTGTTGCATTTGACTTCTGGTATTCCATTAATCCCAACCAACGCCCATCTCGTTTTACAAACAGCATTTCAAAATGCGTGATATGACTCGCTTGGTTTTCGCCTGTACCATCCCCGGAAGTATAATAGAAAATTCCCGTTTCATGTGCCGTGGTTTCACTACCGATTCTTTGGGAGAAACGAAAGGAGACATCGCTATTTACTTTTCTGGTTTTTGTGTCCATAAATCCCTGCTTCCAACCCGCGAGCGCAGTAGCTATAGGGAGAGAAGTTTTATTTGTTCCCGCAGCAAAAATGATAACTGCGTCTTCGTGATAGGTAGCCGCGTAGCCCTCGAAATCGCCTTCTCGCACCGTACGTGAGAGTTCGGCCCAGTATTGATCCAGCTCAGCCAGACGTGCTGAGTCTTTGGGGGGTTCCATATGAGGAGTTGCTGTTGTGATTCCGATACTTACAATCAGTATTATCAGGGTACAGAGTAGTGTTGTTTTCATGCTTGTGGCTTGAGTTATGCTAATTCATCCAATATCCCTTCATATTCACTGCTTAACAAGGAATACACCAGTGAATCATCAATTCGATTATTATCGCGATAGTGTTGGCGTAGCTGGCCTTCTTTCACAAAATTCATTTTTTGCACCAGTTTGTTTGAGGCGATATTCTCCGGGCTGATAAATGCTTCTATCCGATTTAGGCCCATCTCGTTAAATCCATACGCAATTATGGGGATTATCGCTTCTGACATGAGTCCTTTTCCTTTATCGGCATCCGCAAATAATCCATAGCCTATTTCTGCACGGTCATGATCCAGGTACCAGGTATGATATCCGCACCAACCTATTATCTTTCCGTTCTCTTTTGCAAGCACTTGAAAATATAGAAATTTCTTATTGTGGGTCCAAAGTCCTTCTTTGTATTTAGCCCGCTCAATAGCAAGTTCCTGACTTGAATGTAGCCCCAGAAACGCTATCTGTTCTGCTTCTGACAAGTCCTGATATATATAGTCGAATACTTCCGGTGTAAGCTTTCTCAACTTCAACCGATTGGTTGTTAGGGCTTCAAATTCCATGTTTCCTCTATGCTTCTCGTTCTATTTCCAAGGTAGTAATCATTCTGCGGATGTGAGAACCATAAATTCTTCAATTTTGAATCCTCTAAAGTCTTCATTCTACCTTCTCTCACCTAAACGCCACCCCCGTCTTGGTAGCGACCCCTTCCAAATCCCTCACAACCGCCTCAATCAGGGGAATTCCC
>CAYGTH010000956.1:0-2104 GCA_964352745.1 uncultured Bacteroidia bacterium
CCAGCATGGGCTTTGCCGATCGGTTTTTGGTGGTAGCCGAAGCCTATCACATCCCTGCCTACATCGTAATCAATAAAATAGACTTACTGGATACCCCCGAGGAACAGGAAGTGCTCCATGCGATTCATGAAATGTATGTATCCATTGGTTATCCGGTAGCACAATTGTCCGCCCTGGATCCTACCTACAAATCCCAGGTAGAAGCCCTACTCAAGGATAAGGTTTCTTTCATTGGCGGGCACTCTGGCTCGGGAAAATCTACCCTTATCAATCTGATCGACCCGGACCTACACCTTAAGACAGCCACGATCTCTACTTATACCGGCAAAGGCAAACACACCACTACCTATGCCGAGATGTTTCCCCTTGCAGGCGGTGGCTATATCATCGATTCTCCGGGCATCAAGGAATTGGGACTATCGGGGTTTGAGAAAACCGAACTCAGCCATTATTTCCCCGAAATGAGAGAGCGACTCGGCGATTGCAAGTTCAATGACTGTACTCATCTGCACGAACCCGGCTGTGCCGTATTAGCTGCCTTAAAAGCGGGGCAAATTGCAGAGTCTCGTTTCATGAGTTATCTGAGCATGTTTGCAGATATAGAAGATGCTGGCGGACACTGAGCCTGCCTCTTTTTCTGTGCATAAAATTATTTTCAACTATCTGTGAGGTGGATCTTCCTTCTTCTTGATGAAAAAGAGATGCTCAAACCGATCCATTTTCTCAGGACAAACTGCTGACTCCGATTTTCGATCCTGTCCCCTAATCTATTACCAGTCAGTCCAATACCTCTTTCTTTATCCCTTCCAAAAAACCACCCGACCGGCCAACATTTCACCCGAAAAAAGGAAAATCTTACACCCAGTCGAAATTTATGCGCCTTTCACCCTCAAAATATGACCATTCCCACGGTTCTAATTGGTCCATTTTTTGAAGTAACGTTAGATTAGGAAAAAATAGGAAGCATAATCATTCATGCTATCTATTACATTTGTTATTCCTCAAATCCTGAAAAAGGCGACTTAGAATGGCTTAGCCATGGACATGTACACAAATAGGATCGGCCGGGGATTTTGGGTATTACTTTATTCAGGGCTCATGATTGTTGGATACCTGATCGCACACGAAAACGTGTCTTTCCTCCAACAAAACAGCAGCGGATATCCGCCTTTCACAGCTCTGGTAAGGTCTATTCAACCGGCCATTGACACTTGCTCTACCGATGCCCTATTAACCGTACAGGATGCAGATGCAGACTCTAGTTTGCTCGCTGTTGTACCTGAAACCCCTGTTGTAGAAGATCCGCCTCCATTTGAAGGAGGGGAAAAACTGCTACGTTTTTTTGCCTCTCTTCGCGGCCTTGAGGAAACCCCTCAAAAGCGCGTCAGAATTGCCTATTTTGGAGACTCCTTTATCGAAGGAGATCTCGTTACGCAATCACTGCGCAACAACTTTCAGGAACGATTTGGAGGAGAAGGGGTTGGATTTGTCCCCATTACCTCGCCAGCTGCGGGTTTTCGGAAAACCATCAAACAGTCTGCTTCTAAAGAGTGGCAGCGTTTTTCTTTCCTCAAACCCAATCCTACGGATTACGACTTTGGCATCTCCGGCGAATTATTTCTCGGCCCCAATAAAAAACGTAAAAAATCACCTGCTGTCTGGGTTCAATATGAAGGCCAGTCCACCTATCCTGCAACCCGCAACTTTCGACGGGTAAAGCTATTCTATGGAAAGGCGCAGAAGGAAGACAATAGCAGTTATATGGTTCGGACACTGCCGAATCATGCTGATACCATTCAGCTGGAGCAAAAAGGAGTTGTCAACCAGATTTTACTCGCACAGGGTAAAACAGAAGAAATACGGCTCGATTTTGCCATCAATGAAGAATTGCCCATTTACGGGCTGAGTTTTGAGAGTACGCAGGGCGTGCACCTGGACAACTATGCCTCACGGGGCAATAGTGGGATGAATCTCATCAACCTCTCACCTGCTGTACTCAAGCGATTCAACCGCCATTTTGACTATGACCTGATTGTCCTCCATTATGGATTGAATGTAATCACTCCCGGCCGCACGAATTATAAGAGCTATGAAAAAGGCATGC
>CAYGTH010000957.1:0-2102 GCA_964352745.1 uncultured Bacteroidia bacterium
CCTTTGGTGCCGGTATGTAAAACATCTATGATCCTGAACCTCTCGTCATGTCGGTATTGATCAATCTGATCAAATCCATCATCAGGGTGATATTGCCGGCAAAGGCCTATCCTGAGATGTTGAGGGCTTTTTGCATTCCGTAGCATATCCTCAATGGTGGGCACCAATTGAGGGTCTCGATAGGAAGCAATTTGTACAAAGATAGTTTGAGGGGAGATAGTCATACACCAACGATCAAAAAAAACGCCAACCGTAATTCAGTCCTGGATTATTTCTTCGGTAGGAAAGGTACTGTACTTCCAAATTTTTTTCTTTGGGAAGAGTTAAAATAAGCTTTTTTGGGGGTTCTAGGTAGTTATCGAGCTATTTTTTTCATCCGATGAAAAAAATAATGACCAGGGTGTGTTTGCAGAAGCCTGTTTTGAGTGCATCACCGCTCATCGTTATCAACCCATTTTTGCTGAAAGCGGAGTCGGAAAGTCTTCTTGTTACGGTAACCCCGACACCGACTGCTCAGTACCTGATGCTTAGTGCGTATGAGGAGGGGTTGGAGGAGCTGATGCTGTCGCCTTCATAGAGGTAGACTTCGGAGCCTGTCCCCTCAATTCCCAGATTCCTTCCGCAGGCTTCCGTCATAATGCTCAAAGCGATCGTGCTCGGTGGGGGATAACAACAGAAGACCTGGGTAAAGCTTGCCCTGAATCGTTTGTTGATACATGTACGACATCCATGTTTGTTCAAAAGGATGCGCCCATTTTTCGGTTAAAAACATCTTTTGATTGCCTGCTTTGGAAACGAGCTGGGGCCAGTTGCAATAGTAGATTTCGCCATCGGCATACGGAATCCCCTCATGGGCATAGAGGTGATGAAAGACGGTTTGTGGCGCATCAGGGGCTAGCCCGGCAGATGGCAAGTGGGGATTTTCTGGCCACTGCTGTTCTCGAAAAGGCTGCGGCACATTGTACCAGGCCCATTGGGTTTTATTATCCCCAAAAAACTCTGTGAAGGAGAGCTTGAGGAAATCAAACTGATGGCTTTGAATGATCTCGAGAGATTTTTGGTACAAATACTCGGCGTATCGGTTGAATCCATTTTTGCACAGCTCTCCGGCCTTGGGGTAAAAGAGCATATCGTCTTCAAAGAAAAAATAGTAATCGTAGCCCTGCTCCGCGGCATGCTCTGCGATGAATTGCCTGCCGCCGCAGATGCCCAAATTGTCTTTCTTGATATGAATGATATCATATTCTGTACAGATTTCCTGATAGGCCGGAGTCGTGGACAGATCAGTAGAATTGTCCAGCATCACCCATTGCGGTTGTTTGACAAAATCGGGGTCGTAGGCCAACATCGAATGGATCAAGGCCTTCATCTGATTGGGACTGTTGAAGGTGATGACATACAGCGCCGTGTTGCCGATTTCGGGCTTGTTGGAGCTTGGTTTTCGCTTTTCCTGGGACAGGAAAACATGGCTGTTGTTTTTGACGGCTTCAAAAAACGTACTGATTAATCCATTCTCCTCGATCAAGGCATACTGATAGCTGTGCGGGGATTGATAGAGCAGGATGCTGAAGAGCGATTCTTCCGTTCCCATATAGCCAGCATTCAGGGTTTCTTCCATCAAGCGATAATAGCTGGCGTTGAAGTCAGAAATGGCGGATGTGGGCCCACCGAAGAAGCCGCCCCGACACACTTTGTCCACCTTGTCTCCAGCTAGTTGACACAAGTGTTGATAGTCAAATCCGTGGATTTCGGTATTCGCCTCATAGGGAAAGGCGACAAAGCTGATGCGATCGACCTCGGTCAACTTCTCGAGCACCCGGTCGTGGGTAAAGTAGCCGGGATGCACGGTGTGGGTGATGCCGGCATCCAGCCAGTAGAGGTGTGTGGAGTCAAACTGATCCAAGATCCTGGCGTCATTCAGCAAAAAAGGCTTGGACATCACCAGGGGATTGTACATTTCCAGGCGACTTTGCGTGGATTCTGGCAGCCAGCCAGCTTCTGATCGCCAGGCCTCGGAGGTTCTGATCTCCTGGATTTTATCGAAAAAATTGTTCCTGAACAAGGCTTGTGCCCTGATGATGAACTGGGTGGTTTGGTGCGTT
>CAYGTH010000958.1:0-2099 GCA_964352745.1 uncultured Bacteroidia bacterium
GTTGCGCTGATACGGGAATGGATTGAGGCGATGGAGTAAGAGGTTATCGATTTGGATTCCAGGGCCAGGAGCAGGATGATGAGGTCAAGGGGGCAGGTAATTCGGTGAATTACAAGTACCGGGTGCATGATCCAAGGCTGGGGAGGTTTATGAGTGTGGATCCGCTGGCTCCGGAATATCCGCATTGGTCTCCCTATTCCTTTAGTGGAAATATGGTTATCCATACAACTGAATTAGAAGGCTTAGAACCCGTATCAGATCCAAATGAGTATTCAAAATTTTTAGCTCGTGATGGAGGCGAAGACTTAAGTATATTTGAAGAGGGGTCATCCTCGCAATACAGAACAGATGCAAGTTCATCGGTTCCTGGCGTGGCAGTGCCAACTCCCGGTAGTCCAGGAGTTAGGGCTACCCCCGGCAATCCACCACCTGGTCCAGGTACTGGTAATAGGCCTGTAAGTCCGGGGCCAGGAGCAAGGATTCCAAGGCTTCTCGTAGGCGCGAGCCCGGTGCTTGTTGGTGTTGGAACTGCGGCTTCTATTATATATGGAGGACAGCTTAATCCTAATCCGTTTCATGCCTCTATACCACGTGATGATTCTAATGCGGATGTCGATCAACCTGAGAAAGATGATTATATTACATTATACCGTGGTGTTCATTCGAGACATCCTGATCTGCTAAATGCTAAAATGGGCATGGCAGTTCCGAGAAATCTTGAAAGTGGGCATTCAGATCCAGAGTTACATAATGCAGGGGGAAATGAGAGTATATTCACATCTTGGACATGGGCTCGAACTGTCGCCAATTATCATGCAAATAAAAGAGGAGCTGGGGGAGTAGTGCTTACAAAGAAATTTAGAAGATCGGAAACGATCCCGACCTCAGATGCTTTTCTTGAAGGGGAAATATTGATTATTGGTATTGTGACTGGGGCAGATGTGGCCCCTCCTAATAGCCCAGGATCTCCCTCTATATTTGACTAACTCTAAATATTGCTTTCAAATGGATAATGATTTATTTTACTCTTCAACCTTAGACATTCTTGAAAGATCAAATCAATTTTCTTTTCTTCAAGAATGCATCATCGAAATGAAAAATGGTACTGTCATGATTGGCCCAAAGGCTGAGCTTGACAAAGACGAAGCACTAGAGATTTATCGTGATAGATTTCGGATTCAAAATGAACTTTGGAGTAAAAGTAAAATAGAAGGGTTCGACTCTTTAATGAAAAATTTAAACTTGATAGATGCAACAAGAGTATTTGTTCAAAAGATTAGCTGTAGCCATGCTGCTTATATTATTTTTTCGACAAATGAAATCCTGTTAGGGTTATTGAAAACCCCAAATAGCAGCGTCAAAGACCAAAAAAAATTAATTTCTATTTACAGAGATAAAGAAGTCGAATTCTCAGGGAAATTTTATACTAAAGGGGAATTCCAATCTCAATAATAGGCAGGACTTCCCCCAATAAAACAGCGGAGCACTGAGGGAATCCGGCTCTGAAAGCTGGTCTTGTGCCTACTCTCATTCCTCCATCCCTTTCAGGCCCTCAAATTTTACCAGCCTTTGATATTGCGAAATAGCCGTCTTGGCTAGCAGTTCAAACCATCACTCTTTGGAGGTACGAGCCTCGATCAGGAGTGTTCTCTAAACTGTGTCAGGGATTACGCTTGCAAAACTATGTCGCTCATATCCTCTCTTTCCACAGCTGCGGATTCCTGGCCTGATGGAGCACCGCGAGAATGACCACCTGTTTTTCCTTTTTGAGGAAGCAATAATGCACCGAAACAGGAAATTGTTTAACCGGTGTTTGCCGCACATTTTTGTAGCGAATTTGGAAGATACCGGGACTTCTTCCTATTTGGCGGATTGTCTCAGTGAGGTTATGGAAGAACTATCAGCCGTCCTCCTCTTTCCCCTCCCATCCCTTCAACTTCTTCGCCATCTTCTTCTCCTGCGCCTTGACCCTTCGTTCGAGTTTTTTGATGTCTTCTTCCGGGGGCATGAACCCTTCCCGCACGGCCCCGTTTCCCTCACAAGGGAAACAACGCGCAAGCCGAAGTATCTACTCCTCCAGCCGCTTGAGCCCCTCATAC
>CAYGTH010000959.1:0-2097 GCA_964352745.1 uncultured Bacteroidia bacterium
AAATCTAAATGATTAATCATTGAAAATTGATTGTATTCATTAAAATCAAACAAAGGTGTTAATCTTGCTGCTGCAATAATTTCGTAATTTTTATCTTGAATAATCCAATGAATGCTTTTCATATCATATTCATCATATATTCCTTTTGGATAGTTTGTAAAATTAATCGAATTTATATGGCTCCAAGCTATCACTCTTAATGAATATATTTTATCAGAATAATCATCAAAATTATTTTTCAATTCTATTACCATTGTCTTTTTTTTATAAACGATAACGGTTAGTGTATGGTGCGTATCCCGAAGGGTATGCACTATACACCGTGTTGTGGTGTCGTTTATTTATTTGTTTCTTTCATAATCAAGTTCATTCAACTTTTCATACGTCCAGTTTAACTCGTTCAATTTCCATTCCCCGAGATCTTTTGGGTTCATTATAATTTCCTCTATCTGAGTCTTCAAGTCTGCAAGTCCATAGTCGGTGTTTAACCAATCGAATACAATTTTAGAAATTGCACTATCTGCGAATCCACTTGATAAAATATCGTTGTTTCCTCCTTTAAACCCTCCACATACCAAATCACTTAAGTGTAGTAAACTGGAGTGATTTGTCTCACCCTGAAAAAAGTTGACCAAAAAATGACACAAATACCATGTCAACAAAAGGGAAACTTACAACGAACCCTCCGGGGAAATTACGAGTTCGCAGAATATTTAGCGATACGTTTAAGCGGCAAAAAGTAGCAGACATTGAAAATGGTTTGCTAAAGGTAAGCGAATTAGCAAAATTGTATAACGTATCAGTTCAGACTGTTTATCGATGGCTGTATAAATATTCAGTTCATTATGAAAAAGGGAGCGTTCAAGTAGTCCAAATGGAAAGCGAACAACACAAAACCCGGGCGTTATTAGCGCAAATTAAGGAACTCGAAGCGACGGTCGGGCGGAAGCAATTACGGATCGACTATCTGGAAACCCTCGTTTCGGTGGCTTCTGGTGAGTTGAAAGTCGACTTAAAAAAAAATTTCGACACCTCGTCCTCAACCAATATTCCCAAGGGCATAAAGCAGGAGGATACAAAATGAAAGATCTCTATGCCATCGCAGGCCTAAGTAAGCAGGCCCATCAGCAATATATGGGCAGACTTCTGAGCAGAGAAGACCACAGTTCGCTCTATATTCAGATGATTGAAGAGGCAAGAAGTCTGCATCCGGTCATCGGATTAGAGAAGATTTATTACCTCTATCGTCCCCAGGGAATCGGCCGGGATGGATTCATTAATATTGGCTCCCTGGCGGGCTATGCCTTGGAAAAGCGGCCCATAACCTCCTGGAAAGGGGAAAGAGTGATTCCTTATCAAAATCTCCTGAGTGGAAAATACTTCAGCGATATTAACCAGGTTTGGGTTACTGATATCACCTATTTCAAACTCAGAGATACCTACTATTATATCAGCATGGTAATGGATCTGTACAGTCGCAGAATAATCGCTGCGATCCTGGCCGATTCTCTCCATGCCCTCCATAGTATCAAACTCTTAAAAAAGGCATTGAAGCTTCGGCCCCTCCCACAGGATCATCAGTTGATCCATCATTCAGATAAAGGAACTCAATATACCTCCCTAGACTATACCAAGCTGCTCAAGAGCCGATCCATTGGAATCAGTATGTGTAATTCCGTCTTTGAAAATACAGCCATGGAACGATTGAATGGAATTATCAAAAATAATTACCTCATACATTGGACCCCCAGGTCTTTTTCCCATTTAGATACCTTACTCAAAAAGGCGGTTAACAATTATAACCAATGCCCACATGGGCAATTAAGTATGCTAACCCCCATTCAATTTGAAGAACAGTTACCTAACGTACCACTAAATCAAAGAACGAAAATGGAAGTTTATACCATCCGGAAAACTGAAAAAACTGACCCAAATCAACTCGCTCTTTTCGACCTGATTTAATTTATTATTTAACCAAAAAGGTCAACTTTTTTCAGTGCAAGACATGTCTCAACTATTAACCCTTAATGGTTAACTGTTATCCCATTTCCCGTTGAACATCCGCATGATTCCTTGTGGATTGTCGTCTTGTAAGGC
>CAYGTH010000960.1:0-2092 GCA_964352745.1 uncultured Bacteroidia bacterium
CACTTTTTGCAAGACCGGTTTTAACACTGTTAACTTCAATGATCTGGTACATAAGATAGAACATTTCGGTTTCTAAAACAAATTTTGGGGCAAAAAATAACGATAGCCTGACGTTAATCCTGATTCGGAATTTCAGTAGATAAAGCCTGGTGCAGGTCCGGGACACGCGTAAAAAAAGCGTAGCGTTCCAGATCCGCTACCAGGAGCTGTGCCTGTTGTCTGGGATCGAGGTGTACGTGATAATACAGGAGGCTGAGTTCATCTGTCGAAAGCTGGGCCTGCAACATGTCGATGTATTGTTTGCGGGCTGTTTCGGGGTGGGTTCGGGGATGTTCATCAAAACTCTGGCTGGTCAGCACAAACTGTACGGAAAAAAGCAGATGCCGCACAAAATGGTCGATATGATTATAGTGCTGCTGATATAAACTGAGATAAGCTTGTTCACGCTTTTCGGGGCTATGGTCTGGAGCGCTGTGCTTATCGATGTACCGAAACGCTGCCCCAAAAAAATGTGTGTCTCCGGCTGATTCCTGGTGATACCGTTGTTCAAGGGCACTGAGGTTTTGGTGATGCATTGTGTTATACCTTATCTCTAAAGGGCGGAGTGGGGGCCATTGATCTTACAATCTGAACCGCTTTTTCTGCACATACTTTTTGATCAGGATAAGCATCCAAAACAATGGATGGCAATAATCTCTGAGTAAGATCAGAAAAGGTAAATCCGTATTCACGACCATTTACTCCACCTGTTTCTGTAACAATGGTTTTTATATTTTCAGAGCTAATACCTAATTCAGATAGTATTGGCCCTAAAACAGCCTGTCTTTGAGCATTATCTGGCCTGTGAAAAGTTAGGATTTCTGCTGCTCGTCTTTTTACAGCGGGGTCTAATCCTCCCAAACGATTTGTACACATAATCACAGCAGCAGGTAATCTTCCGTTACCAAGTCTATCAATTCCGCGAATAAATGCATTTACGCCTGCCTTGTCTTCATGATGCATGTGTGAACTCTCTCTTGATTGGGCTAATGCATCCGCTTCATCAACTAATAAAATCACAGCACCACGAGCTTTAGGAGAATCACTTTTTAATTTCTGTGCTTGTTGAATCGTGTGATCAAATGCTGAAGAGATCAATTGAGTCATTTGTCCAACTCGTCCCTCTCCTCTTGCAGATAAACTTAGTGGAAATAGGGTAATATCAATATCTTCTGCTCTTGCCACTGTATCACCAATTGTTAATGCTAATTCCGATTTTCCTGAGCCGACATCCCCTTCTAATACGATTAAAGGAGGGCGTCTTAATACAAAATTGATCAGTTTTTTAGCGGATGGATGATGTTTTGAAGCCCACTCTTCCAAGCCTGTAGGGTTAATAAGGATGCTGATAATTTTTTTTAGCCGTTCCTTATGCTCATCTAATCCAATTAGACAGTCGAACCTGTCTTTGTATTCAAAATCCGGATAGGTAATAGGGGATTCGAATAATTCTTCTATTGTTGATTTCATGCGGATAATCGCTTTCGTTGGAATAATTTTTAATCACTTTTTACCTGATACCGATCTACTGCTTTACCGCCAGATGAATATGTATGGTCTTTGGTGAGGTACCCATCAACTCCAGGTTCTTCTGCTCCAGTTCTTTGGAATGGGAGACTTTTTTTGAACTGATCCTTTTCATTCGGGGGCAACTGATTCCATTTGTCAGAGTAAGTGAGGTAACTGGCAAATGAAGCGTTAGAAATATTAGCTCCTGGTCGAATTTTGCCGGGATCATCGCCATCCGTATCCGATTTTAAATCTTTTGCTAGGTATCGTAGTGTTGGCTCTATCCATTTTTCATTGCGTTTGAATCCATAAGTAACTGTACCTAAATAACCGTTCCTCAGTAATTCAATTACTTCTGTCTCATAGCTTTCAATGTTTTGATCAGTTGGATAATCATAAAATCGTTGCATCCGCTTCAAGTCAGTAGCAACCTTTGCTGCTATGTGTTTTGCATGGGTAACAGTAAAAGTTTGCGTATTTGTATAACTATAGCTCATAATAATTAAGTCGTAAAAGTTGGTCCCAGAACTTTCTGCCAGTAATA
>CAYGTH010000961.1:0-2092 GCA_964352745.1 uncultured Bacteroidia bacterium
GGTTTTATATATAACACCAGTTTCTCCACAGAAGGTTACTTTGCATCCAAGACCAGTACCACGTATCTTAGCATAAGCACCCCGCCCGACTCTGTCGGCATCGCCTTCTTACGCGGGCGCAAGTTCTTTGAAGTGAGCAACCATCTGGGAAACGTCCTGGTCACCCTCTCCGACCGAAAGCTACAGGTCGCTGATGGCAGTCTCTCTCTGGGGCACTATTTTACCGGCGATGTGCGCAGTGCGCAAGATTATTATGCATTTGGGATGATGATGCCGGGGCGGAAGGTGCAGGCTGGCGGGTATCGTTACGGGTTTAATGGGAAAGAGCAGGACCCGGAAGTGTCTGGTACCGGAAATCAATATGATTATGGTTTCCGGATTTACAATCCGAGGATTGCGAAGTTTTTGAGTGTCGATCCGCTAGCACCGGAGTATCCCTGGTATACTCCGTATCAGTTTGCGGGGAATAGTCCAACTGCCAATGTGGATTTGGATGGGTTGGAACCAGCCACCATGATAAATAAAATCGGTAAATTAACTTTGCCAGTTATGAAACTGCTTAATGCTGCTTTCGGATTTAGCTTTGAGGCAATGAGAGAAACGACATGGGAGCCCTATGATAAAAAAGTACTTCAAAAAGGCACAACGGGTATGTATGTATCCTATCCCAATCGAGATTGGGCAAATCTTGTCGGTATCCCAAATAAAACATCAGCATCAGTAAATGGCAAAAAGGTAATTCACGATAATAAGCAGGTTCCTACTAGATGGGAATGGAGTTGGTTGTCCTTAATTGCTCATGAACAAAGTCATAGAGAAGAAGTTTTCATTAAAGGTAACTGGTCTTTTTATTCCGAATATCTTATACAAGGAGCTGAAGGACTCCTCTCATCAGATCCGAATTATTACAAGAATATAGATACAGAAGAAAGGGCCTATGTTATTGGGTTATTGGGTTATTGGGTCAGATAATCTAAAGAAAGATTATATGGATATTTTGCTTGTGTATGGAGGTTATGCAATTAAGTCGACCCTTAACGATCCAAACCTTAGCGAATATGATAAGATTCAAGTTTTAGAATCTATAGGGGCAAAGTTCAGAAGGGATGTCGTACTTATTGATGTATTAAATGAAATTTCTTATGAGCTTAACTGGCGGACTACCGCACTTTCAGGGAATATTTTGATCCCGCAAGACCAAGCCAAATTCAAATTTAGAATTCAAGACTTAAAATCCGAACAAGCAAAAATTCTCCAAGAACAGCAAGATATTACCATTAAGTATGGAAAATGAAACTAATAGTTATCATAACAATCCTATTCGTCGCTACGTCTTGCGGTCCTCCAAAGCGAGAAACATTGCAAATAGACTTTGATGATTTATCTTTGGAAGTCTTGTCCAAGGAGTATTACATTGATTCCATTTCAATTTTTGGAGAAGAATATCAATCATTCTATACCACAGTATACCACAGCAAAAACAATGGAGGATTAGCCAAAATTAAATTAAAGGAAAATAATGATCTATATGTAAGTACGGGTTCATTATCTGCCCTACCTGATTCGATTAACTCATATATGGAGGTCTTTATTCGCAGCCTTGATGGAATATATACACAAAGTTTTAGCGTCTTGATAGACCGAAATCAAACTGGGAAATTACATATTGTTGCTGACGGAGATCCTTTCCCCTAATAATCTCACATCTTCGCCTTGTGGGAATTCTCACTATCAACTAACCGGTCAGAAGGGGTTCGACCTTCGTGCGGGTCTGGGCGTACTCCTGACTCTTTTTTTACCTAAAAAAACAAGACACAAGGTCTTTTGATCCTTATTCTCCCACTCCTATAGCTTTTTTGTAATCTTCTTCTGAACCTTTGTTCTTCATCACTCAAGCTTTTGAGTATTCTCATCTGGGGGTAGTTCTTTAGGGTTAAAACCAAATCTGAGCTGCATCGCTCTGAACATGAGACAGAAAAATTCGATTTTTAGAACAAAACGGCTCCAATCCTTCAACTGATTCAGAACCAGATCCTGATTCAATCTTTGTCTCCTTCTTGGTAGGATGTCGTTTCTAGTAGGCGTTTTTTCG
>CAYGTH010000962.1:0-2087 GCA_964352745.1 uncultured Bacteroidia bacterium
GGAATACTCCCTCAAAGTTGGGACCTGTGTGAGGCTGACTTATTGACTATTTTGGATAAGACCCTGGCAACCTATCAGGCGGATCCGGATCGGGTATATCTGAGTGGGATTAGTTATGGCGGATTTGGCACTTGGTATATGGCGAGTAAATATCCGGAGCGGTTTGCTGCGATCAATCCCATTGTGGGCTGGGGACATCCTGATTTAATGGAGCCGATAGCTGCACACCAATTGCCCGTATGGGTAGTTGCAGGCGGGCGGGATCAGGCCGTCAAAGTTCAATATTTCTATCCCGGTCTGAATCGTTTGGAAGAACTGGGGCATCAGGAAGTCCGCTTTACCATTCATGGCGATATGGGCCACGATGCCTGGAAGCGCGTCTATGGCGGCGATGATGTGTATAATTGGATGCTGAGTTTTAGCCGAAAGTCTGATTGAGAGAAATTCAATGTGTTGACTAATAGGAGGTTATAGTCTGAAATCTAAAATCCCAAATCTAAAATCTTCCTTAGCCCTCTTTTGTTTGACTGGTTGAGGTTTGAGAGTTGAATTTGATCTTTGAACTTGAATTTTTCTTCCCTCTTCCTGGCCCCTGACTCCTCTCTCCTGACCCCACTGCCTACCCCAACTGATCTTGTAAGCGTTGAATGAGCATTTCAATGGCTCTTTTTCGGATTTCTTTTTCACAAGCAAGATAGTTGCTGTATTCTGTCAGCGTAAAATGCCCAATAAGCATGCCCATAAACAACTGGCGTAGCTGGTGATCTTTATGCAGACTCTCTTCAATAAATACGGATCGTGAATGATCAGGCATTTGTGAAAGGGTCTTTTTGCGACTTTGTGCATAGGTTTCAAAGACCGCTACCAACAGCGGATGTTGGAATTTGAGCAGAGGCCGTAAGGTTTCATTTTGAAATTGCTCCGCATCGCTTGTAGCTGCTGCAAAATCAATGGTCGGAATATTTGGGCGCAATGTCAGTACACCACTTCTGGTCTCTTGGGTAAGCATATCCATAGGGCTACAACTCGTTATGTGTCCAAAGTGTTCGGAGGGGAATAACGAGACAACGAAAACAACCGATCCGTCACACCGAGCGTAGTCGAGGTGCGGAGGAATGAGGCTTAAATGCATCTTTGCATGGGCAAAGGGCCTGCACTTTTCACACAAAGGATACCCCTATCATGCAGGCTGCAACTCAAAAACGCATGATCTTCCTGCTTATCGGTTCCCAAATTCCCCAAAATCTCCTACCTTTGCAGGGCAAAACGAAATTTATCATGCAAGCAAAGATTGAGCAGCTGTTACAGGAGGTAGAAAGCTTTGTGGCGGAGTCCGCCGAAGCCCTGGAATCGTACAAGCGAAAATTCACCAACAAGAAAGGGGAAATCAATAGCTTGTTTGCGGAATTTAAAGCCCTGCCGGGAGAAGAAAAGCGCGTAGTAGGCAAGATGCTCAATGAGTTGAAGCAGAAAGCTGAAGGCAGACTCAAAGAGTTTGTTCAGACGGTAGAAGCTGCTTCGCGCAAGACCGATCAGCCGCATGACCTGACCCTGCCCGGTGATCCCTATTTACCGGGTGCGCGACACCCTTTGTCAATCGTACTCAACAAAATTGTTGGGATATTTGACCGGATCGGCTTCAAAGTAGAAGAAGATCGCGAAATAGAAGACGACTGGCACAACTTCGGTGCCCTCAATTTTCCGGACAATCACCCGGCCCGCGACATGCAGGATACTTTCTTCGTGCAGCGAGATCCAGACTGGTTGTTGCGGACGCACACTTCTTCTGTGCAGATTCGGACCATGGAGCGGGAAAAGCCGCCCATCCGTATCCTTGCACCCGGTCGTGTATATCGGAATGAAGCCATCTCTGCCCGGACCCACTGTTTCTTCCATCAGGTAGAGGGCCTGGTCGTGGATGAGACCATCAGCTTTGCCGATATGAAGCAAACGCTCTTGTATTTTGCCAGAGAGATGTACGGCGACAAAGTGCAGATTCGCCTGCGTCCTTCTTATTTCCCATTTACGGAGATTAGTGCGGAAATGGACGTTACCTGCCGGATTTGTGATGGAGTGGGCTGTAATGT
>CAYGTH010000963.1:0-2087 GCA_964352745.1 uncultured Bacteroidia bacterium
TGCTTGTCTGGAAATATTGAAAGATGTTTCGGTTATTTAGTAGGAAGAGGAAGACAGAAGGCAGAAGACAGAAGACAGAAGACAGAAGACAGAAGACGGAAGACAGAAGACAGAAGACAGAAAAGTGAAATGTTAAACCCCCGAACTCCCGAATTCCCAAACTCTCCAACTCCCAAACTCCCAATCTCCCAATCTCCCAAACTCCCGAACTCCCAATACCTCTCCCTATGTCCTCTCTGGCACTGCTTACTGATTTGTATCAACTTACGATGGCGTATGGCTATTGGAAAAATGAGATGCAGGATCACGAAGCCGTCTTTCATTTATTTTTTCGAAAAAATCCATTTGGAGGCGGGTATGCGATCGCCTGTGGACTGGAAACGATGATCGACTACCTCAGCAACTTTCGGTTTGATGCGGAAGACCTTGCCTATCTCGAAACGCTTACCGGAAATGATGGACAGGCCCTGTTTGAACCTGCATTTCTCGCGTATTTGGGGAATATGGATTTTGATGCTTCCGTCAAAGCCATGCCGGAAGGGACGGTTGCCTTTCCCCATGAGCCACTGGTTCAGGTCAGGGGTTCTCTGATTTTGTGTCAGCTGCTGGAGACGGCATTGTTGAACATAATTAACTTCCAAACCCTGATCGCTACGAAGGCTTCCCGGATTTGTAAAGTTGCAGGTGAGGAGCCTGTATTGGAATTTGGCTTGAGGCGGGCACAGGGAATTGATGGAGGCTTGTCTGCCAGTCGTGCTGCTCATATCGGAGGATGTGCTGCGACTTCTAATGTCCTGGCAGGGAAACGATATGGGATTCCGGTCCGGGGAACACATGCCCACAGTTGGGTCATGGCTTTTGGAAGTGATGCCGCCGCTTTCGAGGCGTATGCAGCCACCATGCCCAATAATTGTATTTTTCTGGTTGATACCTACGATACGATTGAAGGCGTCGGGCATGCCATTGAAGTCGGGAAACAACTACGGGAGCAGGGATATGAGATGGTTGGGATTCGGTTGGATTCCGGAGATCTGGCAGCGCTCAGCATCGCTGCCCGAACATTGTTGGACGAAGCAGGCTTTCCCCAGGCGGCCATTGTCGCGAGTAATGATTTGGACGAATACCGAATGCAACAGTTGCGGGATGCTGGAGCGAGGATTAATGTATGGGGGATTGGTACCCGACTCTCGACTGCTTACGACCAGCCAGCATTAGGCGGCGTCTATAAACTTGCGGCCATTCGCGAGCCGGGTGGCCAATGGGAAGCCCGCATCAAATTATCCGAAGACCCCATCAAAGTCTCTCAGCCAGGGATGTTACAGGTACGCAGAGGCTGGCAGGAGGGTAGGATGGTGGCGGATAGAATCGTTGATGAACGGCAGGAAGTGCAGGGACAAAATATGCACCTGTTCACAGGGCCAGTTATCCAGGTAGATCCCGCCTTGGAAACAGCGGTCCTGGTGCCCGTTTTTGACAAAGGTAAGCGGGTTTATCCTGACCTGTCAATAGGTGAAATGCGGTCCCATTGTCAGGCGCAAATTGCAGCTTTGCCTGATTCTGTCAAGTCATTTGATGATCCTGAACTGTATCCGGTTGGGCTGGATGAAGAACTATTTCGGTTGAAAGAGGAGTTAATTCGGAATGCGGAGAGTTGAGTGAGGTGATATAGATGAGTGGTTGACGACAGTAGAAGAGTCCTATCTCATCAATTAATCATCTTATGAATCGTTTCTCAAGCCTATTTGTTTATTGTCTTCCTGTTGTGTGTGTCCTGTTTTTTATGCTGAATCTGGTCGGTTGTAATCCGGATCCTGAACAAACCCTGGGTGTCCGATTGCAAGGCCCTGTCTGGCGGATAGAATCCATTGAGTTTGAAGCCAGCCCCGTGCCGAATCATGACTCCCTGATCGTGATTAATTACACGGATTCGGACCGTTTCCTACAAGTAGATATCAGCAAGGGCGGTTTCTCCCGATCTCTTTCAGTTCAAAATTATTATGAAGAATGGCGGTTTTTCGAGGAAACGAACCCCGCATTATTTCGTCAGTCAATTGACGCGTTTCGGCGGGACTCGCTGTGTTATACCT
>CAYGTH010000964.1:0-2066 GCA_964352745.1 uncultured Bacteroidia bacterium
TCTTGCCCCCCAGCAAAGGGGTAATCAGCGCCAGAAAGGGATTCTGTGCGCCTTTGCCTAATTCGGAGGAGATGTATATCCCTTTGGAGGCCAAGAGGTTTTTGCATGCCCCAAAACTACTTTTGCCAACAGCATCAAATATAAAATCGTATCGCTCTTCATCCAGCGTAAAATCTTCCCGGCTGTAGTCATAGACTTTATCTGCTCCCAACGACTGGATGAGGGGAACCTGGGGGGTATTGCAGACCGCTGTCACATAGATATCTTCATGCTTGATGAATTGCAACAAGGCTGATCCGATGCCTCCGGTTGCACCATTGATCAGGATTTTCTGACCTGCCTGCAGCTTCACTTTATTCAGAAAGTTATATGCATAATGCGCCGCTTCCAGGCTCGCAGCTGCTTGTTCGAATGAGAGCCCTTCTGGCATTTTCGCAATATTCTTCGACGCAGCATAAGTCATATATTCCGCTTGGGAAGCCAGGCCTTCGTCATAAAAGCCCCATACCCGATCGCCTTCCTGGAAATCTTCCACGCCTTTTCCCACCCCTTCAATCACACCCGCAAAGTCTGTCCCAAGAAAAGGAGAACTGGGTTTTCTAATCCCCAAAAATAAGCGCATGATATAGGGTTTGCCGGTCATAACGGCGCAGTCTGTACGGTTGACTGTCGTTGCATAGACGTTGATCAGGACTTCCCCGTCTTTCGGAATGGGTTGGGGAACTGCTTCGACCTGTATAGTGTGGGGAGGGCCGTAGGTTTGGCGAATGGCTGCTTTCATGAGCGATTGTATTATTGGGACAATATCTGTTTTTTTTATTGAATTGAGTATTGGCTGGAGGGCTCTTCGATTATATGCTGTTCGCAGACACCGCGATCTACAGACCTTATTTCCCCCTGCTCGCTACGCTTGTTGTCCCCCACAGCCCATTTCGGAGAAAAAGCACTTGTGTAAGTTTCTGTCAAGCGGAAGTCGCTGTTTTTTTTGAATACCCAAAACTAGGACATGGAAAAACCGCAGTCATTGACTTTGGTTAAGAAGAGAGGGGGAGTTCGGGAAATTGGGAGAGCGGGGAGTTAAGAGTTGGGCGTTAAAAGTAGAGAGTTGGATGCTGTTTTGTTTGAGGAGTTTGAATGTTCGAGTTGTTTGAGAGTTGGGGGAAATACCACTCATCTTCCTGACTCATCGCACCCGACACCTGACACCTTATTCTTATCTCCTATTCCCTACAATTCTTCTGCGAATACGGCTCAGGGATTCTGGCTTCACCCCCAGGTAACTGGCGAGTTGATATTGTGGGACCCGGTTGAGGAGGTCAGGCCGGGATTCCAATAAATTCAGGTAGCGTTCTTCGGGGTTTGTGATAATGTAAGTGGCGAGCATTTCCTGATAATTGCTCAATTCCTCTTGCAAGGAAATACGGCTCATGGATTCCAGTTCAGGAAATCGGCTATACATCTCCCGCTCCTTTTCAAGGGTAAGCACAGTAAGGGTGGTATCTTCAACGCAAGCCAGATAATGGTTGGACGCTTTCCCGGCGGTAGGGGCCCGAAGGGAAAAGATGGAATGTCCTTCTGTATAGAAAAAAGTGGTTTTTTCCTCGCCATCGACAAGGTAATACTGCCGCACACAGCCTTTCAGTACGAAATAGCACGCGCGGGAAGTCTCGCCTTCCCTAACCAGATACCTCCCTTTGGGAACCGTTCGGATCTCAATTAGTTCGCTGAATGCCGCGACATCCACATCGAGCTTAGACAAACAATTACCAAAATCAAGTTCAATTGTACTTGTTTCTGTCGGAAAAGATGAAGAAGAGACTGCAGTTTCCATATTACGCATTACGAGTTTGGTAGAATATTGGATATGCAATTCTGGGGGGGTAGGCCAAAAATCCGTAAAGAGAAAACCACAAAGGGCGCAATAGTACTCGCAAAGGGGCGCAAAGTGTATCTACAAGCTCTTCTTCCTTGCGTTCGTAGCGTTTTTTGTTGCGAACCTTGCGGTTATTCTTCGCTTTATGGAAAACTGGCCTACTCCCACTCTGTGGAAATCACTTCTTCATTGC
>CAYGTH010000965.1:0-2066 GCA_964352745.1 uncultured Bacteroidia bacterium
GTATTTGGTGCAAGGAGAAGCGGTAGGACAACGCTCATATGCGAAAGACATAGCTTTTGCGATGGCAAGGACAGATTTTGCAAGTATTTTTGCAAGACTAGACGATCCAGAACATGCATATTTTAGTCGAAACAACGCTGTTTGGGTCAACTATGTGCTGCAAGCTGCGAATATGTTTGGAACCTCAGGTGAGTTTTTGATCAATCAACGAATTACAGATGGTGGGAAAGTTGACCCGGGCGTGCGTATTCCACTTACCCGTGGACAATGGTTGAATGATATGGCTTTGCAGCACAACGCAATCGATAGATTTACAGCTGCAGCTTCACAAGACGCTCCTGCGTATCAGGATTCAAGTGGAGGGAATCGACTTCGGGCACCTGGATTATTGGGAAATCGATTTGATGAGGTAGGTGCTGGAGGAGCACTGGAAGGAGTTATTATTGAGTTGAGACAAATGAAACGAAATATCCCGGCTAATGAATGGTATGCAGTTGCCCGGGCGATTATGATTTACGTTCGAACGCTGAATAATACAGGAGCAGCAGATGCTCGCCCACAATACAATAGGGCCTAATATGAATAATGACTTGGTTAAGGATTCGCTCATGGGGCTACTTGCAGGTTTGCAAGAGGTGGTGATTGCACGTATTCTGCATTATTTCGATCCCGCTAGTGCGCAGGTTAAGGAGTTGATACCAGACTTGCATTCGCTCGATCAGGTGAGTTTGTTTTGTCGGAAACACAATCTTTCTCCCAGCGAAACCCTCCTCCTCCTCCTCTCCCTGGTCCCACATATTCAACCCGACTTCCTCGATCAGGTCATTACACGGGCATTGCCACAAGAGGGCGACTTTCCGCAGATCGGCGGCGTGCGTGGCAAGCAGCACCGGGGCTTTTTGCCTACAGGTGAAACTGCCTTATTCCTACTGGCAGGGACTGATCTGGAAAAACGATTTGAGGTGCAGGAACTCCTGGCGGAAGACCACTTCTTTGCCAAAAAACAAGTGCTGTATCTGGATTCGCCGGAAGAAGGAGAACCTCGGATGAGTGGGCGCTTGATTCTGGCACCGGAATACATTGATCTGCTGACGCTGGGAAAAGTATCCCGACCCCGGTTCAGTGTCAATTTTCCTGCGCAGCTCATCGAGACAGAGATGACCTGGGAAGATTTAGTACTTAACCCCCAGACAACGAATCAAATACACGAGTTGGAAAACTGGATCAATCATGGCCAGATCCTCATGCAGGAATGGGGGATGAAACGCAAGCTCAAGCCGGGATATCGGGCACTGTTTTACGGCCCCCCCGGCACTGGGAAAACCCTGACAGCTACCTTGTTGGGAAAATACACGCAAAAAGAAGTCTATAAGGTCGATCTCTCGATGGTCGTCTCAAAATACATTGGCGAAACGGAAAAAAACCTCGCTAAGCTATTTGCCAGAGCAGAGAGTAAAGGCTGGATTCTGTTTTTTGATGAAGCCGATGCCTTATTTGGCAAGCGGACCGGAACTAAAGATGCCCATGACCGCTATGCGAATCAGGAAGTATCCTACCTCTTGCAGCGGGTAGAAATGTATGATGGGTTGGTGATATTGGCTTCTAATCTTAAAACAAATATTGATGAAGCTTTCTTGCGTCGGTTCCAGGCTGTGATTCATTTTGCAAAGCCCAAAGCTTCTGAACGATTGCGGATTTGGGAAATAGCTTTCCCTAAGATAGTTCGTTTTGACCAAGATGTAGATTTGAAAGCCATTGCTCGTCAATATGAACTGACGGGTTCCAATATCATGAATATCGTTCAGTATTGTTGTCTGGAGGCATTGTCTCGAAATTCAAATCAAATTGCCCAAATCGATTTGATTCGGGGTATTCAGAAAGAGTTGGCCAAGGAAGGGAAAGTGGTATAGATCCCTGGAGAACAATAAAAATGACAACTCTCATTTCTGCGGACTCGAGGGTTTTCAATTGCGTTTCTGGCATCGAATTCCCTTCACAATCTAATTTATCCCCAAAATCCCTATCTTTGCCCAAACTTACACCTGAACACAACAGAATGAAGAGCA
>CAYGTH010000966.1:0-1252 GCA_964352745.1 uncultured Bacteroidia bacterium
GTTAATGCCGTCAATTTGATCCCGGTTGACCAGATTGAGCGCAATCCCTTTCAGCCCCGCAAGCACTTTGAGCAGGAGCCGCTGATGGAATTGGCAGACTCGATCAAATTGCATGGTATTATCCAGCCCCTGACAGTCAGGAAACTTTCTGCTAAAGAGTATCAATTAATTTCAGGAGAACGACGCCTTCGCGCCTCCAAAGAAGCAGGCCTGACCGAGGTGCCCGCCTATATTCGCACGGCCGATGATGAGCAAATGCTCGAAATGGCCCTCATTGAAAATATCCAACGGGAAGACCTCAATCCCATGGAGATTGCACAGTCTTATCAGCGAATGGTTGATGAGTTGGGCCTGAAACAATTAGAGCTGGGAGATAAAGTTGGGAAAAAACGCTCAACCGTAACCAATTACCTGAGCCTCCTCAAATTACCCGAAGAAGTACAAAAGGAACTGCGTGCTGAATCCATTACAATGGGCCACGCCAAAGCCATTAAGGGAATTGAGGACAAAGGCCTTCAGGTGAGTTTGCTGCGGGATGTGATTACCCGTGAACTTTCCGTTCGTCAGACTGAAGATGCTGCCAATAAACTCAAAGCGCCCAAGCCCAAAGCAAAACCGGCTAAAAAGGTGACTTCGTCTCATGATATTATGCTCATGGATGTAGAGAAGCAAATGCAGGCAAAATTTGGAAATCGGGTGGATGTCAGCCAAAAAGGAGAAGATGAGGAAGGCCAGATTGTTCTTCACTTCAGTTCAAATGAGGACCTGAATCGGATTCTGGCCTTATTGGATTTGTAAAAAACAACCTGTCATGCAACCCGGTCCTCCCTATCCTCCACTTTAGGATAAATGACCCAAAGCATCGCGAATGAATGAATTGTACTGCCGCTAATATATCTGTGATAAAGCTGACCCACCCTCACCGGGGTGGGTTCGGCTTATGGGTCGCATTGATTGGGCTATTGGTATTGATTTCAGGCTCTTTGCACGCACAGATAGATACCACTCAGGTCGTTCCTGCCGATAGTTCCCTCAGCCCCATTCCCCCAGATCCTGGGCAATTTAACCGCGCTAAACGACCGGCAATTTCCCAGCCTGCCCCTCCCGATACCAGCAGGGTTTTCTTTCCGGGCGCCTCCACAGCAAGTGGGGATTCTACTGAAGCACAAATGGCCATTCAGGATTCGATCATGGCAATTGCTGCGTTGACTGATTCGACACTGGAGGAGACGCCTAAAAAAGTTAAGAAAAA
>CAYGTH010000966.1:1262-2049 GCA_964352745.1 uncultured Bacteroidia bacterium
TAGTATTATGTAAAATACGATAAGCCCCGAATTGAAATGAAGCTTCCCTGGCGAACGCTGGATTATCCTTCCATCTGGGCATTTTCTCCCGAACGATCTCCGCCTTACAATCCCAAAGTCGCCTCCAGTCGAGGTATGCTGATTCCGGGATGGGGCCAATACTACAATCGCAGTTATTGGAAACTCCCAATTGTATATGGAGGCCTGGGCTTTTTTGCTTATTTATTCACCTACAACAATGGGCAATATAAAGACCTCCGGCAAGCTTATATTTTCCGTACAGATGACAACCCTGCCACGATAGATACCCAATACTCTGAAAACATTCCGGATACAGGGATCCTGAGTGCGCGTGATCAGGCCCGGCGAAACCGGGATTTTGCCGTCATTGTAGCAGGAGGATGGTGGGCATTGTCCATCATTGAGGCATTTGTAGATGCTCACCTCAAGGGCTTCGATGTTTCAGAAGACCTTTCCATGCGCGTAAAAATGAAGCCTTCTGTTATCAACAGTGTGCCGGGAAGCAATTCTACTATTGGTGCTGGGTTTACAGTAGAATTCTAGGAAATACCTCCAGACTCCTATCGAACTTTCTCGAACAAAATAATCGACCGAATTTCATTCGTGCTTTTTGTTCTGTTTGACCGTTTGAAAGTGTGAATGTTTGAGCGTTGCGGGAATAACATTCAAACGCCACTCGAACCCTCGAACTTTCTCGAACAAAATAATCGACCGAATTTCATTCGTGCTTTTTGTTCTGTTTGACCGTTTGAAAGTGTGAATGTTT
>CAYGTH010000967.1:0-2048 GCA_964352745.1 uncultured Bacteroidia bacterium
TTTCTCCTATTGGCGGCGATAATGGAGTTTTTATCCCGAAGGCCGAAATACGAAAACCTTGCACCGGCTACGAATCTGACCTGGCTCCTGAGTGCCGTCAGTTCGATTGTCGCGGTTGTATTGGGGCTCATGCTGGCTGAAGGCGGCGATTATAATGCGGATACCCTGTCGAATCACAAATGGGGAGGAATTGTGGTAGCGGTATTAGCTACCGTAATTTATCTGTTCAAAAGTGGTCGGATTCCCGTACTGAAAGGGAAAATGCTGGAACGCGTACAACTGGGCCTGATAGGCGTGTCGATACTGGCACTGAGCTATACCGGTCATCTGGGCGGTTCCCTGACACATGGTTCAACCTATTTGACGTATTATATGCCGCAGCCGCTTCGGAGCCTTGCAGGACTGCCGGCACGGATAGATCGGTCCCGTCCGGAAATTACGAATCTGGATTCGGCAGAAGTATTTGCGCATGTTGTCCTCCCGATTTTGGATGCACGCTGTATTTCCTGCCACAATGAAAATAAAACAAAAGGCGACCTCCTGATGACAAGTGGAGAAGCCTTGATGGAAGGGGGCGAAGGCGGCCCTGTCATCGAAGCAGGCAATGCAGAGGGAAGTGAAATATTTCGCCGTATTACCCTGCCGGAAGAGCATGATGATTTTATGCCTCCGGAAGGAAAGCGCCCCCTCACAGACGAACAAATTACCATTATCGGTTGGTGGATAGATCAGGGAGCAGGCCTCGAAGGGGCAGTTGCTGATCTGGAAGTCTCGGATGAAGTGAAATTAGCGCTGCAACGAGAACTGGGACTGGAAGCCAAAACGGGATTAGATGCTTTGGTGGCAAGCGAGGCTTCTCCTGAAGCTGTCGAGCAGGTAAGAGCTAAGGGCCTGAAAATTGCCAGAATTGCACAAGACAACCCTTTCCTGGAAGTGGATTTATCCCTCATGGACTCCTTACCCGGAAATAATCCGCTGGGGGCATTGGATCAGGTAAATGAGCAAATCGTATGGCTGAACCTGAGCCGGACTTCGGTATCAGACAAGGACCTCGATGCCGTAGCCAAATTGCCTAACCTGCTGCGGCTCCGACTCGATCAAACTGGTATTACGGATGAGGGAATTGCAAAACTCAGCGGTTTGGCGAATCTCGAATACCTGAATTTGTATGGAACGAAAGTGAGCGATGCTTCTGTGGAGGCACTCAAGCAACTTCCCAACCTGAAAAAACTCTACCTCTGGCAGACAGACGTGACGCCGGAAGGGATAGCAGATTTGCAGGCGAGTTTACCGCTGGTAGCCATTGATACCGGTTTGGTTGCCTTTGTAGCACCTGTCGCAGAAGAGGAGGAAGCTGAATAGCGGACTCCCGAATCCCTTCTTTATGACGAGACAACGAATTTTGAGCAGTATTCGGACAGGGCTCGTCGTACTCTTAATTGCCCCTGTCGTATTCATCGCAATGGGCTACCTCAGCTTTGAAGTTCATGGATTATTGAAATCAAAAGATGCCGCCCTGCTATCTGTAATGGTATATCGGGCGGCTTTTTATACGCATATTATTTTGGGGTTGGTAGCTCTCCTCATTGGTCCTTTTCAGTTTTTTCCCGGTTTAAGAAGCCGGAAAACGAAATTGCACAGAAACATAGGTAAGGGATATGTCATTGCCTGCCTCCTTTCGGGGCTTGCGGGATTTGCCATTGCCCAATATGCAACTGGTGGATGGAATACACGCCTGGGCTTTACCGGATTAGCGATTGCGTGGCTATTTACAACAGGCGAAGCCTATTACCGGATTCGGATAGGGGATATTGAAGCCCATAAACGCTGGATGTTTCGCAGTTTTGCCCTCACTTTCTCCGCTGTTACTTTACGGATTTATCTCGGATCCATGCTGGCATCGGGAGTATCTTTCATTACTGCCTACCACATTGTCGCCTGGGCAGCCTGGGTGCCTAATCTGATCGCAGTAGAGTTGATCTGGATACGCCGGTTTGGGAAGAGGCTCCGTGCGACATAGGGATGGGTAATGATTCCTGAATGGATAC
>CAYGTH010000968.1:0-2047 GCA_964352745.1 uncultured Bacteroidia bacterium
GTCTCCGATTGTACTATCCGCAAAAAGCGTATTAAGCGGAGGGCAAATGCCTATGGTTGGATTTCCGGTAAAATTTGCCTCGAAAAGTTCTACTAAAATGAGCCGTTGAATAGAGTCAATACAGCCATTTATGTCGGTAGCAATGAGGGTAACAGTATATAGTCCTGTGTCTGCATAGGCGTAACTAGGATCAGGCATTGTACTGGTCCCGGTTCCATCTCCAAAATCCCAGAAATAACTTAGGCCGATCCCTGAAGATAAATTGGAGAAATTAACGTTGCTCCCTGCACAGGTTGTATCAAAATCAATACTGAAATCCGGGCTGGGAAAACTGACTCCAATATAGTTAATGAATGTAGTGGAGTCCTTACAGCCCTGGTTGTCAGTTACAACTAATTTTATGTCAAAAGAACCTGCTTGATTGAATATATGATTTGGGTTCTGTGCAGTTGAAGTATTGCTAGGGCCACTTAGGGGATCATCAAAGTTCCATAACCAACTCGTGATATTCGTACCAAATGAAGTGCTGCTATCAGAAAATTGAACCGGGAAAGGCGGGCATCCTCGAAGGGAATCCCCTGAAAAGTTCGCATATGGACCCAGGACCTCTATATAATCAGGCCGAATTAACGTATCTCGACACCCGAACACATCTATTGCAACCAGTTGAACAGTGAAGATTCCTGTATCCGTATAGGTGTGTGAAGGGCTGAAGGTAGTTGCAAGAGAATTGTCGCCAAAATCCCAAAAATGAGCAACCGAATTCTGAGAGTTATTTATAAAATTCGTCGCTAATTCCCTGCAGCCAGTAACTGTACTTGCTGTGAAATCCGCTGATGGATTGCCTAATGAAAAAACGGTGGTAAAGGAATCAACACATCCAGTAAGCGAGTAGGTTACGATAAGTTGTACTGTATGCTGACCAACTGCACTCGTAGTAAAGGGAGGAGGGTTCTGCTGACTGGAATAAAACACCCCATCCACGTTCCATTCCCATATATCAATCGGACCTATGGATGAGTCGACAAAGGTAAATGTTCCTGGTACGGCACACAGGACAGAATTGTCTATAGCAATTTGGGCGCGAGGAGGGGAAGCGAAAACCATGTCATTAATGATCAGGGTATCCCGGCATCCGTTGTTTTCAATAATCAGCGCCACATTAAACAAGCCTGTATCTGGATAGGCAAATATCGCAGTATCTGTTGTTGCCATCACATTAAAACTGCTATCTGGTTCATACATAAAATCCCACTGGTAAGTCCAGTTGGAGTTTGTGAATGCGCTAGCAAAAGTAAGGGTCTCGGCTACACAGACCGTGTCTTTGTCAACCGAAAAACTCACAGTGGGCGGGTTTCCTACGTTGATAAGACCAGGCGAAACGACCGTGTCGGTACATCCGCCAAAGGTGGTGATGATCAGACTTATTCCATATCCACCAATTGGAAAGGTTACGGTTGGGTTTTGAGAGTTAGAGGTAGTTGGCGAAGCCGCAGCTCCAAAATCCCACTCCCAGCTTACAATGGAGTCAGGAGATGAGCTTAAATCTGTGAATTGTACCGTGAGCGGAGCACACCCATCCGTTGGATTAGCCGAAAATGCGGCATTGGGAGGTGCAATCTCAATGGGATTGCTTAGGCATACAGTATCCTGACACCCATTATTGGCGGTAATAATGAGGCAGACAGGATAGGTCCCATTTGCTGTATAGGTATGTGTGGGACTAGGGAGGGTAGAGGTGCCTCCATCTCCAAAACTCCAGGCCCAGCTAACAGCATTTGTGGATTGGTCTGTAAATGAGAAAGTTGCCGGTACCAGGCAGGCCGCTGAGTCATTGACTGTGAAGCTCGCAACAGGCTTAGGGAGAACGGTAATATAATCCACGAGGGTAAGGGTATCTCCACAACCACCGGGGTTATTGGCAAAAAGAGTTACATCATAAGTACCAGCGACGAGATAGCTGAACACAGGGTCAGAAGTCGTGGCATCTATGATGCCATCCTCATCAAAATCCCATCCATAACTATTTACTCCGCCTTGAGATGCA
>CAYGTH010000969.1:0-2023 GCA_964352745.1 uncultured Bacteroidia bacterium
GCTTCTGATATCAACAAACCCGATGGGGTAACGCTCATCCCTCCCTCAGGTCCACTTTCCTTTTTGGAATCCCTGCCCATTGAGAAGTTTTTTGGAATCGGCAAAGTAACAGCTGCCAAGATGAAAAAACTGGGAATTCACACAGGCGCTGACCTGAAGGAGCGAAGTGAACTGGAACTTGCCCGGAAGTTTGGAAAAGCCGGACGGCACTATTATCGGATCGTCCGGGCCATTGACAACAGGCGCGTACAACCCGATAGGCCGTCCAAGTCTGTTAGCGCAGAAAACACGTTTCGGAAAGACGTAACAGACCCGTCTGTCATGCTGCATTTTCTGGCCCCGATTACTGAGTCGGTGGTCAAACGCCTTTCCAAGATCGATACTGCTGGCCGGACAGTTACCCTGAAAATCAAATATCACGACTTTACCATTGCTACCCGCAGCAAAACTTTCTCTTCCTATCTGAATCAATACGATGAAATCTATGAGGTAATCGGGCTACTACTCCAGCAACCCGAACCGCCTGTGAAGGCTGTTCGATTATTGGGCGTTGGCGTCTCGAACCTGTTTCGGGAAGATGATGGCTTGCAGAGGCAGTTGACATTGAAGTTTTGAGGGGATTTCGGGAGAGGGTGAGATCGGGAGTGTTGGATGGGCGTTCCCACTCGTAGGGGGTATCAGTTTCCGGAGTTCGGGGTCTGCGTACAACGATTTTCAATCAAAGATTGGGCCCGCGCGCGCATTTCCTTAGAAGGAAATGGGGGCAGTGCGATAGGATGTTCGTCCGTAGATCGGGGCCTGCGGACAGCGAAACCAAGACTTTATGCTTTCCCGACAGGGAGGCTATTAAACATCCTGCGATGCACCTGATAAGGCACCTCAAACTGCAAGACAATCTCGACGGGATCGACCACCAGATTTGAAATATGAATATCAACCCCACCCGCTAGCTGGAGACTTGTGTACTCTAGTCGGTAGGGGAGAAAAGTGCTGATGGTAACTTGGCACTGTTGCACCTGATCAAATCGAAACAAGACATTGTCTCCCCGATTTTTATACTGAATTAATTGGTTTTTATGGTCAATTTCCACGTGAGTGGCTTGCTCCCTGCTGTAAAATCGCAGATAGTATACGATTCCACTCAGGTAAAAAGGCGTAACCAGCATGAGGGTCCAAACGGTTACGTGAATCAAAAAGGTGCTGTCATGCAACATCCACCAGGCAACCGCTGCCAGCATCAAAGCAGTCAGCCCGTAGGTTAGCATTTGGAAAGGAACCGCAAATCGATTGATTGCCTGCTGATTCATCGAAAAAGCGGAAACATGCGGTTCGAATACAGAAATACAGTTCTCCCTGGAATAATGTGTAGAGCCGGGTTTAGTTAGGAGATCAAACATTTACGGAAAGGCGATTATGTACGATAGCGAAGATACTTCAGTAGGTGGAATATTGCAGATGCTTATCCCGGCAAAACTTACACCTTTGTATGGGCTGAAATTCCTGTTTCGATGGGAGAGTATCTGCGTAAATCACGGAATCAGGTTGTTCTTTGGGCTAGCAAAGCCGATATTGGGTATATGAAAACGAACATGTTACTAGGCTTGCTCCTCTTCTGTTGTCAAATCCTGACAGCTCAGTCTTCAGTCGCTTCCTGGAAAAAAATGGGCATAATCATGCAGGTAAGCCCATCTTCTGAAAGGCGCGCGCTTCCTGCATCCTGGCAGAAAGCCCTGAAATCTAGCTCTGATAACTGTTTATTGATTTTGCCAGGCTTGCGAAAAGATCAGCAGGGACAGGTTGTGCAGCAGTTGATTCACACGCAGCGAAAGTCGGTGTACCAGGTGAATGCAAAATTTTGGAAGCATTCCTATATTGGAGAAACCGAAAAAAATCTCAGCAGTCTTCTGGCCCATGCCGAGAAGCAAGGGTGGATTCTCTTTTTTGATGAAGCGGATGCGATTTTTGGAAAACGAACAGAAGTCTCTCAAAAAGCCCGTAAGCAGCTTGCCAATTTCAAGGGGAC
>CAYGTH010000970.1:0-2020 GCA_964352745.1 uncultured Bacteroidia bacterium
GAGCCCTACCGGATTTTGACACAGCCAGCGGCAACGATTCACTTAAAAGATACGTGGTTACAGGCAATGGAGTCGCCACATGGGCCTGCCAGTACCTGGAGCGGCTTTGCCTTTCCCGGAGAGCCGGAGCGACGGATTGATTATATTTTCTACCGAAATCAGGTGCAGGTGATTCAGGTCGGTTCGCTGAGTGATTCCTGGTCGGGGCGTTTTCCCTCTGATCATTTACCCGTATTGGCGGAGGTGTTGATCGATCCGGTTCAGCCCTTATATCAGGCCCATGCGCACAATGATTACGAGCATGATCGCCCGCTTTTAGATGCTCTGGCGCACGGATTCACCAGTTTTGAGGCAGATATTTGGCTGATAGACGGAGAATTGTTCGTCAGCCACAATTCACCTGCTGAAAATAACCGAAAAAGTTTACGGGAATTATACCTCGATCCCCTTGCAAAATGGGCGGAATCTCAATCAAACCGTATCTATCCCGGGTATGATCAGCCGGTTTATTTGATGATTGATATGAAGAATAGCGGAAAGGAGGCCTATAAGGTGCTGAAAGAACAACTGGCTCCCTATACATATTTACTGGATCGTCAGGTAGCGGGTAAGCGAGTGAAAGGTCTTGTGCGGATATTTATTTCGGGAGACCGGCCCGTAGCTGAATTGTTAACTGATGATGGGCTTTTTGCCGGAATAGATGGGCGACCTGAAGATTTGGGAAAAGGGCACTCTGCCTATGTCATGCCGGTGGTCAGTCAGAATTTCCGAAAAGTAACCAATTGGAAAGGAAAGGGAGAGATCCCCGAAAAGGAGCGGGCAAAACTGCTTGCACTCGCAGCGGCCACGCATGCCGAAGGGAAACGCTTGCGCCTTTGGGCCACGCCAGAGCTGGAAAGCTGTTGGAAAACCCTCAAAGATTGTGGGATTGACCTGCTTAATGCCGATGACTTGCCGCGCCTCCAGGAATTCTATATTCTCCAAAAGTGAATTGTCCACGAAGTAATCAGATGTCAACTTGAATAATACTTTCTTATACCGCAGGTCTGAAAACTCATACCGATTGACGTATCCCGAAAATATCAAGGAGGTATCGGCAATTTTTTCCTGTAAAGGAATCAATCCCATGGTATCTTTTTCGACCATATAGATTTCCGTATTCCCCGTAGGTTGAAATCGATATAAGCTCATTTTCCCAAGCACCAGGGTTTCTACGAAGTAGGAATTCCCATCCGGGAAATTACGGGATTCAAACAGCCGGTTTTGGACATAAAATCCCTTAAGTTCATCGGCTTGGTAATTGTTGAGTTGTGTGTCTGCTTCCGATTTGAATTTGCATGAATGGGTAAGCTCAGCTTTCCAGGTGAATAGTATAAACCCATGCAAGGTATCCCCACTAAGGGTAATGATGTATCCATTGTGCTTATTAGCCTGAGCACCTGCTGAGGAATAGCTCAAGGCAGCAAATAGTAATAAGGGCAAGATCACTCGTATCGATTGAGTCATGTAAGGGGAATTGCATATATACGTGGAGAATAAAGGTAGCTACAACCAATTACTTTTCAACCATCCTTTCCCCTTTTCGGGGTCTCAAGAATGGGAATACTTTCCTTCAGCTACAGTTCGGCGCAGGTTCTGATAATGTTTATTCTTTTGCTGAAAGAATTCAAGACGCTAGACAGATATCATTCTTGTTAACATGGAAATCACTCAACTTATCCCACCTTTTCTCAGAGCAAGCCTCTTTAGATTTTGAGCAATCAAGTCCAGTCAGTGGAGCGCGATATCATTACCTCTAACATATAATCTTTTACAGGAATCAACGCTCTATCGAAGATCTAGAATACTTAGAAACCCAGGATATAATGACATCATCCAATGTGCCTGTTTTATCATAATAATATACCCCTTCATACTTGACATAATTTGCTTCATGCACTTCTAGTCTCTTTATTGAGCCATTCCCCAAATGTATTTCACAATACATATCACTAGTGTTGCGTTAAGGGAAAAAAGTTCA
>CAYGTH010000971.1:0-2012 GCA_964352745.1 uncultured Bacteroidia bacterium
GCCCACAGGCATGAAAAACAGGATCATTCCTAATTCACCTTCACTGAGGCCTAATTGTGTTTTTACATAGGGAATATAGATCAGCCAGAAGGTAAGGAGAATACTAAGCGTCAGGAAAATCAAGGCTACCCCTAAAAATCGTCGCTCGGCGAATAATTGACGAATACTCTGTATCATGAAGAAGACGTTGTGGCGAGGCTACAAACTTCGATGCGATTTTGCTCCGGGTCCAGGACGGTGAACTCATAATAGCCGTCTCCCGTTATTCTGGGGCCATCAATGATGGGATAGGGAGAATTCCGAAAAGTAGTTGCCATTTCATCCACAGCTGCCATATTCGAGACTTCAAAAGCAAAATGAATCAAGCCCATGAATTGGCGATCCGCATCATTTTGAGTGGCAGGAATCTCAGTCTTATGCATGATTTCCAACCGGGCACCTGAATCAAAACTGAGGAAATAAGAGGAAAATCCCTTTTTGGCATTCACATATTTTTCATTGGAAGTCCCTCCAAAATAGGATTCATAGAATTTGCGAAGCCCTTCCAGGTCTTTTGTCCAAATCGCCAGGTGTTCGATCTTCATAGCAGTGGAGTATCAGTGAACCGCGAATATGCGATAAAAACAGGATAATCCCTTATCTTAGGTTGGAACAAAGCTTCATATAGATAACCCCAAAAAACTTATGCAGAATCCTATTACCGCCTATATTCTTTTGATTTCAGCCCTCCTCTTACTGTTTCCTGGCTCCGTTTCGGCTCAGGATACCAAGCCTGCTCCCATTCGGATTGCGGTAGCCGGGATGACACATGGACATGTTCACATGATTTTGCGCCGGGGTCTCGATCCGGATATTGAGATTGTAGGTTTTCATGAGCCGAATCAGGAGCTGGCAAGGCGATTATTGACCGACTATGGATATAGCACGGAGTTGTTGTATACCGATCTCGGCGAAATGCTGGAAGCCACTTCGCCGGAAGCCGTTACCGCCTTCAATGATATTTTTGGACACCTGGCTGTCGTAGAAGCCTGCGCGCCCAAGGGGATTCATGTGATGGTCGAAAAACCACTGGCAGTCAATATGGAGCACGCTCACAAGATGGCAGCCCTGGCAGAAACACATCAGATTCACCTGCTGATAAATTATGAAACCACCTGGTACGGCAGTAATTACCTGCTCGGCGCGATGGTGGATTCTGGCAAGGTGGGGGATATTCGGAAAATGGTGATCCACGATGGACATAAAGGCCCGATTGAAATTGGCTGTAATGTGGAATTTCTGGATTGGCTCACAGATCCCGAACTGAATGGGGGAGGAGCTGTGACAGACTTTGGTTGCTACGGTGCTGATCTGATGACCTGGCTCATGAAAGGAGAACGCCCGATTTCAGTAACGGCTGTTACCCAGCAGATCAAGCCGGATTTGTATGCCCAGGTGGATGATGAAGCCACCATCATTGTTCGCTATCCCAAAGCGCAGGGGATCATTCAGGCTTCCTGGAATTGGCCATTTAATGTGAAGAATACCCATGTCTATGGACAAACGGGTTATGTACACACCATTGATGGCACTTCGATGACGGCCCGCCTTTCCGAAAAAAAGAAAGCCTTTGACCTCAAAGCTCCCCCTTTACCAGCGCCCATAGATGATGCCTTTCGGTATTTAGCGGCTGTAATTCGGGGAGAATGGGAACCGGGAGCGGATTTGTCGTCTCTGAAAATCAATATGGTTGCGATGGAAATTCTGGATGCGGCGGTTCGGTCTGCTAATGAAGGGAAAACCATTATCCTAAAACAGAATTAATACAATTCCATTAAAATCAATTCTTCCTCACCTCCCTTGTGGTAAACATCCTTACTTATGAAACGCAGAAAATTCCTCGAATCCTCAGCTGTATTATCAGCCTTACCCATCAGCATGGCAGCAGCAAACCTTAGTGCTCCGCAAGCTGAAAATGAAGTATACGAACTCCGTACCTACCATATCAAATTTGGAAGTGGGGGTTCCGGTAA
>CAYGTH010000972.1:0-2011 GCA_964352745.1 uncultured Bacteroidia bacterium
TCGGGCCTCGCCTTATTTAGGATAGTCTATGGCTGTGTGCTATTAGCTGAAGTCCTCCATATTTTCCACTACAGGCATTTGATTTATGATCCGATTCCCTATATCGAAATCATTGAGTTTAGCTTTGGGGCTCTGCTGGCAACCTGGATTTTTTTCATCATACTCCTCACCTTGGGGCTTTTTACCCGAGTGGCTACGATTATGAATTACCTGTTTACGCTTATGGTAATCAGCTCGATGGGAGGATTCGAATATCATCTCGATTATTCACTCATATCGATCAATTTTGTGCTGATGTTTGCACCGGTATCAGCATATTGGTCTCTGGATAGAATTTTGATTAATTCTGTTCATGAAGACAAAGTAAGTGTGATATATCCCTATCTACTTCTTTTTATGGGAATCGGCCTGGTTTATTTTGATTCTGCCTGGTGGAAGTTGAGTTCTCCTATGTGGATGTCCGGGCTAGGGGTCTGGGCACCTGCTTCCCTTCCTCCAATGATTCATCACAATCAGTTTGCATTATTGGATCAATATCCACTCATGCTATTTCTGAATTATCTAACAATCGCCTTCGAGTTAGCCTTTTTGTTCATATTTCGGTGGAAGCGTGCCCGCTGCCTGACAATAGGAATTGGGTTAGGACTTCATCTGGGAATATTCATTATGTTCCCTATTCCCTTATTTGCATGGGGGATGATTAGCCTGTACATCCTCCTTATTCCGGTTTCCTGGATAGATAGGTTAGGAGAATGGTTCAAGAAAGCGATTCAGAATAGTCAGAGGTATCTTACACTCCCATTTCCAGCCAGGAAAGAGTTTCCAATTTCCGCCGATGGCCCTTTGTTCGGGATTTCTCAGCACATGAAAGTGCGAGTGTGCGCTTTTTTTCTCCTGGGGGGTATAGGAATGAGCCTGATCAATATAGCCTATCACATCCCTCCCTTCAGGTTGAAAGAGATACCGATTATTCGGAAAAAAGTAGGCCCGCTCCTAAGTAGACTAGAGCAGGTAAGCCGCCAAACGCTGGGGGTTACGAGTCATCAGCTATTTGTGAACGCTCATTTTGATGGATATCACCATATCGTAGGAATTGTGTACCAGGATAACGGTTCTGAAAAGTGGTTGCCTATCATCAAACCTGATGGGCGAGTAGGTGCGCATTCAACTGGGCGAAACTGGACATATTGGACATGGCGAGTGAATGGCCCTGAAATAGAAATGGATCTAATGGAGAGAGGAATCATGAGTTAATCCGCTTTTTGGGCCTTTCAGAATCAAATTGACTTAGACGAGACTCGATTTGAAATCAGGGTCAAAAAAATGAAAGTGCCTACAGCCTGGGAAGCAGGTTTTCTTAAGAAACAGATGGAACAAGCCTGGCAGGATGCGGGTTACGTCATCTGGCAAGACCGAAAGTTTATTCCTTTTATTAAAGATATTGAGTCCTTGTGAATATGGACAGTAAGAAAATTGCGATTTTACAGCCCAACTATATCCCCTGGAAGGGGTACTTTGACCTCATTAGTCAGGTGGATTTGTTTGTGGTATATGATACGGTTCAGTACACCAAGAATGACTGGCGAAACCGAAACCAAATCAAGACAGCCCAAGGACTCCGCTGGCTTTCTATTCCGGTGAGGCGAAAGGTCTTACAGCAGCGGATTTGCGATTCCTTTGTTTCGGATATGTATTGGCCTGTCAAACACTGGAAAACACTGGAACAATCCTATTCCAAAGCACCGGGCTTCAAAGCGTATGGAGAAGTTTTTGAAGCCTTGTACCAAGGGTTGGAGGAAGAATCCTTGTTGGATATTAATATGAGGTTCATCCGGCTTATCTGTGAACTATTGGATATTCAAACACCGATCGTCCTGGCGAGTGCGTATGTGCAATCCTGTGATCGGGTAGAACGTTTGGTCGATTTGTGTCAGCAATTGGGGGCAACTGAGTATATTTCCGGGCCTTCTGCCCAAAGTTATATTGAAAGTAGCCCTTTTGAAGAGGCAGG
>CAYGTH010000973.1:0-2009 GCA_964352745.1 uncultured Bacteroidia bacterium
GGATAAATGAGTTTGTACTGTCTGGTTTTGGGGAATAGGGAACAAATCGAAAAACGAAATTAGCACTATCTTCATCTGAATTTTTTGTGCTTGAAAAAAACCTAATGGAGAACGTGGAATCATTTTGGATTGTCCCATTTTCGATCTGTACATGATGACAACTTAATTGAGTGGGTAACCAACTCTGAATTTCGATCCTATCTTCTTCTATTTTGTAAACTCCCCAGTAAGATTTGGTTTCTAATCTTACTACGGAAGGACTAAATTCAATTGTGCCAGCCTGTGCTTCTAAGGCATCAACAGAACCATAATTGTAAAAAACTCCATTTTCGTATAGTAAATAAATCAACGAAAACTCTTGGTTCGAAGCATTTAAATCTATTCCAGCAAAGTACCCATTGAGCTTTAACTTCCCGGTCGTGTTTTCTAACCTTGAAATATCTAGTTCTTGATCTTTACACAGGCCTAGCTTTTGGCAACTACTCGCTGCGAAAGAAAAACAAATGAATATTGTCAGTAAATTTTTCATAGCTAAAATCCTCCAAATTGAAGAACTCCTCTGGGAGCTCTGTTTGTTCTTAAAACCCATGGGTACTGCCAACCAAATTGTGGATTCCTACTTAGACTATCGTGTGCGACACGATTCTGGAGGAAATGCCTTATTCCCTCGGAGTCATATCCCATTTTAATCGGACCAAAACCGAAATAGACTATCCCGTTGCTCCAATCTGGGTCTCTGATAGTCCCTCCATCAAGAATTCTAGTACCATTTTCCACTCTCATTATCGTGGATTCTCCAGTGTGCAGGAAGAACCCCATTTCAAGTAAACCCAGCCTAGCTTTTCCAGAAGCAGTCCGCAATCTATCACTACTGAAGTTTCGAGCATTAATGATAGCAGGGCTTCTCAGTTCTGGAATACCAGGGATTTCATCGTGGAAGGGAAAAGCATCATCTGTATCATTTGTGAAGGAGAGGTTTATGAGTGGTCCTCCTAAAGTATATGTTTGAGTAACCTGATCTGCTATCAAATTACCATCAGAATCGTAGTCTCTGTACTGGAGACCTCCATAACGTGTCATACCCCAGAAAGCTCCCCACTCTCCTCCGTTTCTCACTTGCCAACCCCGGCCATATCCTCCAACACGGTTAAAATAATAAGTTGCCCCCGCTTCATATCTATAACTAATTGGAAATACTTGTGGAGATCCAACGGAAACATCTAAGCCAAAACCAGTACCATGAGTACCAAAATCATGATTTATATGAACCGCTACCGGTGATACAAATTTTTGAATATCATAGCCTAAATCTGTTGTAAGTAATAACCCTACTGCTAAGATTGGAATTATTGCAGGAATTTCCCCACTAGGATCACTATACTTCAACGGATTATTCCCTGCATAGCTATACCTGTTGAACCCTTGCGTGCCCAAACTACCATGCACATAATTGTCTGGAGACAGCATACGCCCGAGGATGGGATCATACATCCGGCCATTCATGTGAATCAGGCCAAACTCTGGAAGATGCTCATGACCAGTATAACCACGATAGAGCCAATTAGGAACGGAAGGAATACCTGTGAAGCCCCAGGTATCGGGATTGCGCTTGCGCCCCCAGGCATCAAAGCTCTGCTCGGCGAAGATGTTGCCCTGGTCGTCCGTTAGGGTCAAACCCAAAAGGAATGTAAAGGAAAAAATGAAACAGCAGGATTCTGCGCGACGCCTTGGAAAAAGGCACAAAGGAGAAGGGAGGTCAAAAATGACCTGGTTAGTGCTTTCATGCTTGAACTACAGTTATGTTGTTAATACAATTGTAGATACTTTCCTCCGAAAAAACAAATTACCAAATCAGATTAATTGAAAAATAATATAGTACGGTTATTTAGTATATTCTTAGTGCCGAAGGGAATCCACTGATCACCAACGGGCTGCAACACGGAGCTAGCACACAAAAGAAAAAGGCTGCCATTTCTGGCAGCCTTTTTCAATTAGGATCAACATATTTT
>CAYGTH010000974.1:0-2009 GCA_964352745.1 uncultured Bacteroidia bacterium
AAAGCGTAGTGCAGCTGCTCAATAATCCGTCTCTGGCTGGAAAATCAGTGATTTACAGCCGTTGGAAACACGCAGATATTGTACGTTCCGATCGGTATCATTATACCCAGTGGTTGGATTCTGCCGATCAGGTGGTTGCTGATATGCTGTATGATCAGGAATCAGATGCTGAGCAGAATACGAATATTTCTGGTCAGGCGGAGCAGGCAGACCGTGTTGCAGAAATGCAAACATTGTTGAATAAGCATCTTTTAGAGAATGCTCCCTGAGGGATTACAACAAGAGATGAACGGATTGTTTTTTGAGAATAAATCCTTGTCTTACCAGTAAAACCTACTGCGACTATTCCTCTTTATAATTGAAACCGAAAAACTATGAACACTTCCAGAAGAAATTTTTTAACCTCCGTCTCCATGCTGGCAGCAGGGAGTATGGTATCTATGCCGTCCTGGGGATTTGGCATGGGAGAGCAAAAACTTAAAGTAGCACTGGTAGGGGCTGGTGTGCGAGGCACCTCATTTTGGGGGCGCAGATTAGTGGAAGAATATTCTGACTTGCTTGAATTTGTAGGCATAAGTGATATCAATGAAGGCCGCCTCAAGTATGCATTGGAATACATGAAGGTATCTTGCCCCACTTTTCTCAATTTTGAGGAAATGGTCAATCAGACCAAGCCGGACCTGGTGATTGTAACCACCAAGGATTCCACCCACCATGAGTTTATCATCAAAGGCCTGGAAATGGGCTGTGACGTCCTGACCGAAAAGCCCCTGACTACGGATGAATTCAAATGTCAGGCGATTCTGGATGCAGAACGCAAATCACGTCGAAAAGTGATCGTGGGATTCAACTATCGCTGGAGCCCTTATATGACCAAGATCAAGCAACTCTTAGCTGAAAAAGCGATTGGAGATGTCGTATCCGTCGATTTTAATTGGTACCTCAATACTTCACACGGCGCTTCCTATTTCCGCCGCTGGCATGGCCTGCGACAGTCGGGCGGTTCCCTTTGGGTACATAAGGCAACGCACCACTTTGATCTGGTCAACTGGTGGCTGGACTCCGATCCTGCAGAAGTATTTGCCTATGGCGCACTGGAGCACTATGGCAGCAATGGTCCTTTCAGAGGGGACAATTGCCGGACGTGCCCGCATAAAAATGAGTGTGATTATCACTGGGATATCACCAAGAGTGAGCGCGATATGAAGCTGTATGCCGAAAATGAACAATACGATGGTTATGTGCGTGATAATTGCCTCTTCCGGCATGAAATCAACATTTATGACAAGATGTCGGCTCAGATCAAATACGCCAACGATGTGATTGTGAATTATTCCCTCACGACCTATTCCCCTTTTGAAGGCTGGAGAATCGCCTTTAACGGAACCGAAGGCCGCCTCGAAGCCTGGCTCGATATTCCGTACAACAAGGAAATGGAGATGACGCAGGAAGAATTACATGCAGCGGAAATGAATCAGAATTTGAAAGAGGAAATGAACTACGAACCGCTGATTGTGCATAAGCTGTTTAACAAGCACGAAGTAGTACAAGTGGGTTCTGAGCGTGGCGGACATGGCGGTGGAGACAAACGCCTGCATGACAAAATCTTCAAAAACCCCGATATGCCGGATCCTTACCAGCACAGCGCCGGTACACGAGATGGGGCCATGTCTATTCTGATCGGAATCGCAGCGCGTAAAAGCATCGAATCCGGCCACCCGGTCAAAATCGCTGAACTGACAGATTTGGAGCCGAGAGCCAAGCGTTTGTAACTCAAATCCTGATAAATAAGGCCTGACAGGTTGCGAAAATCTGTCAGGTCTTTATTATTTTTCGTATCATAGTATATTGATTGGAAGACCTGAAACACGGCTGCTCCAGGATGGAAAAACTACTATGGACGATCTACACAGCAACCTTAACACGCAACTTAGCTATTTTTATCAGTGGGAACGAGAAGACCCCAACCGACTATTTCTCACACAACCCTATGGAGATACCTGGACTAC
>CAYGTH010000975.1:0-2008 GCA_964352745.1 uncultured Bacteroidia bacterium
ACAGAAGACAGAAGACAGAAGACAGAAGACAGAAGACAGAAGACAGAAGACAGAATTCCGATCTAAACTCTAATATCTGACATCTGACATCTGACATCTTCCCTCTTTCTTCTTCTCTCTTCCTCTACGGCTGTGCCACCTCAAAAAAGATCGTATCACTGCTAAATCCGGTAAATACGCCTAAGCCATTTTCAACATTACTCAGCGGCTCATTGAGGCTGCGGCTATCCTGCTCCGAGTTTTCATACAAATCCACATATTCCTGATTGACGCGATAGACTACAGCGCGATGGGTGCCGTATTGTTCCAAAACCCGTCGTTCGAGCAGGAAAAAGTCATTGGAAGTGGGTTCGGTAATGAAATTGAAATTTCGCTCAAAGGGGAGATTGACAAAAATAGAGGCCGGACTCACCTCGATATTTTCAATCACAACAAAGTAAAATTCTCCTGAAGGATTGTCCCACTTGATTTCTGCGGGCTCATCTGTTTGGCCGCCGCCCCCTCCGGGCATACCCTGTCCAAATACGACCTGCTCTACATAGAGCGTTTCGGTTTCTATATTCAAGCCGGTAGGAGGCGTCGGCAGAGTAGTGCTTGCTGAAACGGATTTACCTGCATATTCAAAGGAGATGGCATACGTTTCTCCCGACAATATTTCCAAATCACTGCCTGCATAGTGATAATAACCCGAATCGCCCGCAGAAGGACTCAGTAGAAAGTCTTGTCCTTGCCAGGTAAGGAAGACGTCGAGATTTTGAGTTGAGGCGACCGATTCCAATTCAGTGCCGTAAGGAACCAGATTCGCAATCCGAATACTGTCCACAGGCGAGTTGGCATACAAAAAACCTTCTAATACTGCCTTTTCGAGGTCAGCAGTAGGATCAAGGGCCTCTTCGCAAGCGGTTTGTAAGAGCAGGAGGAAGGCTAAGAATAGGGTCGAAATATGAGTTCGCATAATAGGAGACGGATATGGTTTCCGAAAGCGTCATGAGAAAAAGTAGGCAGCTGACGACGCTTGCGGGATGTGGATTTATTTTAAATTGAAATTGAAAAACAGGTTGGGAGTGAGGCCCAGTAATTCTACATCGGTTTCGATTAATTCGCCTTCAACTACCTCAAACTCCTTGTACCAGATGTTTTTTCGGCCATAGAGGTTAAAGAGGGACAAGCCGACATTGGCTTTGGAGTTGCCGAGGTAGAAATTGTAAGTAGCAGAAAGGTCCATCCGATGGTAGGCGGGAAGGCGGAAGGCATTTTTCTCTCCCACATGGACATAGTCCAGGCTATTGCCATCCAGCAAAGTCAGCTGATACCCGCCAATAGGCGCAGTATAAGGCTTGCCCGTACTGTAGACCCAGGTTGCCCCAAAGTTCCAGCGTTTGACCTGATAGCTATTGACAATTTTCAATTCATGAGTCTGGTCATGCAATGCGGGAAACAATTCATCGCTAAAGGCGGGGAAGTCATAAAGCACCTTACTCAGTGTGTAACTGATCCAACCGGTATAATCTCCTATTTTCTTCTGAGCCAAAAACTCAATTCCCTTAGCGGTTCCGGTCCCTTCATAAAACAGTTCTTCGTAACTGACGTTTCGGCGGGTCTGCGAAATGCGTTCAGAATATTCGGATAAGCCATCCAGTCGTTTGTAATAGGCCTCTACATCAAATAGCCAGCTGGGGGTTTCATAGCTGATACCTGCAATAAAATGCTCAGCATATCCTACAGGGATTTGTTCATCATCAGAGAGCAGCCAGAAGTCCCGGCTTCCTTGTAACACATCTTCTCTCACAACCCGGTTGGAAAATTGATTATACTGTCCCCAGGCACCCTTCAGGAGAATTCGGTTACTTAATTGATAACTCAGGGAAGCGCGCGGCTCGATATATAATTTTTCGTTGACATCGTAGTAGGTCGTGCGAATGCCTCCTGTGAGTGTCAATTTCTTAAAGAGCTGCCATTCATCACTCAGATAAGCGGCGTAGGTGGTGCCCTGATCACTCCGATTGAT
>CAYGTH010000976.1:0-2007 GCA_964352745.1 uncultured Bacteroidia bacterium
GGATATTGCAAGAGCAATGCCCCTAAGGCTTCAAGTCGGTGAGAAGCAGCCAAACTCTCCTTAAATTGTTGATTAACGATCAATATGTCTAAATCCGGCAAGCGATCTTCCAGCACTGACAAGACGCGATTAACCGCTTCTGTATTCACCTTGTTCTGGGTGCCAAAATCGATCCGGGAAGCCTCCACTCCGCCCTCCAGCGGTTTCAGGTACACATACGTTTCAAAGCCTGTTTCAGCATCAATTAATCCCTGCGTATCGGCGCCTGATTCAGCAAGCAAGTACCGAAGTTCCCGCCCAAAAAGATCCTGCCCGAGCAATCCAAAACAATAGATATGTCCTATTCCCAGCGCCTTCAGGTTATTGACAATAGTGCCGGCAGCTCCCGGGCTTGATCGGATTTTACTCCCATAATGGACAGGTTTTCCGGTTTCAATAGACAGTTCTCCCGTCTCTGTCTCCAATCCAATATAGCAGTCCAGGGCAAAATCTCCCAAAACGCCCACTCGTAAGGAGGAAAAAGTAGCCAGGATACCAGCCAGGTCAGTCGGGTTCATATTTCGGACTAAAATCGTTCGTGATATTTGCCTAATCCATCATGAGCATGAATAGAAATAAAGGCTATGAGTGCAATAAGCACCAGCAGTACACATACAATCGTCAGACCTTTTTGCCAGGACTCACGGGTGTCTGATTCGGGGAAAGAAGAATCGTCCGCTCGAATCTTGCGCCAGAGCAGGTAGGCAAGCAGGAGAATAGGCAAATAAGCCATTACTGAATTTCCCATACTCATGGCCTCATAAAAAATACCTTTTACCAAGAAGGAAAAAAAGAGGTAATACAAAGAAAGTGAAAATAACAGACCTGAAATCGCCCATTTCAGATTTTTTGTTGATATCCACATTCGCCAAAACGCAAAAGCCACTCCTGTAAAGAGGAGCATCGCCATCCATCCCAAGGTTTGTTGCGTACTCACAAAAGGTTCTATCGCACCGATATCTAATCGTTCCGCCAGTTTCCCTAGTTTTTCGGAACTGAAAGCAGCATCAAAATTAGTCAGGGGAATGACGAAAAAGAGGGCTAATAAAGCAGCGATATTCCCAGGGCCAGATGCTTTCCCTTTATCGGGCCAGGTAGAGGTCCGGATCGCATAGGCCATACCGATTCCGCCACACAGACCCAGGGTAAATTCCATGACATTCCACCAATTGTAGGCCAGGCCACTGCTGCTTCCGAGCGTCTGTATGAAATTACCGAATGAAAACCCGAAACCAGCCCCCAGTGCTGCAAACAGCGCTACCCGTGCGGCGTTATAAAATCCATTTCGGTAGAGGTACCACAATAATGCCGCAGCGGCTCCCAGGCAGGCGGCCCATAATTCGGAGCGGGGCGGCGTCATGAACCATTCCATTTGATAAATCAACAATCCCCAGGACAGCCAGGCTCCGGCAACCATTTCGGCAATCAGGGCGGCCCACTGCGGGCGATTTCCGGGATGAGAAGCCAGGCCCAGGCCCAGCATTCCCCCACCAATACAGCCATATAAGCCGCCAATCACGGCCAGCATAGCGTAGCCATACGCAACATTCCCAAAATCGATCCCTCTGCAATAGCCAATGACAATGCCATAACTCATCATGCCCCCTACTGCCCAGCCGATTCCACTGAGTAGGGTCAAAACCGGCGCATGGTTCCACCAGTCCTGTCGGCGGGAAGCCAGAATAATCGCAAGGCCTCCCATTGATCCCGCCCAGGCTGCGCCCCACTCATGGCCAAAATGACCACGGATCGCCCAGCCGAGGCCCAATATCAATCCGGTAAAAAGCAGTATCTGTGTCTTTTTCATGCCGGTTTTATTATTCGCCCTTTCGAATCCAGGCCTCATCAAAGCGGGCATAGCGGATGGTTTCTTTGCGAATCCCATCTGTCCCGGTTGCCACGTAGCTGTACACGACATGAATCCCTCCGTTTTGCCCTTGAATAATCGAGGGATAAGCACCCGTAGCT
>CAYGTH010000977.1:0-1995 GCA_964352745.1 uncultured Bacteroidia bacterium
CAGCTTCACCTCTATGCCCAGGAACTCATTGCAACTGGTGAGATTGCCAAGGCCTGGCAGGTCTTGCTACGGGACTAATTTTACCCCTTCAAGAAAGGCGATTACTTTTGCCGCAGGCATTTCACAAGGCTTAAGCCAATCCTTACCTGCAGTCTGATAATAGTTCAGGCTAATAAAATCATTCCCTCCGAGTTCTTCAGCGAAGATTTTTTGAGATTTTCCGTTATTGAAGATCTGTTTCGAGACGCCATAGCTACGCCCTTGGTAGATTCCTTCTGAATATCCTTCAGGAATTAGATCGATCAACTGTCGACACCCACTCATTTGGCTCCTTCCATTGCAAAATCGTAGCCCATTTTCAGTAGTTCCAGTACTTCCGTCGTGATTTCCTCCTCGTTGCTCACCCGAATATGATGGGCATATTTTCCCCGATACTCGGTGATCCGCTTCACCTTCGCATGATCGATGGGAGATCCGTAATAAAACTTCACATCCAGTTGCTTTGACATCGGCTTGATGATGAGCCAGGCAGCTTTGTTGGCAAAGACCACCGATTTTCTTGCTGGGCCCACCGTGCAAGGTTCCCAGACCATAACATGTTGCAGAATCCGATCAAAAGCCAGAAGCAAATGATCCGGTGCCTCGGCAAAAATATCGTCCATCGTCACCTCTCCGCAGTAATGGGACTGGTTGGTGGTTTTGAAGACACGTTCACAGTTGGGGCAGGTCCACATGGCGGGGAGTTGGGAAGTGGGGAAGAAGGGAAGAAGGGAAGGTGGGAAGGGAAATAGGGGAAATAGGGGCTTTGCGCTATGAAGGTAGGGGAATTTGCGGGGATTTCGTAGCTGGGGGTCTTGCGCCCCCAGATCGAAAAAGGGGTCTTGCGCCCATAGCCGTCCGGTTAATACAAAATGTAAAACCCTAAATGAAAAGTGGAAAATGTAAAAGGAAATGGATAATGTCGAATGCGAAATGCTCAATCCCCAATGTCGAAGGAGGAAGAAAAGGAAAATTCACCTCTCCAATCGTCTAAAATCGCTAAATTTAATTCCGACCATCTCCATTCATTGATTACTTTTTTGCCTCTTCCCAATTCGTGCGATGAGTAGCAAAAGCCCCCCGGCTATCGTAAAAATGCCGCGAGCCGCCCAGTTACCTCGGAAACGCGAAATCGCGGTTAAACAAAAATTCCTTGTCAGTGAGGGTCAACAGAAAGGCGACCAGATCGGTGGCTTCGTTGGAGGTGAGCGCGACGCCTCCGGATAATTCCGGCGCCAGCGTGGCGCTTTTTGTAATTCCCGAACGGTAATGCGTGAGTACTTCGCGCAGCGTTTTGAAACGGCCGTCATGCATATACGGATGCGAAAATTCTACATTACGGAGGGTTGGGATTTTAAACGCCAACGAATCTTCAGAGCGTTGAGAAATGCCCATTCGTCCCCAATCGTTCAGGATCATATCTATCGAGAGGCCATTATTCGCAAATTCACCCGTCGTAAACAGCGGCTCCTGATGACAGGAATTACAATTAGCCCGAAAGAGCTTATATCCTCGCTGTTGTTGCTCGGTGTATTCTATTTCTCCTCGAATCACCTGATCATACACTGAGTTGGCGGACACAAGCGTGAGTTGAAACTGCGATAAAGCCTGCAAAACATGCTGGCCCGTAACTATACTGTCTCCAAAAGCCAGGTCAAACCGGCCGCGATATGCTGCGGATCCATTCAGGGTATTCACAACCTCAGAGATATTATTTCCCATCTCCGCCGGATGACTGATCGGCGCGAGCGCCTGCATATCCAGGTGATTGACCGCTCCATCCCACATGAAGTATTTGCTCCAGGCGAGATTCATCAGCGATAAGGAATTCCGGTTCCCAATGCTATCTCCAATCCCATGACTCAGGGCATGATCCACATGCGTAAAAGCCGTGTAGGACAAATGACAACTACTGCAGGAAATGGTTTGATCGGCAGAGAGAATGGGATCGTAGAA
>CAYGTH010000978.1:0-1986 GCA_964352745.1 uncultured Bacteroidia bacterium
CTCATGTAGAACATGCTTAGTGTATGCGCAGTGTCCTAAATGCCCCAGTGGTTTCTCTTTGTGGATTTTTGGCCTACACCCCCTTTTGATTTCATTGGCACATTTGTTCTCTGTAAGTTTACTATTCCATTCATCAATAGTTGTTCATGAAGAGTGTCTGCGTATCCTTTGCCCTGGTCATGCTGTTCGCTGCCTGCGACCAACGCGATTTTTATGCTGTTAAATCATTTGATTCCGAATGCTGGGCCTTGACAGATACCTTCGCTTTTAGGTATGAGAATCCTGGCCCGGAAACAAAGTTTCCTCTCAATCTGCAGGTAGATGTTCTGGAGGCCTACGAATTCAGGAACTTGTATCTCCAGGTAATTGCAACCAGTCCCTCAGGGAAAAAAAGTGATGCCCTGGTACAGGATATTTTGCAGGATGAAGCGGGGAATTGGCGGGTAGAAAGCAGCATGGGCGTATATCCCATTGCATTTACCCAACAAGCGGACCTTTCCTTTTCAGAAACGGGTACGTATCAGATTCAGATAGTTCAATTTATGCGCAAGGACACCCTCTGTGAAATCAGTCAGATCGGGGTGAGCGTCAATTAAGGACGTCCACCAGCTTTTCCAGGGCCATACCACGGGAACCTTTAATTAAGATCAACGAAGCATCTTTTAGGAGAGCCGGAATTGCTTGCTGAGCTGATGCTGCATCTTCAAACCAGGCAGTAGCACCTCCGATTTCAGCCAGTGCGGCCTTCATCATATTGCCTACCCCAATAGTGAGTGCAGGCGACTGTGCATCGATAAACTTTCCTAAGTCTGCATGGAGAGCCTCACTGTTTTCTCCCAATTCAAACATATCTCCTACAATCAATGCAGCTCCTTTCGGCTGAATCGAGCAAATATGCTGAATCGCGGCTTTCATGGAAGAGGGATTGGCATTATAGGCATCCAGCCAGAGTGTTTTATTGCCCAACTTTACTACCTGGCTGCGGTTATTTTGAGGTACATAGGCTGCGATGCCTGCTTTTACGCCTTCAAGCGAAATTCCGAAATAGCTTCCAACTGCTACAGCGGCGACGATATTCATGGCATTGTAATCCCCGCTAAGCTGGGTCTGGAATACCTCAGGATCGGCCCAGGTATCGCAGGTGATTTCCACCTGCATTCCTTCGAGTAGGTTCTCCTTGATCCGGTATTTGAAGTCTGAAGTGGGGCCGCCAAAGGTAGTTCGTGCATAAATTCCTTTCGCTACTGCAACGACTTTTTCATCTGCTTCATTGAGGATAATTGTACCTCGGTTGGCTTTGAGAAAATCGAATAGTTCTCCCTTGGTTCGCTGCACGCCCTCAAGGCTCAGGAACCGCTCAAGGTGGGCACTGCCAATATTGGTAATCATGCCGTAGTTGGGCTCGGCAATAGCGGCAAGTTCGGCGATGTCTCCCGGCTGATTGGCACCCATTTCGATCACGGCAATCTCTGTATCCCGGGGCATGCCCAGAAGGGTAAGGGGTACCCCGATGTGATTGTTAAAATTACCTGCAGTGGCATAGGCCTTTTGTTCGGTTTGGAGCACTGCATGAATCAATTCCTTGGTCGTAGTCTTTCCATTGCTACCGGTTAGCCCAAAAATCGGAATCTGAAATTCCTGCCGGTAAGCCCGGGCAAGGTCTTGCAGTGCCTTGAGGCTGTTTTCTACCAGGATATACCGCTCGTCTTCCGGATCATGAAATGCCGGATCATCAAGAATCACGTAACTGGCACCAGCCGCTAATGCCTGTTCGGCAAACTGATTGCCGTCAAAACGCCCTCCTTTCAAGGCAAAAAACAGGTCGCCGGACTGCACTTTTCGGGTATCGGTATTCACGGAAGGATGCAAGTGGAACAGGGATAATAATTTCGCTATCAATGCCAGCAGGATTTGAGTGAAAATCTCCCAACCCGCTCATCGGGAAGGGCAGCATAAAACTACGATAATTCGGGCTTATCTCCATTC
>CAYGTH010000979.1:0-1985 GCA_964352745.1 uncultured Bacteroidia bacterium
TCCCGGCATCTCCGCTGGTTTCGGCGGCATTTCCATCTGCTGCATAAAAGCCCGGCACGAGATAGGTCTTGTCCTGATGTGTAAAAGTTACGTCCAACCGGTAATTCAAGAATGGGTTCTCCTCAGCCATTTCGCTGCTTTCCGGTCCCTCAAATACCAGAGTGGTTTTGTGCCATTTTTTTAACTCTCCCTGAATCTCTGCGGAGGGCGTGTTGCAGGCAAATACCACGAAACTCGTGAGGAATAGGCAAAAAGCCATAAGCTGTGTTCTCAATGGATATCTTTTCATAGCGTGACAATATTGTTGATTGAAAGAATCACTGAACGGATTTATATTATTTTTTCTGAATGAGCACAACCCAATCCTTATCGGCTTCTGAAGGTGCATCTTTCAAGGGAACGGTACCGCCGCCTTTGCAGGTTTTTACTTTCCCTTTTTGGAGTTTTCCTCCGTTGCGCGGGTCAAACCATCGGACCTGATAGGTTCCTGTTTGGCCGGATAAGTCGATTGAGCCTGCTCCGTTTTTGAGGAAAACGATATATAATTCTCCCGGATTAGCAAGGCAGTAGTCTTCCGCTGCGACCCATTCGTCGTGGTTTTCTGTTTCCCAAAAAGGAATGTTATTCCCATTGAAAAAATCGAGTACATAGCGACACTGATCCCAGAACAAATCCCGGGAAGCGAAGTCCTGACAGGTCAAATCAGAATGCGCATGTTTGTAACCAAAATACCATTCGGTCCCCCATGCGCCTGCCATGAAGGCTCCCCATAGTCCATTTTTCCGGGCATTGTCATGAGCGGGATTTTCTGCATCTGGCAAAAGGGAATGCTGTGCATCGCCGGGTTCATCGACGGCTAAGGCCCATTGCTTACCCGCTTTCCTGGAAAGATCGATCCATTTGAGCGCCTGGCTATGTACCCTGCTGAAGTCCGGCTTATTGGTCTGAAGGGATACGCCGGTGTATTTGCTTTCCGTGCCGAGGACATCGTTAAAAGGATTGCCGTTGTGAATCACGACATGGTGATGATAGGGATCAATTTGATGGAAATACTCCGCTGCTGCCAGACGTTGGGGCGTATTCAAGGGCGGCGTAATATGATTCGGTACCCAGTCGCCAATCTCTTCTCCAATGTTCCAGTTCAGGGCCAGGTGATGCCCAAAGCGTGCAACCAGTTCGCGGTAGTAGAGTTTCGTATTTGCACCTATCGCTCCATTATCCAATAAGCCTTGATTTTCGGCTTCCAGGGTTTTGAAATGGAGGAACATGCCCAGTTTGTCGGAATGCTCAAATATGATTTCCCACTGGTCGAGCTTTGAACAATCGAATCGATCCCAGGAGTCGTAGTCGATATAGGGAAACACATTCTGGTCATCCCCGGCAATATTATTGGTCAGGAAGGAATAGACATTCATGCCTTTGCCAGCCAGATAATTGACCGCACCAATCAGGGCTTTCCCTTTGCCGTCTTGCCAGGTAGGATCGCCCGGCTTCCAGTGCTGGAGGTGAGGCTCCCACGTTTTGACGAGATTATCTTTGTGGCCATCCGAATGAAAAGTGCCGTCAAAATCAGCATAGGCAAGGAGATTCTCCGGGGCATCTGAACCCACTTTGAGGAAGTATTCCCCTGTCTCTGCGAATTTGAGGTAGCGGGTTCCATCATATTGCAATCTGCCTTTGGCGCGCAAATCGCCTCCTGTTTTGTCGGTTTTGCTAATCTCGAAAGTCCCGGTGGCCCCATCCATGAATTCGGCACTTTCCCCACCATTTTTCCTATCGCGGATAGCCATCCATTTTCCTTTTCGGAAATCGACCTGATACGTCCAACTCCCCGTTTCATCCGGTGCAAAATGAACCCGCCACTTATTCCCTTTGCTGGCAGATGTTTCACCCGCATTGCCATCTGCTGCAAAATATCCGGGTACTTGATATTTTTTTCCGGTAGCGGCATGAGCAAACGTTACATTGAACCGATAATTCATAAA
>CAYGTH010000980.1:0-1984 GCA_964352745.1 uncultured Bacteroidia bacterium
TTTGTACCGTTTGTAAAAGAAAGAGTTCTGTTCATTGGCTATATTGATGATCACATTTGGATAGGGCCTGAGTGCTTGGGTCAGGGTTTTGACTGCCCGAATAATTTCCTTTTTGCTGTTCAATTGACATAAGGAGTCGGAAGCCAGGGTTCGCTGATAAAAGATGCCCACAATCACGACCATCTCGTGTTTCTGACAGGCTTCTACGATGCGGAGGAGTCTGTTCAAATGGGCTTTTTCGATTGCCTTGCCTCCTTCGCTGAACGGATCGGAATATCCTCCACTCGAACCCTGCATATATACACTGACAGAATTGGCACCATACTGTTTGTAGTCCGGTAGAGCGGCCAGCAACTTTTCCGTATTCTCATGACTTTGTGAAGCACTTGCCACCCTCAGTCCCCACATCGGAAACGGCTTATCCGCTACGTAGAATTGATTCCCGCGGATGGATAGGGCTTGCCCAAATGATTGGAGGACAACAAGCAGAAGCAGGAGAGTGAGGTGAATTGATTTTGTATATATCATGATCGGATTTTTAAAACTTTGAGATACACGTATTGGAAGGGAAATTTACATCAAACGGTTTGCCCTTATGTTTGTATAGCTCAACCTAATAAATTTGTTGCTCATTTCGATTTTTTACCAATTTATCCTTTTATATCAACCTCCAGCTTGTCATACTTAGCAGTTGAATGCTGTTTCGGGATCATTCAAATTGTGTATCTTTGTAAGCTCGGAAATGGCCAGAACCCTTTCTTATTCACCTTTGAAATCAGTAATATGAATAGTCTTCTCAAAACCTTATGCTTCAGTCTACTCATCATGGCAGCTGCAAGCACCTCTTTTGCTCAGAAGAAATCTTCCAAAGTCAAAACCATTGAATTCAATGTCACAGGGGTGTGTAAAATGTGTAAAGAGCGCATTGAAAACGCCACCTTGATTAAAGGAGTTAAGTCCGCAGAGTGGGACAAGCTTGCTCAGACCCTGTCCGTGATTTATAACCCTAAAAAAACCGACGAAGAGACCATTCATGAAGCAGTGGCATCGCATGGGCATGATACCGAGAAGGTGAAGGCCAGTGAGGAGGCATACAAAAAACTGCCGGACTGCTGTGCGTACCGGGATGGCGTAGAAGTGCATTGATCATGGGGAAAATACAAGCTTGGACCTTTCTGCTGGTGCTCTTGCTTCCGGTGTGGCTATGTGCGCAAACCGGAACTCCGCCTGTAGATAGTGTCAAGAGCGACCCGCTTCAGCAGGAAAAAGTGGTGGAGCTGGACGAAGTTGAAATTCGCTACCGTAAAAAAACGACGACTATCTCCACGATCGATCCGATGAAAACGGAGGTCATGGGAGAGAGTGAACTCCTGAAGGCGGCCTGCTGCAACCTCAGTGAGAGTTTTGAAACCAATCCCAGTGTAGATGTCTCCTTTACCGATGCCGTAACAGGCACCCGTCAGATTCAACTCTTAGGGCTTGCTGGGCCTTACTCTCAAATTACCCGCGAGAATATGCCTGATGCCAGGGGGCTATCGGCCATCTATGGGCTGACTTTTGTTCCGGGAGCCTGGATCGAGAGTATTCAGCTCAATAAGGGGGCCGGTTCGGTGGTCAATGGCTTTGAAAGCATCGCTGGGCAGATCAATGTGGAACTCCGCAAACCGGAAACTGCCGATCGATTGTTTCTGAACCTCTATGCCAACGAAGGGGGGCGATTGGAAGCCAATGCCAACTTTGCCCATACATTTGAAGGCGGGAAATGGTCAACCGCATTCTTACTCCATGGTAAAAATACCTCTATCAGCTCGGACCGAAATACTGATGGCTTCCTGGATATGCCGCTGGGTACTCACCTCATCGCATTGAATCGCTGGAAATATATAGGGGCCAATGGACTCCGACTGCAGTTTGGGCTCAAAGCAAGCCATAGCGATAATCAGGGCGGACAGGTTGATTTTGTTCCCGGAGAAGCACCTGGTTC
>CAYGTH010000981.1:0-1984 GCA_964352745.1 uncultured Bacteroidia bacterium
ATAACCCGGGAGATCAAATTTGGTTCAAACATACGGAATCTCCTCATTGCTTCTTAACAATCCCTTTTTATTCCCCGCCCAATATTATTTCACAGGTACCTTTTCTTCCGCATTGGAATTTTCCGTAGTTTCCATTTATCTAATAAAATAAGCCATGAATACGACTCAACCTACTCTCGCCTGGACCAGACAGTTTGGTTCCCGCGAATTTGACCATGCCGAAGATATCATCGCCGATGCCTTTGGAAATGTGTACCTGATCGGTAACAGCAAAGGAAAGATCGGCGATACGGATCTGCAGGGCGGCGATGACGCCTGGCTCGCGAAACTCGACAGCAAAGGCGGCCTCCACTGGATCAAACAACTTGGAAGCAGTGGCCATGACCATGCAAATGGAATCGCGACAGATGATTTTGGCCATATCTATGTTGCGGGTCATACAACCGGCGAACTCGTCGAAGGTCAACAACAAGGCGGAACCGATGCCTGGATCGCCAAATTCAGCCCGGAAGGCGATCAGATATGGATGCAGCAAATCGGCTCCAGCGCCGAAGATGGCGCCCAAGGTGTCGCGATAGCCCGCAATGGCAATGTTTATGTCTCCGGATTTAGTCATGGCAGGATCACATCCGAGCCCTCTACCGAAGATACAGGTTCAGATGCCTGGCTGGCCCTCTTTACTTCCCAGGGAGATCTGCAATGGATCAAGCATTTTGGTACACCAGCCGATGATGTAGCCTATGATCTGGCGATTGATACCTTCGGAAATGTTTTTGCTGCGGGCTATACCCGAGGCCGGATTAGCTCCAACCAGGGAGATCGTGGGGAAAAACAAATCTGGGTAATCAAATTTGACGCTGCTGGCGAACGGCTTTGGCTGAGGGAATTTGGCTCAAGTGGCAGGGACGACGAGGTCCGGGCAATCGCAACAGACCCTGAAGGCAATGTCTATGTCACAGGCATGACCTATCTGGAACGCCCCAACGACAACCAACTCAAACGAAATGTTTTCCTCACCAAGATTCGACCCAATTCCAGCATTTCCTGGTCTCGCTTTTTAGGGACCGGGGAAACGGATATTGCCTATGGTGTAGCAACCGACCCGGTCGGTAATATTTTCATCGCAGGCTATACAAACAGTGCGGTGGTGGAAGGAGAACATAAAGGGGATGCAGATGCCTGGCTGGCGAAATATAATCCCGACGGCGAACAACAATGGGTACACCAATTGGGAACCAGCGTTGAAGACAAAGCAGAAGGCATTACCGTTGATGCATTTGGGAATGTGTATCTGGCAGGTTTTACAGCAGGTCGCTTAACACAAGCCCAGACATTCTCCACCGGGCAAGATGCATGGGTGAGTAAATTTTACGGCAATCCGGATGCGGAACTCCAATTTCAGCTTACGGCTGACTATCTCCAGCAAGTCAACAGCCGCCTGGCCCGCCTCGAACTCGGCCGAAGCGATACCCCTCATAGTATTCCGACAGATCTGATTCAACTTGCAGACACGCTCGTTGATGGGCCCGGAGATGGCCGTATTTCCGGAGGAGATGCAGATCAATTGATTGCTGCAGCCACTCAAAACGGTGAAATCTCCGATGAAAACCGAAAAGACCTCGCCTTTATTTTCTTCCAATATAACCTGACAAATCCCGGCAGAGAAAAACTCGAAGCCATCCTGAAAGGATAGAAAAAGAAGAAGGGGGCAGGAAAGAGGGGTCAGGAGTCAGTAAGCGAGAAGAAGAAAGAAAAAAGAGGAAAGATGGAGTAAATCTTCTTCTTCCATTCCATCTTCCGTTTTCTGTCTTTCTTCACCCTGTTTCCCCCTGCGCGCTGCGCTTGCTGTCCGTCTCCCATCTTCTGTCTTCCGTCTTTTGTCCGTCCCTGAAATAGGTTGACCGTTTTTAACGCTAAAAAAATGTTAAAAACGGGTAAAAAACTCAATCGTCCTCGTCGTTATAGTCGCGATTTTAAACGTCAG
>CAYGTH010000982.1:0-1982 GCA_964352745.1 uncultured Bacteroidia bacterium
GGGCTTTTCCCTTTTTCAAAATGGGCATAGATATTTTCTCCCACGATAATCCCATCATCCACCAAAATCCCCACTACCAGAATGCCTCCAAACAGGGAGATGATATTGATCGAAATCCCTATCATATCCGCCACAAAAAGCATAGCCAGGAAGGAAAAGGGAATCCCAAATGCTACCCAAAAAGAAAGCCGGACGTTCAAAAACAAACCTAAGAGAACCAAAACGAGTACCAGTCCGATCCCCCCATTATTGAGTAAAGTATAGAGTCGCTGTAAGAGGTAGTCCGCGCGGTTGTTTTCAAGTACAACCTGAATCAATTTGTTCTCCGAATTAAATTGATCCGTATAGGCTTTTGCATATTCTACCGCAACGAGGATATCCTCTTCTGGCAAGGTGGAGACTTTTACGGTAACGGCGTTCATGCCATTATAAGCCGTCTTATTGGGGACATCGGCAAATCGCAATTGGGTGTTGGAGACATCCTGGAGCCGGAGGATACTGCCATCCGGATTGGTGCGAATGATGATATTGCCGATTCCATCAGCGTCATACTCCTTGGAGCGGGCACGGAGCAGGATTTCTTCAGTTGAGGACTTGACGGAACCCGATGAAATATCGCGATTGTTGAGTCGTACAGCTGCTGCTACCTGGTCAAAAGTCAGGTTGTAGCGCCTGAGGGTTTCTTCCGACACTTCGATATTCATTTCCAGGTCGGGAAATCCCGTGATGTCGACCTGCGATATTTTACCTGAGGCCAGGAGGTCATCCCGAATGCCTTCTGCATAGCGTTTGAGCGTCATGAGTTCGGTATTACCCACCACGATCATGTCGATTGCTTCCCCTCTGGGCTTTGCATTATATACAATGGGCTTTTCGGCACTGACCGGGAAGCCATTGATCTGGTCCACCGCATTTTTGACGTCTGTCAATACGGTTTCTGCATCGTAATCCTGGATCACATTGATCGTCACGGTACCGCTGTTTTCCTGGGATGCTGAGGTAACTTCCTCGATTCCCTGTATGCCTTTGAGGGCTTCTTCAATTTTGACGACCACCCCCTCCTCAATCTCCTCTGGAGAGGCACCAGGGTAGGGAACCCGTACGCTGATGGTATTCGGATCCGTTTCCGGGAAATAGCGTTTGTTGATATGGACAATGCTGAAAATCCCCAGGCAAACGACAACAAAGATGATCGCATTGGGCCAGATGGGATATTTCGTAAAGTAGGTAATGATCCGTTCCATGGGCTTTCCCCATTATGGGGTGGCTGAAAAATTAGGCTAAAATCGGTAGACAAATTGAACCTTGTCCGCCTGTAAGTATTTGATTCTGATTTATTACTTCGAAGCAGCTTTGCTGCTATCTTCGTTTTTGGGGACCTGGCTCGTTGTTTCGGGGACACCTTCTATGCTGACGGGCATATTTTCATAAGCATTGAGCAGGTTTTGAGTAACGATCATCCGGCCTGCTGGAATCCCTGTGAAAAGGAGATTGTCTGCTCCGATATTTTCGATAGCAATGGTCGCCAATTCGAGTCGATTATTATCCTGTACCAAATAGACCTGATTGCGATTGAATACGGCGTGGCGTGGAATCTCCATTACATTTTTGACCCGACTGCCTGGTACTTCTGCACGAAGGAGTTGGCCCTCAAATAGCTGGGCATTGCCGGGATTGAAGGAAATATAGAGGTTGATCGTCTGGGTAGAAGGGTCGAGGGTGGAGCCAACGCGAGCGACTTTTCCGGGCCATTTGATGGTGCCATCTTCTGAGCGTACATCCACAGCCATGCCGCGCTTGATGAAACTCAGGTCCTCCGTTTTAAAAGGCACTTCCAATTCCAATCGATTAGAGCGTGCAATCCGTGCGATACGGGAACCGGGATTCACCACTGCGCTTTCTTCCTGAAGGACTTCTACAAAACTGCCACTGAAAGGAGCCCGAACCCGGTATTTGTCGAGGCGTTCTTCGCTGCTTTTGAG
>CAYGTH010000983.1:0-1982 GCA_964352745.1 uncultured Bacteroidia bacterium
GGTTCCTGAAGTCAGTATTTTCTAAGGAAATTAGCGTTCCAAACATGGTCTTAGTAACTCTATGGGAAATCCCGGATTCTGTTGACAAGCTACGCAAGTCAACAGCTCCGGCATGACGTCTTTGACGGGTTATTAGGATAAGACATTTCTCCGGCGCGCGGGCTGGCAAAATGTCGTATGTCTTTTTGCTACCGCACCACATTCGCAGTACCCAGCATCAGATTCAGCGCATGATTCGCGACGCGGACGACGTATTTGTTGGGGTCTTCCATGACGCCTTGTAAGTCATCAATCGAAGGCCGAGCCGTTTCGCCCATTTCATCCAGGACTTGTGCGGCTGCGAGGCGTACCCATTCGTCGTCATGGCCGAGGCCCTGATTGAGAATGGCTAATCCCGAAACAGCACCGGGCGTTTTGCAAATGGCGCGGGCGGCGGCGATTCTTACGGCTGGAACGGCATCTTGTAAGGTATGTTGAAGCGGGCTGAAGTCTTGTACCTGCTCAATCTGATTCCCTAACTGAATGGCCGCCCAATAGCGTACCGCTTCATTTTCGTGCTTCAGGGAAGCTATCAGTTCGTCCAGGTCTTTTTGCCCCAATGCGGTCTCCCGGATTTCCGTAACAGGGACTGAGCGCTCACGCATGATTTCGTAGATGGATTGATCGTACTCCTGTTCCCATCGCCGTAAAATGGTTTCCGGAATCAGGCCGGTGTCCATGGTTTCGTCTGACCAGTCGGCATGTGCAGCCCGCATGCGTTCCAGCACTTCCTGATAAGCGGGATCAGTTGCGAGGTTATTCAGTTCGTCAGGGTCGCTTGCGAGGTCGAATAATTCTTCAGCAGGCTTGGTGGCTTGCACGATGTGCTGACCGGCTTCAGGCAGGGTTCCCTCCTCAGCAGCCGTTCGGATGGCTTGCATAATCTCGCCTTTTTCCGGCGTATTCATGTATTGGCAAAAAGCCTTGTAGGGCTCGTAGTAGCGGATGTATTTGAATTGTTTGTCGCGCACGGCGCGCTGCATGTCATAGCGTTCGTCCATGCGATCCCGGCCGCCATAGATGTAGCTTCTTTCCGGACTGAGGTCTTCGCCTAAGAATGCCCGCCCCTGCATGTGCTCAGGAATGGGAATGCCTGCCAGTTTGAGGGCAGTAGGCGGCAGATCAACAAAACTGAGTAATTCATCGCTCTGTGTACCGGGCGTATGGGGCAGCCAATCGCGGTATGCTTCCGGCACTCTGACGATCCAGGGCACGCGCAAGCCGGAGTCATAGAGCCAGCGTTTGTGGCGGGGAATGCCTGCTCCGTGGTCAGAATAGTAAATGACAATCGTATTCTCGGCCAGTCCGTCTGCTTCCAATTGTGCGAGCACCTCTCCTGTCTGCTGATCCATCGCCGTGATGATATTGTAGTAACGCGCCCAGAGTTCACGGACTTTTTCCGTATCCGGATAATAGGAAGGCAAAGGGACGTCTCCCGGCTGTTTGAGCAAAGCAGGATCGAGGTCTTTGATCGCATCCCGATATTTATCCGCTTCATTCACCCGACTCTCATGTGAGGAGGTAAAATTAAAAATGGAGAAGAAGGGCTGATTGGGATCTTTCCGGTCACGCCAATGTGCGGTATTGCTACATTCGCCCCACACCGCTTTGTTATCGATATCGAGGTTAAAATCGGTTTTGACATTATTGGTACAGAAATACCCCGCCGCCCGCAGATAGTCGGGATAGGTCTCAATACCTGCTGGCAATCGCCCCTTGCAGCGCATGTGCTGGCTGCCCTGCGAAGAGGAATATAGCCCCGTGATGATACTCGATCGCGCTACCGCACATACGGGCGCAGAGGCAAATCCATTGGTGAATAAAACCCCTTCGGTTGCCAACTTGTCGAGGTTGGGCGTATGGGCATAGGAATCGCCATAGGCGCCGAGGTTGGGGCTGATATCTTCACAGGTGATCCAGAGGATGTTGGGGGGGGGCAGGGG
>CAYGTH010000984.1:0-1962 GCA_964352745.1 uncultured Bacteroidia bacterium
TGAGGAAGCTTTCTCAGATGCTCAGCAGACCTTGAGTTTTTCAGAATCAGCAGAACTGACCCGAAAGATGCGCGCCGCGATAGCATTGCGGGAGGGAAACCTGTAATTTTACCAGAAAGGCGAATGATATGAAATATGGGCTTCTGGGTTGGATAGCAGCTTTGTCTTTGTTTTTTAGCGCTTGTGATCCCCCAGCAAACGCCGATCAAAAGCATATCCTCCCTCCTGGAATGGCCCCTTTTTTGTACGAATTCTACCAGATGAATGTGAACTCTGTTAATCAATCCTACTTGCTGTCCGCTCTTTTTTACAGCCTCTTTCTCTTCTGCTACGCTCCCCCAATGGCGGTTGCGCAATCTAAGTCGCCTACCAAAGTAACAGGTACGTATTATATAATGGCACCCAGCGGCCTAAACCTCCGGGAATCAGTCGAGGCAAGCTCCGAAAAAGTAGCCCGTTTAGCCTATGGAGAAAAGGTTGAGCTACTCAGGCCTGCATCACAATCTGATATGTTTGTCGATGGCATCCCAGGCGGAATGGCGCAGATTCAAACCGGAGACCATTCCGGCTATGCATTTGATGGGTACCTGAGTCGTTTTCCTGCCCCCCTGGAAAACCAAACAACGGAAGCGTATGTAGAAAGCATCCGAAACGCTTATTTGGAAGTTTTCTATGAGTCCAACTTACGCGACTGGGGTGGCTATATCCAGCAAGAAGAAGCCATAACCCTATTCGGAACTGAGTGGGCAGAAGCTTTTTTAATTGCAAAACAGTTGTATCGACTTCCAGCCGGATTTGCCTTCCCCTCTGCCAGTACAGACACTGCCAGCATTATTCCTAACCCCAAGGGTTATGAGCACGCCTGGACAGACGAGCTTGCTGTAAAAAGGTCAGTATCAGGCGATTTCATTTCCATCAGCTACAGCTATCGCGCTGAAGGCGGAGGTAAGCACATTATCATCGAATATATTGAAGCTGAAAGAGGTTTGCGAATTTCAGAAACGCAAATTGCGGATTAGGTATGTCTTAAATATTGAATATGAAACAATTTCAGAATTGGAATTTCCCGAATCAATTTTTAGCTTTATAACAATACTTTATCATTTCCAACCCAAATCTTCATGAGAGTTCATCTTGTATCTTGCTTGCTTATTCTTTTTATCTTTTTTGCCAGTTCTGGATATGCTGTTACCTATACCTTTGATACTTCTCCAAATCTATTTGGGTCATGGCTAGATCCGGCAAATTGGGATGTTTATCCAGGCACCACCATTAATAACGGCGACATTGTGATAATCAACTCCGGATGTAGGATTGTTGGAGCTCTTAGCTCAACAAGTCAAATTCAAATATTTAATGGGGGAACCATCAATATTAATACTGACTCACTGCATATTTGGGGGAAAGTAGATTTTCAAAACGATGGCCAAATTAATGTCAAAAATAATACTCAACTAAGGGTATACAATGTGGATTGGGGATTATGGACACCAAATACCCCTGCTCATATTGGAACATTTAAAAACCTTGCGAACGGGACTATCACAGTTGAGCCAAATGCCTATTTTTCCCATGCTGGAAATATAGACAATAGTTATGGTGGGACATTGATTTTGGACGGGTGGTTTGGAGGTGGATATGGTCAACTTTTTGGCCCCTGTGTAAATGGAGGAGAAATTTCTCCTGGTCAATCTCCGGGGAAAATAACAATTAATGGCGATTACACAGCAACCTCAACGGCTAGTCACTTGATTGAAATAGGGGGTAATGGAGGCTCAGGTGCCTCCAACGGGCATGATGAGCTCGAAGTATTGGGAACCGCAATTCTTGACGGGGATCTAATTATTGAACTGATCTATGGTTTTTCCCCTGTGTCTGGGAATTCGTATCAGATTATGAGTTATACTTCTTATTCAGGTGCTTTCAGTTCCGTTAGCCTACCGGATATCTCTCCGCTCAATT
>CAYGTH010000985.1:0-1961 GCA_964352745.1 uncultured Bacteroidia bacterium
GCTGTCGTACTCAGCACTTCAAAATCCGTTACGAGCGGCAGGTGATCCGAAGCGATCAGGGCATCAGTCGCTAATAAACCATAGGCCATAAGGCTATCTGCTGGCAGGCTCGGGGTAAATAAGGTAAAGGCATTTTGGAGGATGAGCCGGGAGTCGCTATAGATCGTAACGTCCAGTTTTCCGGGGCTGAAGGTACTGCCTTCATTGTACCAGGTATAAGCCATGGGTTCTCCGGTCGCATAGGGGCTGCTGTCGGCGAGGTCAGTACCATCCCAATCGGGCGCAAAATCTGGCCCAAAAGTCCCTTCGTCAATGATATTTCCCGTCTGAAGGCTTGCCAGTTGTTCCGGATTTCCTACCAGATTCATATCTCCGGAAATGATGATTGGCGCGCCTGCTGTCAGTTGCAAGGGCCCTGTTCCCGCTTTGGCATCCCGCACAAAGGCCATAATGGCATCGATTTCGATATCGCGGCCGATGTCATTGGAGCAGCAGGGCGTATGGGCGACGATGTATAAGAGTTCAGTAGCCGGATCGGGTAAGTCGATCAAAAAAGCACCATTTCCCTGGCCTGAATTTGATCCGACGATGGGATAAGTAGCCAGAATGGGATATCGGCTGATTGCATGTACATCCGGGCCTGCTTTCCCAAAATACCAGGCTTCTCCCGGACCAGAAGGCAGGATGTTTTCCATTTGATTGGCGACCTGCTGCGCAGTGAAATCATAGATCTCCTGAAAGCCGATGATTTCCGGATCGAGTGCCTCAAAGATGCGGATAAACGAAGGAATTCGCCCCGAATCAAAAAGCCCGTCTGAAAGGGCATTGTAGGAAATGATCCGTAGGTCGCTGGCCTGCTTTTTAGCCAGGGAATAGGCAGGTAAAGGCGGGAGAATCACATCAGAAAACGTATAAGAAACGCCGCCGGTTGCGGCAGGGAGCACATCACCACTGCCTGCCTTGTCTTTCACAACCAACTTAAATCCGGTCGAGGGAAACACAGGCGTGCTGGAGATTCTTGCCATGCGATTGATCGCGATTTCAAATCGGGTGGAACTCACCGTTGGCATCGTGACCAGCCCGATATCATCGTGGTAAATCGGCAAGGTGCCAGGTAATCGCACGAAGCCAGACCGGGTGCCGAGGGTATATTCCACTTCTGCGCCGATTCCCTCAACTGCAAGTCCTGTTGCCGCATTTTCATCGGTGTCGAGGTAGAGGGTCAGTTCATTATTATCCTGTAAGTTGATGAGAGACCCTACTTCCAGCGAGAAAAAAACGTATTGCTCATCGTGGGTAATCTTCAATTCTCCGAAATCAATTCCCGAAACCCCTCCATCTCCTGCTGCATCCGTATATAAGATTGGCCTGCTGTCCCATTCGCCTAAATGTCCGTCGATCAATATGCGATCTTGTGCGAAACCAGAACAGAAAAACAAGCAGCAACAGGCAATACAAAATAGTCTCATGGAATAGGGATTGGCGTGGGAGAGAATAGAATATTCTTGCAAGATACGGAAAAGGGGTAGCTTCCTTGCATTTCCAGTAATCTCACAGGTTGTAATTCTCAATTACGAAGAAATGATTATCTTGAAAAAAAGATAGAAATGAAAAAGGAGTGGTCGAATAAAATCGTCAAATATTTGCAAAAATATGACCCCGCAAAAATTGGGGTTTTTGGATCCTATGTTCGCGGTGAACAAACCGATACAAGTGATTTAGACATTTTGATTGATCTGCGAAAAAGAATTGGCTTACTTCAATTTGTACGAATAGAACGTGAATTATCTGAATTATTAGGAGTCAAGGTAGATTTAGTTACGGAGGAGAGTCTCAAAAACGAGAAAATAAAGTCTTATATAGAAAAAGATTTGGTGATTATCTATCAATGAAAAAAGACAATCAGATTTATTTAGAACATATCCTGAACAGCCTTACGAAAATCGAACAGTATACTATGG
>CAYGTH010000986.1:0-1958 GCA_964352745.1 uncultured Bacteroidia bacterium
GGGGGCTATGGATACATCGATGAAAGCGGAGCGGGTGTTGTGCGCAAAGATTTTGCTTATGCGACCGAGTTCTCTGAAGGCCTGGGAGGTGTCAATATCGGCGGATCTCACCATGGCAGGAACTGGCCGGCAAATGGCAAATGGGGATTTGTGGATTTGAATAATTTTCTGGTGATCAATCCCAAATACGATTCTCCGCCCAATGGACATGCCCCTTTCAGTATGCATGAGCTTTCTTTGCATGTGCATGATGGCTACGTATTCTCACAGGGATTGGCTCCGGTGTATCTCAAGGATCGCTGGATGTATATCGATCAGGGAGATCAGGTGATTATTCGGGGCCTGCGACTGGAAGATAATGATGGTGAAGTCAAAAACTTTCCGATAAAATCTGCACGCCGATTTTCTGAAGGACTTGCGGCAGTATATGTCAAAGACCGTTGGGGCTATATTGATACCTTGGGAAATGTCGTGATTCCGCCTAAATACCGCCTTGCTGACAATTTTCGGGAAGGATTTGCCATTGTGCGGGACGATAACCTCCGGCAGGTTTGCATCAACAAAAGAGGGCAACGGGTATTTAGCCAGTATCGAATGGAATCCTCTTTTTGGGAGGGCGTAGCTACGGTCAAACTTCCACAAAAAGGCGTTGTTGGCTCCCGCGATGATGAGCTGAAAATGGGGCTGATGGATACAACGGGACAGATCTACTTCGAACCGCAGTTTGACCGCATTGGCAGATTTGGGAATAACCGCGCCCCGGTACTGGTCGGCAGTAAACCCGATAGCATCGTTCGGCGACCCGAAGGCCTGGAGGCAACAGAATTTGTAGGCGGGAAATGGGGATTTATCAACCGTTACGGACAATTCCTGCTCAATCCAGTATATGATGAAGCAAAAGGGTTCAGCAATGGACTCGCGGCAGTTCGCGTTGGCTGGCAGTGGGGCTATATCGATACCTTAGGGAATTGGGCCTATGAACCTCAGTTCATTTATGCGGGTTATTTTCGGGAAGACATTGCCCAGGTCAAACTCGGCAATTCGTATAATACCTACCGGGGAAAACAGGCGTACATCAACCGGGAAGGGGATGTGATCTGGATTGAACCGTAAGGAGGAGTTGTCAGTTAAGAGTTAAAAGTCGAGAGTTAAGAGGGAAAAGTTGAATTCCTCTTTCTTCTTCTTTCTTTTTTCTTCCCTCTTCCCTGCCCCCTCTACTCAAAATCCCGAATAAGTACGATCGCATAAATCGAAATCCCGTCAGGGACCTCTTCGATATTGACTTCCTGCGCCGCTTCCAATTCATCAAACTGTCCATTTTCATCCCGAATGAGGTAGAGAATTCGACTGCCTTCCTGACCGATTTGGATCGACTGGTAGTCGGGTATATACTGCGCATATAATGCTTTGTCTCCTGAAACCTGGAATAAATCTCCCAGGTTACTTTCTACCTGAATTCCGTTTTGGGTTTCATAACCCCGTGCCTCAACCCGTATCCGAAAGATTCGGTTGTTTTCCGGTTTGCCAGCTTCTCCCGTTGCCCGGTCATCCACAAAATCTCCTTCCAGGACGATTGCTCCGGTAGGGGTGTTCAAGATCTTTTGATTCCAATAATAGCCGCCCGCTTCCATGATTTCATCCGTAATGACTACGGTCTCCGGATTGGGAATGTCGAGTTCCAGCATCGACTGCCCGAGTAAGGCAAAAGGTAAACCCAATTCACAAATGGCCGTTCCCTGTTTAAGGCAGGCCAGGTCTGATTCTGACAATTCATAACCAATATCAGGCTGCCCTTTTGTTTTGCTGGATTCTGTAGCATCTCCGGTACAGGAACTGATGAGCAACAAAGCACCTGATATCAGGCTCAGAAGAAATAGAGGAGTACAACGCATAATGGATCAACTTAAGAACCCAAAGATAATATTTCCGCTTTAGAATGGGGAGTAGTATGCAAAAAG
>CAYGTH010000987.1:0-1956 GCA_964352745.1 uncultured Bacteroidia bacterium
CGTCCCAACGCTTTTGCCTACGCGTGGGGGACAATTTGTTGGGAAATCTTCGATTTGAAATGTTGTTTGCAGACCCCGATCTGCTGACCCTGTTTCCCCCTGCTCGCTGCGCTTGCTGTCCCCCACGGTCCAGCGCTGCTTGCCTATGCGTGGGGGACAATTCGTAGTGAAATCTTCGATTTGAAATGTTGTTTGCAGACCCCGATCTGCTGACTAAACATAAATCCGGGGCTGTTTCCTTTGCGAACTTCGACTTACTCAACAGGGAGATCCAATGCTGCCTGTATTTCTTCTATGATTTCTTCACCAGAAGAGGGGCGTGGCGCATCGGGATTAGAGATGGTTCCATCCCGGTTGATCAAATAATAGCGCGGAATACTCTTAATGCCATAATCTGCTGCGATGTCTCCCGCATCTGTATCCGAGATGACATGGATACCGTGCAGGTCGTATTTTAATGGCTTTTTCCCAGGCATCTGCGTTTCGATCGAGGGAGATGTTGAGAAATACGAGGTCTTTATTATGGGCGAATTTGGCTTCCAGTTGTTTGGCGGAAGGAACCTCTTTGATACAGGGACCACACCAGCTTGCCCAAAAGTCTATGAAAACAACCTTCCCTTTGAAGTCGCTGAGGGAAACTTCCTGCCCTGAAGGTGTTTTTAGGGTGAAGGCGGCGGCAGGTTGACCCGCCTGAAAGGAAGCCGTAGCCTGGCGAATCGCTTCAAGGGATGCTTTATAGCTTTCAGGTGCATCGCTGTCCATATATGCCTCGTAATGTTGTTGAATAACGCTCAATTGACCATTTATAAGGTGCCCCCGCATCAAGATGGCAAGCATCAGGTCGCGGACTTTGCCTGAAAACAGTATGTTGGCCGTCTTGAGTAGGGAAGGCGGAGCATCGGTATTCATGTTGTTCGATCCCTCCTGTTCAATTTCCTGATAGAGTTCCTGATGTTTATGCCGTAAATAGGTCTGCAGAAAATAAGGGTAAATGAAATTATTAAGGGCCGCTTCATTTATGATTGCTACCTTGTCCAGAAAGCGGTAATAGGAATCGGGCAGGGGAGGAAGTGTACCTGTGCTATCCATTGTGAGTCTATTGGCATATACATCGGCATAGTAAAAGCAATTTCTGGCAAAATCATACTCATAGGTATGCGTCTGCAAGGTCTTAAAATATTCCGGTAAGGGATCTTTCTCATGAAAAGCCTGTAAAAAACCTACTTTATCTTCAAGCAGTGCTGTCTGATAGGCCAGAAAAGAATCCGGACTCATTTCCTGAAGGCTGGCCCGGAATTCTCCTTGATATTCAGGGGTTACAAATTTCCCATAATACCGGGAGTAATACCGGATACCGGGCGCGGCTTTGCCCGTATAGACTACGGTTTCTTTATAATTATTCTCATCAAACCGGACTGTAACCGTATCGCCGGGCAAGAGGACCATCCCTTTGCGCCGGTCACCAAAATATATGGCTGCGGTTCGGGGGTGCTTCAGGTCAACCGTTAATGCAAATGTTCCATTGGCATCTGTGTCGGTAGTGAACACCTTAGATTCGTTTTGGACAATTTCTTCAACAAAACTGACCTTAATTTCCTGTTCGCCAAAGTTTTCGAGCGTGCCGGTGATGAGTACAGATTCCTGGGCCCAGGTAATTGAGAGACATAGCAAGAGAACAATAGTCGCTGCAAATGATTTCATGATGTTCCTGATTGTTGTTTGATCAAACTAAATATATCCATATTTTCTTTGATATACCAGTTGTATCCAGCCCCCAAAACATACTGCTAATTTGGAGCCCAGGTACACTTAACTGAGCCCGGCAGCGAAATAAATAACGCTATTGCTCCATCACATGCCGATTTACATTCTTATAATAAATGTAAACCGCAGGTTCTTTTCCCATTGCAGTAAACCATTGCGGGCAATAGGGCGCCATCCAAATGCTGTCTCCGG
>CAYGTH010000988.1:0-1950 GCA_964352745.1 uncultured Bacteroidia bacterium
GTTATCAGATTCATTTATTTTTATCGATACTATACGAAACCAATAAGTATTTGAGGATATCAGACCTCGACTTGTTGTGTGCAGACCCCGATCTGCGTACTAAGGCTCCAGCAACACCGTCCAAACAGGCTGCTGTTCGCCCCCAAAATCTTTCATTCGCCGAAAGAGGCGCATGCGTAAGGTAAGTTCGGGATGCGATTCTGTAAAAGTAAGTTTCAGACCCGCGACATATTGCCCGGCTACTTTTTCCATCCACTGCTCCGGTTGAGAGATAGTCAATGCTTCAACTGTTTTTCCGACTTCTGCCGCTTGCCAGGTTTGAATCTGAACGCGTGCCTGCGCGGAATCGATAAAGAGACTTAACATTTGTGCCAAAATAACCTCCCGGAATTCGGCATCCAGAGAGGAATCATATAAATAGGGCATCAGCTCCATGAGTTCCCGGGCTTTTTCTTGTCCACGTTTTGCAAAACTTTCCAGTTGTACAGTCTGTAAATAGCTGGTTTCAAAGCTCACTTCTAATTGCTGCATGGCCGTAACGGCTGGCGCAGCTGCCTGACTCCACCCCGGATTCGGGAGGCAATTCATGGTAATGAGCAGCAACAGTACTGTGATATATCTATTGTTCATGGACTTGCTTGTTTAAATCGAAGCCGGCTGATGCGGTCTCCTGCATACTGAATCTCAAGTATCTCGATGTTTTGCAAGGCATTGAGCGGCAAACAGAGTTTCATGATAAATTCTTCTTTGTTGTACATCTCCATCCCCAGATCGGAGCCGGCTTCTACCTGAAATATCTTTGCCTGGTCTGCGAATATTTCATCGAGTTGCGCCCTTCTCTTTTTCCAATCCCTCATATTGGAAGTGGAATAATAATGCAACATCCGCGCATAATCGTCTGGATATACTACCAGCGTCTCTTCTCCCTCTACCAGCGGCAAACGTCGATTGAATGTATCCTGTCGATAATAGGGCGCTTTGACTACCAATTGAATCTCTCCTACCTTCTGCCTGATCGAGAAGCACCCTGCCTGATCAATTTTTTTGCGCATGGGGCTTTCCCCTTGTTTTATCCACCATATTTCTGGAACTCCCTCAGTGATCGCCTGCTGCGTATAAGCATCCACGATGCAAAACCGATTCTTTTTCCCTGCCGGCCACAACCAAAACCCACTAAATACGACCAGGAGCAGCAGGTAGATCAGGTAAGGCATTCTCTTTCGTCCCGGCTTCCAGCTATGGGTATCCGTTTCTACGACTGTTTCAGGATCAGCTGAATCCGGCACTGAGCCTGTTCCTCCTTGCGTCTCCACAAACTGATTCCAATCTTCCATGCCCACATAGCGACTGAGCATGTTGAGCACATCTATTCGGGGGAGCCTTTCATTATCGGCAGATTTGAGGTGGGTATAAAACCATTTTTCACTGATTCTGCCATTCACCTTTTCCGACAGGTCTTCCTGAAAATTGACAATCTCTTGCCCTTTCCATTCCCGGATATCCGGATTCCCTCTCGGAAAGGATTCCAGATATCGAGCTGCAATTGCCGCTTTGAAAGTTTGGAATATGCGTTGCTCGGCTTCTTGCATGGAGATAGTACGGATAAAATGGCAGTACAGCGTTTGTAAAACGGCTTTTACAAAAATACGATTTTTTACAAAGGTTTTGCAGGAGGCTTACAATGGGAGTTCGACGAAGCATCCCAACTTGTGCTTATGTTTCATTTAACCCCTCAACGCATTATGCATACATACCGCTGCATGTTTCCCGGAATTCTCGCTTTTCTGCTGATCCTGTCACCCCTGTTTGCCCAGCACGCTGGCAACATTCGCTATAATAATCCCGCCCTGAAGCCGCCGCCCCCTGCTCAGTGGGAAGACCCAAAACTGGCTACGCAAACGCCTAATCCGGATTTCTACCGGTTTGAGGTCAAAACCCTGTATAACGCAG
>CAYGTH010000989.1:0-1949 GCA_964352745.1 uncultured Bacteroidia bacterium
GGAGATGATGAGAGTGGAACGGGGCAAATTATTCTGGATTCTAAAAATGCACAGGGTCCCGTATCAGTAACTCAAAAGCCTGTCCCACAAACAGATAAAAGCACCTTTCTCAGTACGGGGCTGACCAGTTCGAATGCGGTGTCGATGACTGATGCCGCTGAGGGATTCTTATTTAAATCAGGCCTCGAGGCAGAGGGCCCAGCAGATATACAGAACCCTTCAAGTCTGGTTTCAATTAAGCAAGATGGCAAGGTGGGAATTGGAACAGATTCTCCAGTTGCAAAATTACAGGTTACTTCTGAGGGGCAGGGAAGCCTTGCAGTGGATACCGATGCTGAAAAAGGCCCATCTCTTGGACTGTATGCCGATAAAAGTGGAAAGGAGCTTTCCATACAGGTAGGCATGGATTCCACAAGTTTTAGCACCAATGCAGATCAGGGGTTTGCCTTTCAAGAGATATCTGATGCTGAAAAGGAAGCAACAGGAGAAGTTGTAATTGATCCTGGCAGTGAAGAGGGCCCGCGCCTCACACTTAGGTTGAATGCTGGAGAGGCTGCGGCAAACTATGTAAGATCAGCCGTGACGCAATAGGAATCTGCGGTTGTTACGTATGCAGAAGAGGGGTTTGCCTTTAAATTAGGGGCAGAAAATGAAGAAGAACAAATAGAAAAGGCACAAACCCTGGTTGCCATTCGCGCAGATGCAAAGGTGGGAATCAACACGCCGGATCCAGAAGCACTCTTGGATGCAAAATCGGAAGGGGGCCAAATTCTCCTTGACCCTGAAGCTGAAACCGGACCGGAAGTCCAGGTGCGTCATGCCGGTAGTGGCAACGCCCTGCGGATCCAGTTAAATGATGAGGCCGCAGCGCTACTCAGTAATGCGCCGAATGGATTTGTGTTGGTAAGAGAAGCAGGAGACGAGCAACTGCGACTTGTCCAGGTGAGGGAGCATGAAGGCCTGCCTCAATTGGGAGTCGGAACCGGAAATGCGGGTCCGAGTGCGATGCTGGATGTAACAGATGGAGCGAAAGGACAATTCCTCATGGAGCCCGAAGCAGCAGATGGCCCCATTTTTACCATTCTTAATCTTGCAACAGATGTGGGCGGGAATTATGTGGTTGCAGGAGTAGAACAAGCTGCACTCATGATCAGCGATGCCCCGGAAGGATTTAAATTCAAAAAAGGAGCGGAGTACGAAAACCTCAAAGGAAGTCTTTCTGGCGGAGACCATATTATGGTGGCTCGGCATTTGGAGAATCAGGCCCAGGTAGGCATCGGAACGGAAGATCCCGGCGCGATGCTTGAGGTCTTTCACGAGCATACAGGCCAACTGCTTTTTAATGCGAGTTACCAGAACACGCCTACGTTAAGTATTATCCACCCCGACCAGCAGAAGTATCTCGCTTCCGGTTTGGACGACCGAAAAGCCATTGTGATTTCGGACGCTCAGGAAGGGATATTTTTTAGAATAGGTCAGGATCTTGAGAAAAATGAAGGGGAAGTCAATCTCGAGAGTGGGAAAGATGTGGTCACCTTCCGGGAAACCGGTTCTGTAGGAATTGGCACAACTGAACCCCGAACGAAACTGGACATCACCAATGGCGAAAGCGGGATGTTCATGTTTAACCTCGATCAGAAGGTAAACCCCGCTTTGAGTATCGTAAACCTCCGCCCGGGCAGTCGCGAAAACTACCTGGCAGTCGGTGTCGATAATGATCAGGCCTTATTGGTAACAGACTCTGATCATGGGTTTACCTTCCGGAGTGGAGGTGAGTCCGGACAAAATGATCACGAACTGGATATCAATCAGGGACGAGTATTGATGAGTCTCCGCCCGGAAGGGAAAGGCAAGCTCGGGGTTGGAAAACTCCCCGATGATTATGAGGCGGATATTCATGGAATGATTCGGGCATATGGAATGTACCTCGATACCGATGAATCCAAGAC
>CAYGTH010000990.1:0-1948 GCA_964352745.1 uncultured Bacteroidia bacterium
GTATTGTTCGGGGCCTCCATCGACCGCATACCAAGTAAATTCAGCCTGATCCAAAGCCGGGTTTTGGGAGAGGAATTGCTCGGAATAATATTTCCTGAGTTGGGTTTTTTGAATCGCCTGATAGGTGCTCCAGTCGGCGATGTTGAGTTTGTTTTTATGCCGAACGATGGAAGGGTCTTTTTCCAATATTGACTGTTTCAAGGGCAAAGGAGGCACCTCTCCATTTTCATTGATAATATTAATAGGACGCGTCAGCCGCTTTTGAATTTTATCCAAATATAATCGCTGGGCATCTCCATCTCGCCGGATCAGTTCTGCTGGTGCCAAAATGCTCAATTGTGCCGGACGATTAATATATTTTCCATTTTTATCCAGGTAATTCCCTTTTGTATCCCGAAGGTAATAGGCCGCAGGTAAATTGCCACGGCTTATGTTGGGGCGACTGTTCTTATCGCCTATATCTTTTCCGACTACTTGCGCCCAAAAGGTGGTGACCGATAGGGGAATCTCCGGATATTGATTGGCAAGATCGATCCAGCCACAGAGGAAACGAGTCGGATCATTCAGTTCGGCATCACTACGGGCCATTTTCGTGTTTTGAAGGGCAATCGAATAATGCCAATTCCGTGCAAGCTCTTCCTGAATAGCTACCGAGTTACGTACGGCCTGCTCACGGGTAGTGCCAGGAAGCTGCTCTCCGCCAAAAAAACGCATACCCATCCAGTTAAAGGATCTGTGTAAGGTGTGCCCGGGCTGGTAGCGAGGACGCGGAAACTGACGAATCTGTTCAATCGGTTCCAGGGTTACTGTAGGATGGCCCGGGGCAAACTCACGTATGTCATAACTTTGTTCTTCCTGAGCTTTACCTACAGAAGAAAGCTTAGGGGCACTGCGGGGGAGGTCAAACGTATAGGGTTTCCCTTGTATTCCCTCTACATAATGTTTGATATGGAGATTTTCGGGAATGAATGATTGATAAATGGCGAGTTCATCAAAATCCCCCTCAAAGTTGGCATCTTTAACTCCGGTAAAAGAGAAATACATGCCATTTTTACAAGGATTTTTATTCACCCCGCAGATAGTCCCTTTTTCCGCTACTACGGTTGAAAACCCTTCGGGCAATGCTCCATCTACCCAAATCTCTTTCTTCCCCGAACGGGCATCATATTTAAATACGATATGGTGCCAGTTGCCATCTACATAGTATCCATAGCTGCTACGGCCAGAACCCTTGAGGAAAACCTTGAGATGGTCATCCACTATTTTTCCAGAAGCCGTTTTGACCTTAGTGGAAAATCTAAATAATGAATATTGGAAAGTGGTAAAAAAACTGCGATCTGATGACCAAAATAATCGCATAGAAAGATTGTTGTTGCGGGGAGGGAACCGAAACCAATATTCTACGGTCATCGCATTTTCCGTCTGGATCGGAACATAAATCTGAGCAGGTTGTTCCGCTGTAAAGGATAGATAGTTTTGTAAGAGGTCGGGTTTGTTCGATCGTTTTAGTTGCTGCCCTCCGACAAACTCATATTTGTTTTGAGTGTCTTTTTGCCAGTCCTTTTGCTCAAAATTCCAATAGGCTGTGGGGGGATAAACTTGCCCGAATAAATGGGCTTTTACGAACAAAAGAGACAATAGAAGTAATAATATTCTCATGATGGGAGTACCTGTTTTAAATTGAGATCGGATTCCAGATGTGAAGTCATCTTCTTCCACCAGATTAAGCGGAATATCAACCCGTTTTAATCTTGGGAGATGCTTTTTTGCTGTTAAGCAATATCGGAATAATTAGCTATTCAATACATAAAGGTGCAAAATATCAAGGAAATAGATACATGAATATTTGTATGGCCGAGGGAATATTCTTGTGAAAGAAAACGTTTTTTAGAGTTGCGAACCCTATGGGAAAGGACTAAGTTTGGTCTTAAATATACCCATAATAGAG
>CAYGTH010000991.1:0-1946 GCA_964352745.1 uncultured Bacteroidia bacterium
AGTTGTGAATGGGATATCTATTGAAGATCAATATTACAATAATTATCAATTCTTGCGCGACTTTGTGCAAGTCTTAATAGTATTTCTGGCGAGTACTATGAAATCTCGAAATATATTTGTCATCGCAGGATTTGGGTGAAATGGACTGTTCTGGGGGAGGAATGATGAATACAAATGGGTTCATGTCATAAATACACGTAACCTATCTTCCTTTTAGAACTTGATAGAGGCTTGGAGAATGGGTATCTCGAATCAAGCTTTAATGCAGCTAGCAACCAAAACCATTATGAAGAATTCACACATCTTACTCAGCGTAGTGCTGATCAGCTGGAAATTATTTGTATTTGCTCAATTCCCTCCCTATCCACAAGGCTCTGCTACCCTGGACGCCAATGATATGGCCGTTGGGATCAACATAGGAGGCGATATCTCCTGGGATCTAATTGGAGACCCTCGATTTGAAGTACCAAAAGGCAGTGGTAACCATGCCCTATTCGCTGGGAATTTATGGGTGGGGGCGATAGATGATGCGGGCCAGCTTCGGATGTCTGCGGGTACCTATCGCCAATCAGGGGTCGATATATGGCCCGGACCCGTAGCGACTGGGGGGGTATATGACAGCACCTATTTTGCGCGATATGGCAATATTTGGAAGGTATCAGCACAAGAGGTGCAGGATCATCAGGCCAATTTTGCGCAGCCCGGCTACCTGATGCCGCAGGTGATTGAGACCTGGCCGGGAAATGGCGATACAACCAATGGCGAAGCCTGGTTACTGGCTCCTTTTGTGGATGTGAATGCAAATACTGTTTATGAGCCACAATTGGGAGACTATCCGGATATTCCCGGGGATCAGGCAACTTATCAGATTTTTTCTGATATGCACTTCCCCAATACGGAAACCGGAGGTGAGCCTACCGGGTTAGACATTCATCAGCTCGCATATGTATATGATGTGGAAAATACTTCCGTTATCGACCGTACCGTTTTTTTCTCTTATAAACTTATAAACCGTTCACAGGCTCCACTGAATGAACTCTACGTCGGGCTTTGGTTGGATTTTCATCTGGGGTTTTCTTTTGATGACAACACAGGCTGCGATACGATACTGAATACCTTCTATTCCTATAATGGAGACTCTGTAGATCTTAATTACGGAAGTACACCACCAGCTATGGGAGCGGTTTTCCTGAATCAAAAGATGAACTATTATCAGGCCTATGCCAATGATTTTTCTCTGTATGGGACCCCGCAGGTAGCTGCAGATTTTTATGGATATCTTCAGAATTTTTGGAGAGATGGCACTGAAATGACCTATGGAGGCCTGGGAATAGCGGGAACCAATCCTACAAATTATATGTATCCGGGGGATCCAAATGACCTGACTCAATGGTCTGAACAAAACAGTATCAGTGTGCCGGGAGATCGTAAAGGACTGGGGTCATCAGGGCCATATACCTTGCTGCCAGAAGAAGTCTTGTGCTTTGATTATGCCCTTGTTTTTGCCCGGGCAGCTTCGGGTAACCACCTTTCCAGTGTGGCTGAATACAAAGCTCAGGTTCCGAATGTGAAATCCTTTTATCTGGCAAATCCTCAGGGCTGCGATCGATTAGGGATCGTAAGCATAGATGAGGAAGTTTCAGTGCTTCCCTTTACGGTATCTCCCAATCCCTTTTCAGATGAAATTCATATTCAATTAGAGGGATCACAAGTGGAATTGCAGGTGCATGATGTTCAGGGCAAGGTGCTGTTATCCGAATCTCTGGAAGGCTATACGCAAAAAACGCTGAATATGGGAGCCTATGCAAAAGGGCTTTATTTTCTAACACTTAGGAAAGGGAATCAGGTCAAATCCTGGAAGCTGCTTAAACAATAATACAATTTCATTTCTATTTTAATTCCTCCTTATTGTAAGTGAATGCAGGTGTACTGAAAAAGTATGCTTG
>CAYGTH010000992.1:0-1940 GCA_964352745.1 uncultured Bacteroidia bacterium
ATCCAAATATTCAGCCAATTGGCTACTACGAGACTCTTTCTGATCACTTTCTATATTTAAGTAGAACAGGGCTTTTAAATAATCTTCCTCTGTTTTTGATAAGGCCATGAAAAAATATTAGATTAGTCTAAATAATTATTATTAACATTCTAAATGTATGGATGCATCTAATCTAACAAAATGCGATGAAAGTAATCATTTATACAAGGATATTTTTTATTCTTTGCTTGTGGGGCCTTTCAACTGCTTGTGAGAAAATCATACCTGTCGCCCCTGCCGAAAATGAGTTATTAGACGGACCGATTGAAGGCTTATCCCATGCTGAACAAGCACAATTCCTGGCTGGAGATATTGCCTTTAATGATGAAGTTTTTACAGCTAAAATGGGGCTAGGACCTTTGTTTGTGGCCACTTCATGTGGCAGTTGTCATATTGGCGATGGTAAAGGGCACCCTTTCACAACCTTGACAAGATTTGGACAGACTTTACCCAGTACATTGCCTGATTTATCTATTGGCGGTCCGCAGTTGCAACACCGGGCGATTCCAGGCTATGAACCGGAAAGGGTGCCGGAAGGCTCACCGTTTATGAAATTCACCCCTCCGGCGGTTACAGGTTTGGGCCTGCTTGCAGCACTGACTGACGAGCAAATCCTTGAACAAGCAGACCGCAATGACGCTGATGAAGATGGAATCTCTGGTGTGCCCAATTTGATTACTCCACCTGAATATTTTATTCCGAAGTGGTATCACGAAGAGATTGGCGGAAAATATATCGGACGCTTTGGCAAAAAAGCTGCCGCGATAGATCTGTTGCAGCAAACCGTTGGTGCATACAACCAGGATATGGGGATTACTTCTACTTTTGAGCCCCTGGATGTTGCATCTGGATTGATTACTGACCCTGAAGTAACAGATGAGACAGTAAAAGATGTGGTTTTTTATCTCAGAACCTTAAGGGCCCCTTTACCTAGAAACTCAGATGATCCCCAGGTCATAAAAGGCAAATCACTATTCAGTACGATACAATGCAACTCTTGTCATACCCCTGAGTGGACGACACCTGAATCCAACATTGTAGCTTTATCCGATAAGACCTTTTATCCCTATACGGATTTACTTCTTCATGATATGGGGCCTCAGTTGGATGATGGGGTAACCGAAGGATCAGCAGAAACTTATGAATGGAAAACCCCGGCTTTATGGGGTCTTGGACTGTCTCCGGATTCCCAGGGAGGAGCATATTTCCTGATGCATGATGGAAGGGCTAAGAGCATCGAAGAAGCTATTTTGATGCATGGAGGGGAGGCCACAGAAAGCAGAAATAAATATAATACATTGAACCTGGAAGACCAAAAAGCACTCATCCGGTTTTTAGAATCACTGTGAGTAAAAGAAATGAATAGAAAAAAGTTTTTATCGACTTGCAGTTTAGCTTGCTTGAGCTTGACGGGAGTTTTCCTTGAAAGCTGTATCGGGACCAAATATTTGGATGGGATCCTGACTGAATCTTTTTTGGAAATACCGCTCAGTGCCTTTGAGATTATTAAGAAAGATCATAAGAGCTTTCATAAATATGTGGTAGTTCAGCACAGTAAGCTTCAGTATCCCATTTGTGTGTATAGATTATCTCCTGCGAAGTATCAGGCCTTATGGATGAGATGTACCCATCAAGGGACGGAGTTACGAGCCTATGGAGACCGGCTCCAGTGCCCTGCACATGGAAGCGAATTTACCCAAAAGGGTGAAGTGCAAAATGGTCCTGCTGACAAATCCCTGCGAATATTTCCTGTTCACATTGAAATAAACACCCTAAAAATAAACCTGGCATGAAAAAATGGATTGCTGGAAGTATATTCGTTTCCTTCTATCTCTGTGCTTTCACGCAGATTGATAGTTCGCTCCTTATCAGGACACCTGCTGATACCTCCTTTCAAAATA
>CAYGTH010000993.1:0-1939 GCA_964352745.1 uncultured Bacteroidia bacterium
TATTCTTTTTCGAGTTCTTTTTTTCCGTCATTGGTGTTGAATTGCAGGGTTTTCTTAAAGTCGTCCAGATCCAGCAGGGGCAGGCCTTCATCATCACAATATTTGAACACAACGGCCACCACACCCGATTGCGTATCATTCAGTCCCAGGATTTTGGAGAATAAGACAGGGCCAAACTCCGTAACGGTTGCCCGTAAGCGCACACCGGGTTCATCGGAAAGACTTAACAATTCGACAGTAGAGCCCGCTGCCTCAAAACCAAATCCGATTTGCATGTGTCGCTCATCGATTTTGGGATGCCCGCCACTTGCAACAGCGACTCCACTGAGATCGCCTTTAATATCCATCAATAAAGAAGGCACTCCCTTTATTGCCAGTTGTTCCGCCAGAATCTGGAGGGTTTTGGTTTTCCCCGTACCCGTAGCTCCGGCAATCAGGCCGTGGCGATTGAATGTTCGGAGGGGAAGTTTTACCCAGGTACCTGTTTGACATTCACCATCCAACATAGCACCTCCCAAGGCGATGTAGTCTCCTTTGAAGGAATATTTTTCAAGAATCGTATCTACGAATTGTTGCTGTTTCATATTTCGGAAAGGCTTATACCTTTGCAAGATACAAGAATTTCTATTTTGACGGTAACCGGACATGCAGGTCAGGTTTTTTCTCGCTTTTTTGTAAAAAAATTGACGACAGGGTCTCGTCCGATGTATTTTTGCCGCATGTCCACTTCTTCCACTTCACGGTCCCGATTCATAATGTATCTAGCTATGGCAGGTATTACCTTGCTTGTGCTGGTACTAACCCTTGAAGGGATGCTCCGACTAGCTGGTTATAAGGGATATGAAGCACAAATAGTCCCCATTTCCCTCGAAGGGGGGCGTCGTTTTTTTGTACCGGATTCGATCTATGGCTATGCGGTACAGGAAGGAAATTTTCTCATTACCCAAGCCAATCAACTCACATTTGAAGTCAATCACGATTCAAGCCGACATCGGATTTGTGCACCGGTCTCCCAGTTAGACACCCTCCACAAACCGGAAATATGGATTTTTGGGTGCTCATTTACACACGGATGGGGCGTCAATGACGAGGAGGCATGGCCCTGGCGATTGCAAGATGAATTTCCAAATTACCGTGTGATCAATTTTGCTATCAGCGGCTATGGAAACCTGCATTCCCGAATCCAATTGGAACAGGCTTTATCTACCGGTCACAAGCCCGAATTGATCATACTCGCCTACGCAGGGTTTCACGATCAGCGCAATACGGCAAATGGGTTCTGGATGAAGACCTTGAGTACCTTTGGCGTATTAGGCGAATATGGCTATCCTTACGCCCGATGGAAAGGAGAAACGCTGGAGACGGCTATCAAACCTATTGGCTATTCAGGTCTGCCAGGCATGAAAGGGTCGGCGCTGATGCATTTTCTCGATAACCTGAAAAATTATGCGGAAGATCATAGCTTAGCAAGCCACAGGGTGAGTCAGCACTTGATTGGGGAGATACATGCACTCAGCCAGGGAGTGTGGGCTGATTTTTTACTCGCAGGCATCACTCAAGATCCGGCGACAAGAGATATGCTTACTTTTTTTGAATCACAAGCTGTCCCCGTAGTAGATATGGCCGTGGATTTGACAGACCCGGCTCTTTCTTTTTTGCCGGTGGATCCCCATCCCAATCCAGCTGCACATCTCTTATATGCACAGGCAGTTTCGAGAAAATTGTTACAAATGGGATACAAGTGCCCATAAAGCCTATCTGGAAATAATCAGGATGCAGGATTATCCAGTCCGAGCGAGTTGATTCTTTCTTCAACTTCCTCAGAGGTCAAGCCCGTAAGCTTAGCAATGGTATCCAGGGGAATACCCTCTGCGATGGCATTGGTGATTACCAGATTTTCTTTTTCGGCTTTGCCTTCGATTTTGCCCTCGATTTTGCC
>CAYGTH010000994.1:0-1938 GCA_964352745.1 uncultured Bacteroidia bacterium
AGTTCTCGCTTTACGGATTCATTGAGATTACTCCCCCTCCGGATAAAGATCGGCAGCCAGTCTGTATCATGAAACTGATTCGCCAACCCACAATTGATCAGGCTGGTCTTCCCGGTACCCGATGCGCCGTACACCAGCACAAGGTTAGAAGCATGCACGGCGTTGTAGAGCTGTGCGGTCTCTTTTTTCCGGCCAAAGAAACGGTCTTTGTCGGATTTATCGTAGCTATCGAGGAATTTAAAAGGATTAATCATTTCAATGGGATTGAACGCAAAGACGGGAAGGTGCAAAGTTTTGATCTCCAAATGGTCTCTTCTTCCTTTCCGTCTTTGTGCCTTTGCGTTTAATTATTCAGCTCACCAAGTCCGCTTTCAGCATTTCATACTGGTCCTTCAATAGCTGAAAAACCTTTGCACTCTCGTCATCTGTGCTTTCTTCCGCTTCGCTTTCTTCAAACCCAAAGTCAAAGCCAAAATCGTCCACTTCTGCATCGCCGCCCTGATTGAGGTTACGGCCTTCGGTGAAGTCTTCCAGGCTCATGTCGGTATGCACCTGGTCAGAGTCCTTGTCCAGGGCGATAAAAAAGCTATGCTCTACGGCGATGTAATAGAGGCGTTCTTCTGCTTCCCAGCCCAGCAGGAAGATATGGGCCAGTTTGTCCTGCTCGGTCGTCTCGCTCTTTTTCATCTGAACGAAGGTATTTTTGTCCATGATAAAGGGCGAGAGGTTGAGCGACTGATCCATGCGGTTTTCATTATCAACCAGAATAACCGAATAGCTATCGGCAAAGTTGGTTTTGCGCCGGAAGGCATCATCCTGGTAGAGGTTGAGGTCAATGCCCTGTGCAGCATTGAGCGGCCCCATATCCAACTCATAAGCCAGGGTCTCAAAGCGGGACCGATTGACCATGATATTCCGAACGGTCATCATGCGATAGCCCGCGAGGAAGGCCGCATGCCGAAGGATGATGGACACGGCCTGCTCGGTGCGCTGACAAACTTTGTCCATGTCTGCCGAGGGGGGATCGCTTTTGAGTTGTGCCCGTAGCTGTTCGAGGTATTGATGGGCTTTGTTGAGCGGACTGTCGGGCTGGCCGAGGGCTTCGATCAGCAATTCGTACTCACTTACAAAGGGCAGCCCGATCGCCGTAATCTGCTCATATAGCGGTACAATTTGCTGGAGAAAATCAAATCCTGCATAGCTGCCTTTGTCCATCGGCAGATGATCCCATTTCACATCCGCTTCGTGCATCCGCTGCTGCTCCCAGAGATCGGAGAGCAGGATATAATACAGCACCTGACTGGTGACCACATAGGTACTCACCAGATGTTCTATCCGTTCGAGGTTGGGCTTGTCGTAGAGGCGCAGCAGACGGATCTGCGAACCGATGGGCCAGGGAAAATTCTCGATGATCAGCCCCGGATAGTGGCGCGAGTCCTTATTGACGGTTTCTTCGCCGCGCTGCTCCACCATCTGGGCGTAGATGTCGGGATTGTATTTGCACATTTCATCCAGCACCAATACGATAAATCGATTGGCGGTGAAGCTCTTGCCGATGTACTGAATCATGTCCTTGGGCAAGCCCACAGGACGATAGTAGGGCAGTTTGTAGTTGAGAATCTCCTCCCGATGCGAGTCCTGGATATATAGCCCCCAGGGAATGTCGTCTTTTTCCGCGCCCGGGTTTTGCATGTCGAGCAAAGCTCCCATGTCCAGGCTCCGGAATTGCTTCTCCACGGCATCGCCATAACGAGTCGTCAAAAAAGCCTGCGCCAATTTGAAGGCCTGTCCAATCGTTCGTTTATGCGCCAGGGATTCATAAAATCGTTCGGCAAACTCGGTTGCTTTTCGGTCCTCGATGGGGACGGAAGTCGCGATCACCGCCTTAACCCCGGCGTCAAAGAGGGTCTGCACCTGCCCCTTGGAGGACCAGCCATT
>CAYGTH010000995.1:0-1934 GCA_964352745.1 uncultured Bacteroidia bacterium
TCCTGTTCCTTGCTATTGAAAGCGTAGCGGTAGTTTCCGCTCTCATAGCTTCTTCCGGGCATGATCATCCCGCCCGGGTAGTAATCCTACATGTTAGGTTGGAAGCAGCCCATGATCTGATTCTATATTCCCATTTCAAACTATTGTGTATATTGAATTCAGCCTGGGGTGAACTCGAATTAGCTGTTCGTCCGGGGATCAACCATACACATTCAACCTAATCTCATGCAACTTCGATTTGTTCCTGCTTTATTGGCGACATGCTTGTTATGTTCGATATTTTCTTCCAGCCTGTTCGCCCAATCTTCTTTTCCCTGGCCCTCCGGAAAGCGGGCTGCCCTCAGCCTCACCTTTGACGATGCCCGCCTATCGCATCCGGATGTAGGTCAAAAATTATTTAAGGAACTGAACGCACAAGTAACTTTCTATGTGGTGCCGAGTGGCATGCAGGATCGAGTGGAGGGCTGGAAAAAAATAGTTGCGGATGGGCATGAAATCGGGAATCATACGGTTTTCCATCCGTGTACGGGCAATTTTCCGTGGTCGAGAGACAAGGCCCTTGAAAATTATAACCTGGCGACCATGCGGCAGGAACTTCTCTCTGCCAATCAGGAAATCAACGAAATGCTGGGCGTGTCGCCGGTTTCTTTTGACTATACAAGTGGGAATACTTTTGTGGGACGTGGTGCGAATACCCGGAGCTATGCGCCTTTGGTTGCCGAATTATTCGAATCGGGGCGAGGGTGGCTCAATGAAGCCGCGAATGACCCTGCTTTTGTGGATATGGCTATGGTTCAGGGAATAGAAATGGATGGCAAAGATTTTGATCGGGATATCAAACCCCTCGTAGATGCGGCTGTAGAAAGTGGGGCCTGGCTGGTTTTGGCGGGCCATGAAATAGGGGAGGAGGGCAGACAAACTACCGAGGTCGAGATGCTGAAAAAACTGGTGGCCTATGTACAGCGGCCCGAGAGTGGAATCTGGATGGCACCGGTAGGCCCGATTGCAGCCTATGTAAATGAACAACGAGCGGTACAGGCATCGGAACTGGCGAAGTCATTGACCTTCTGTTCGACCTTTGAGGAGGGATTTGAAGCAGATTTTGCAAAAGGAGATACCCGCATGTTTGGAGCGCCGACTTATGGAGAACGAGATGTCATTACGGCGAATATGATTCCGGAAGAAGTTGCCATTGCTGCGGGAAAAGGTCGATTTGGGGATGCGCTCGAATTTAAGCGAAAAGGGAAACCCATTGTTTTCTATCAGGCGGAACAGAATTTTCCTTTTAGCGAAACGGATTGTAGCGGAACCATTTCTCTCTGGTTGAGTCTTGATCCCGAAACAGACCTCGCACCAGGCTATACCGATCCCATTCAAATCACCGATGTTGGGTATAATGATGCCGCCTTTTGGGTGGATTTCTCAGATAAAAACCCCCGGACTTTCCGTATGGGCGTGTATGGCGACCTCAATGTCTGGAATCCCAAAAATACAGGTCCGGACGAAAATCCTGCATTTGAAGATCGCCTCCTGACCGCTACGGATCGCCCATTTAGCCGGGGAAGATGGACACATGTTGTCATGAGTTTCTCAGGGCTGAATGGAGAGGAAGGAACGGCCTCTTTTTATATCAATGGAAAGGCGCAGGGAAGCCGGGAAATTCCAGAACCTTTTACCTGGGAGCTGGAAAAATCCCGCATTTTTCTGGGGCTGAATTACATCGGTATGATGGATGAAGTCGCTATTTTTGATCGCGCCTTGTCTGCCGAAGAGGTGCAAGCCTTATATAACTTAGCCGAAGGAGCGCAGATGCTCTTGCAGGAATAAGTAAGTAGTGGATAGACCTGACTGCTGACTTTCAAGTAGGGGGCGTCTATTGTCCATAAAGAATAACGTACCAATTTTAATCGTCATTCCGGACGGATGGCGTTGCG
>CAYGTH010000996.1:0-1922 GCA_964352745.1 uncultured Bacteroidia bacterium
GAAATTTCTGGGCTTCTTCCGGCTCATCCATCAGCAAGAGCTCATTCGCCGCCTGATTGCAAAAAGTAAGCAGATCGTATGCCGGTCTGTTCCAAATTCTGGCCTCTTTGATTTGTTTTACTTCCTCGATCATCGCAAATACGCTGTCCGTCTGCCCCAGTCTCAGATAAGCCAAAGAAGTGAACCAATAATACATCCCTAAGATGCCAGGATCTTCTGATTCTCGTGCATGTGTATGCATGAGCCGGAGTACCTCTTCATACTTTTCTGCTCCCAGTCCGTACAAGGACCTACTTACCGCATTGCTCTCCTTCCATCCCTGTAATTCATCCGACACATGGAGCAAGTCTACCACATTCGCCACTTCCCATGCCTTGAGCGGATCGTTTACTCGTATCATTAAATGAAAAGCATAATGACCATTTGCCTGATCCTGGGGAAAGAGGTCAAATTGTTTTTCCCGAAGCTGGGTATAGACAGACCACTTGGCTGGATTGCCTGTTTTACTTTCATACAGGGCCACATTGGCATCAAACAAAATCTGCTCAAAGGGCGTCATTAACTCATATTTCGGCTTCAGGATGTGTATAAGAGTATCTGTACGAAGACGCTTCTTATCCGCCTGCCAAAACATCTCATCCAGTGCCGCCACATAAAAAGTGGAATCCATCTCGAAAGCTCTTCTTCCATGTTTAATGTGTCGAAATCCATTTGGCCACATTCCTTTTGTCAATTGAAAGGCTTTCATATATTCGATATAGGCTTCATAGACAGGCGACTTGAACTTGCCCCGGTCGATCACTTCTCTGTTCACCCAATAGCCCATGATCCTGCGCGTAAGCTGGTCCGCCAGTTTCTCTTTTTGCCGGACATGCCCCTTGATATCGGGAAAATTGCGCACGACATCGCCGTTCAGGCCATCGGCCAGGTGACTTTTGACCGTCAACGAATCGCCTTGTTGCAGGAAATAGCCTTCGATCCGGTAGCGGGCACCAATGACGTCTGAAAAGGTGGGTGTGCCTTTGGGATTGCCGGGCATCACCCCAATGAGATGACTGTATTGCTGCACCGAACTGGGCGAGCAGGTTTTGATCTTGGCTTCGGTCAGGCCATTGGTGATCAGGTCGCTGCACAGAGAACCAAAGGCATCCAGATCACTGTCTCCGGTTCGGTTGTGGAAGGGTATGGCTGCGACCCGCTCTTCCTTGATCTGATCTGAAAGCTGTCCATCTGCCCGATTGGCCGCTATTCCCCAGAAAATCACCGCACCCACCGCCATGGCCACAAATCCGATACTGGCCATGCGAATCCAAGACTTCGTGGAGGTCTTTTTCTCTCGTACTTTTTTCCCTTTCCCCCTCATCTGCTCTGGTCTGGGCACCGGAAAACCCTCATTCGCCAGTGCATAGACCGTCATCGGCTCCGCCACATTCTTAAAGGAGAACTTCCCTAACGATTCCAACTCAAACTCCGGCTTATTCTTGACTTGCTGACGAATATTGCTGGAAACCAGCACCGCACCCGCTACGCCCATCGACTCGATGCGCGAGGCAATATTCACCCCATCTCCAAAGATGTGCTCGCCATCAATGGTGATCTCTCCCAGGTGTATGCCGATGCGAAGCGGAACCTGATCGCGTACCTGTTCCTGTAGTTCTTTTGCGCAGCGCACTGCAGCCGATGCACTATCGAATACGCTCAGGCTGCCATCGCCGTAGGTTTGTAAGAGTTCGCCGCTGTGCTGAGTGATTAATGCCCTGAGAGCGGTTTCGTATTGTTTAACTGCTGTCATAGCCCGTTCCTGATCCGTCTGCATCATGGCAGTATAGCCGACGATGTCGGTGAAGAGTATGGCGGATAGGCGGGCGGTAGGCATGAATTGAAACTATATTTTGCGGTATGCAGTACTTTTACCTTTTCCC
>CAYGTH010000997.1:0-1920 GCA_964352745.1 uncultured Bacteroidia bacterium
ACTCGACATCCCGGAAGAAACAGTAAATACAGCTGGCTGTATTCTCGCGCCCCTCAACCTCGCTTTCCAGGCTACCGCAATAGGGCATCATGTAGCACTCGACTGGCAGCTAGACAATGTTACTGATTATCAGTCTTTTATTGTCGAACGGCGCACCCTTTCCAGCGCCTTCAGCGATCTAGTTGAAATACCAGTTGACCCGGGACAAATAGCCCATGGTACATTTGATTGGATGGACCAAAATGTCCCGGTGGGCCTTTCAACTTATCGCCTCCGCTTGGTAAACGAATCAGGAGCCATTAGCCATTCCCGGCAAGTGGAGGTACAAATGGAATTGGCTACAGCAGGATTTGACCTCCTGCCCTATCCCAATCCCGGTGATCGGCAGGAAGCACGATTCATAGAACTCATCCTGCCTCAAGCCGGAAAAATTGAGATACAATTGAGTACGGTGGCCGGAAAACGCATCTTTCACTACCAAAATGATTTACCCGCTGGCGTCCATCAATTGGAACTCCCCATTCAAGACCTGCAAGCTGGCAGCTACCTGATTATGGGCCAATCAAATGGGGAGCGGGTCTATCGAAAATGGATTCTGTACTAAGCTGGACTTTCGCCATTCTCATATGCTCAACAATACAGAGGATGTCCATCAGTCAAGCCCATGATTAATTATCACTCCTCGCTTATACGGGGCAATGTTTGATATTTCCGATCGGGCCAAAGGCCCAGCCGCTTAGCGGCTGAATATGTGTAGCATCAATGTCCCCATAATTTTGGGATTGGGCGCTGGAAAGCGCTCGACAACAACAATGAGGGAGACCTATTGCTACAGATATTGTTTCCCGCTGGGAAACAGGACTTCGCCCTATCTCATACATAAACAAGCAAGTCCAGATTGAAAGGGCGAAAGACAAAATAAGCACACAGGATTTCCCCCCGAAAGCCGGGGTTTGATCCGAATCGGTTTTTGGGCTACTTTTGACCATTAACCATGCTGGCTAAATATCCTATTGTACTTCCCATGGGTGCCTTTGGTCTTTTGGCACTCTTAATTACAGGCTTTTTGCTTCTAACGGGGGCAGCGGTCTATTGGCCGGGTTTTATCTCGATGATCGGCTTCTATGCTGCCATTTTCTTAATGGGAGCATATGCCGGTAAAATCAGGCGACAAGACAGTATAAAAGGGGTAATGTTGGCGGGCCGTTCCTTGCCGCTGGGCATTGCGATTTTTACGATGAGCGCCACCTGGATCGGCGGCGGGTATGTAAACGGCACCGCAGAATATACCTTTGCCTATGGACTAAGCTGGGTACAAGCGCCCTGGGGCTATGGACTGAGCCTGATTGTAGGAGGTTTGTTTTTTGCCCGAAAGATGAGGCGACATGGCTTCAAAACCATGCTGGATCCCCTGGCCCAGCGATTTGGAAAAGGAATGGGTGCTGTTTTATTTATCCCGGCACTCACCGGCGAAATCTTCTGGACTTCCGCTATCCTGACCGCGCTGGGAACCACCTTCGGGACCATTCTCGGACTGGACTTCAATAGTTCCATTATCCTCTCCGCAGTTATTGCAATCGGCTATACCGCTCTCGGCGGCTTGTGGGCGGTAGCCATTACAGACGTAGTGCAGCTTATCATATTACTGCTCGGCCTGACAATCGTGATTCCATTTGCAGCCGAAAAAGTCGGAGGGCTGGAAGTGGCGATCGATGCCTATCAGACCAAAAAGGGCATGCTGGCAGATTTATTTCCACCGCTGGATGGATGGCGATACCCGGAATGGGGCAACAGCTACTGGAACTGGTGGGACTTTGCCCTCTTATTGATATTTGGGGGTATTCCCTGGCAAGTATATTTCCAGCGGGTACTCGCAGCTAAAAATGAAAAAACGGCTTTGCGCCTCTCCGTCCTGGCGGG
>CAYGTH010000998.1:0-1914 GCA_964352745.1 uncultured Bacteroidia bacterium
ACCACTCAGGCACTTAGGACACTAAGCAAACACTAAGCATGTTGTACATGAAACCCCGGAGATTCCGCTTAGTGCTTTCTTTGTGCGCTGAGTGCCTGAGTGGTAAATCCAGGGCTGTTTTCCTTTGCCAACCTTGCGGTTATTTCTTCGCTTTATGGAAAACTGGCCTACCCCCTACAGTTATCCCAATACGAAATTATTTCAGCAACCGTTTGCTGTTGTGAGCCAAGAAACCTGAATTACAGTCATCTGTTTTGTCCTGCTTCCAATCAATACCAAGGTTTGAACCGCTCTACTGGCTGGATTGATTTGCCATAATGCATGTGTCCGAATACCCACCGCCCGACTTCCAAAAGAAGTATATTGCCCCCAAGACCTCAGGAAACCTCATGAAATCGACCTACGACACCTATTATCAATCCGAAGCCCTTTTTGGGGATCCCTATCCGGAGCTGATGGAATTCTTTGCACAGTATCCGAATCGCGGAAAGCTCCTGGATGTAGGCTGTGGACAGGGACGGGATGCTATTCCCCTGGCGAGAATGGGATATGAAGTAACAGGTATCGATTGTTCTGAAGTTGGGATCAAGCAGATGCTCGCTACGGGCCAGGAGGAAGGGCTGAACCTCACCGGAATTGTCGGTGATATGTATGCTTTTGACCGCTTTCAGGACTATGAGGTGATTTTGCTGAATAGTTTATTCCACTTCAACAAAAAGGACAGAGCAACAGAAACCGCCCTGATCGAGCGAATTCTGCAATCCGCACAGCCCCAAACCGTCATTGTGTTTTGTATCCAGGACCAATTCAAAAAAGTCGCTATTCTGGAGAAAATCATTGAGGCTTTCGGCTCGCTTAACCGGCTGCTGGAAATAAAAATTTCCTATACCTTTACCGACCAACCAAGTAACCATTCCTCCACAACGCCCTACCTGTTATTGGCGGTTCAGCTCGTATAAATGAGGACTTAATCCGCCTGGTTATTTCTACTCTCTGAAACTTTGTTTCCTTTGTGCATTCCCTAAGGCGTACTAGCAAGGGAATGAGAAGAAAGTCCGAATGGCCCAATTTACTGACTATCATGAAATACGCTGGTTCCTCTGCCTATGATCAGGATGATTTTTTGAAGACCTACCTGCAAAAGCGAGCAAAGACAGATGCACCCAATACGACCCTCGAAAAACCCATCATCGACGAACTGATAGGCGAACCGAAAGGTCTGGACCTCCTCGACCTGGGGTGTGGAGACGGCAGATATGGTCAGGAATTGCTGGGCAGAGGCGCTCGGTCTTACCACGGCATAGATGGCTCGATCAATATGATCATGTTGGCCAGGGAAACTCTCGAATCTCATATCACCCAATTGGACCAGGTAAGCCTGGAATCATTTGCCTATCCGGAAGCGGCCTATGACCTGGTTTTGTCCCGTCTTGTGTTTCATTATATCGAAGACATGCAGCCGGTTTTGAAGGGAATCTATAAGAGTTTGAAGTCCGGAGGCGCGCTGGTATTTTCGATTGAACACCCAATCCTCACCTGTTGCGACGAGTCCTACCAACAAGCAGGGCCGCGGGAAAGCTGGATCGTCGATAATTACTTTCACAGCGGAGAACGAGCCAGTCAGTGGCTCGGAAAAGAGGTCGTCAAATACCACAAGACACTGGAGGAATATGTACAATTACTCATGGAGGCAGGCTTTCGAATCAGCCAGATTCGGGAATCCAAATCCCATCCCAGCCGATTTATCAATCCCGCCCAATACGAACGCCGCATGCGCATTCCCTTATTTTTGATGTTTCGGGTGGAGAAGCCTTAGTTTGGCTTTCGTCAATTCAATTGTTCAACCCTACCGAGGATGTCCATCAGCCCCATCCATGATTAATTATCACACCTCGCTTATACAGGGCGATGTTT
>CAYGTH010000999.1:0-1913 GCA_964352745.1 uncultured Bacteroidia bacterium
ACAATAAACAGATCGTGAGTAATTTTTGTGAGGTTGTGTTTCTTTTTTGCTCATCCTGACGTTTCGCGTAAAAAGAAACGAGTTGATTGAAGATGATAATTCCGCTGTATTCGAATAGAAAACTTGGATGACTTACCCCTATTGGGCTTTCAGTTCAGACAATGTAAGTTGGCTGAGCTATTGGATTCCCATTTTCCTGACCATGGGTTATGGAAAGGGATTAGTGGTGGCCAGTTAGCTGTAGGTTGGTTACTTTATATCCTGAGTGAAGGAGATCATCGTCTGAGCCATGTTGAGGATTGGGCAGGTTTCCGCTTAAGGAGCGTGATCCAGGAGATTTGTTTCGTTATGGGTATAGCAAGCAACGCCGTGCAGACCAACCCTTTTGTAAAGTTATGATGGCTGCTCTTGATTCCCCTTGCCTCCCTGTTGCAGTTGAGATAGTAAAAGGTAGTGGAACAGATGCCGATCACTACCTGCCTTTAATTGATCGGGTCAGAGCTACCTTAGAGACATCGGGCCATCTATATGTTGGCGACTCTCAGTTGGGAAGTATCTCGAACCGATGGGCCATCAACGAGGCAAAGGATTACTATCTCTGCCCCCTTAACGGCAAGCAATGTGGGGATAAGCAACGATCCATTTATATATCTCAATTGCCTGATTCGGTTGAAGACCTACCTGGGATCTTTACTGAAGAAGACTCCCGGCGTGGGGCTGCCCATTTTTTCGAGGTGCCTACCCTCCAGGACTATGAAACCGTACAATGGGAAGAAAGGCGAGTGATTGTCTACTCTCCAGCGTATGCAAAAAACTTGAAGCGATCCTTTGATAAACGCCTCTGCGAAGCACAAGCCTCTATTGAGAAACTGGTCATACACAAAAAAGGAAGACGGAACCCCAAAACACTTGAACAGCTTCATACTCGTATTGACCGACTACTCAAGAAATACAAAGTAGAAGGGTATTTTGAGATAGAAGCAGATCAACAAGTAGCATCTTACCAGGTAGGTAGATATAAAGACCGCCCTGCCCAAATGAGAAATAAGATTACCTTGGGTTTGACCCTAACAAAAATAGAGGAAAGAATTACCGATAAACACAAACAATTAGGCTGGCAAGTATATGCAACCAATGCCCCTGCAAATCAGTTAACCACAGAGGAAGTGGTCCAAACTTATAGAAATGAATTTCGGATTGAACATCTTTTTGATTACTTGATCAATCGAGATGTAGGCTTACTGCCGGTTTATCTTAAAAAGGAACACCGAGTCAAAGCCTTGATTCGCTTTTTGTCTCTGGCTATGAGGTTTTCGGTGTTAATTCAGCATCAAGTCAGCAGCCAACTTGCTAAGACCATGTTTGGGACAGAAAATTTGTTAGCGAAAATGCTGAATTTAGGGTTCTGACAAGTCATTTTGCGCAGAAATAGCGAGCTATTTCGAGTAAAAATGGCGAAGATCAGGTTCCTGAAGTCAGTATTTTCTAAGGAAATTAGCGTTCCAAACATGGTCTAAGACAGAGCGTAAGCTCAAGGGGATTTATCCAGGAAACAAAGGACGGGCTACCAGCCAGCCCACAACCCCCTTCTTACTGAGGGCTTTTAAGGGCATTGCCGTGGCATGGATAAACTTAGGGCAGGAAACCAGCATCCAGATCACAGAAATCAATCATACCCAAAGGGCAATACTTGAATTGCTTAACGCCAGGCAAATCTATCAACAATTATTTGACTTTCTGAAAACTGTACCAGATTTACGCGAAACGTGAGCTCATCAAAAAAGAAAATGAGGGTTGAGGAAAGAATGGATTATGATAAAAAGTCAGTGGGAATCTAAGTAATGGTAAAAAAACAAACCCATCAATCCGGAAATATTTCATTGAGTCCCGAAAAGTCGGGATGAAATGTTTTA
>CAYGTH010001000.1:0-1913 GCA_964352745.1 uncultured Bacteroidia bacterium
AGCGGAAGCTCCGGGGTTTCATGTACAACATGCTTAGTGTTTGCTTAGTGTCCTAAGTGCCTGAGTGGTAAATCCAGGGCTGTTTCCCTTTGCGAACCTTGCGGTTATTCTTCGCTTGCAGGAAAACTGGCCTACATACACCCAGCCAAAGCGAAAACTGTATTCCTTCTGCCCTCCTTCACTCACTACCGCAGCGAATTGATCCAGCTTGCGATCTGCAGGGCTTCACCCTTCGGCACCTGCGGCATAGGCGCCATCGGTGTCGCATACTCCGGCCAGTTTTGGGGCTGGGGTTGGTAGATCAATTCTACGATTTTGCTGTTGCTGTATTTGCGTTTGGCGATTTCTTTAAAAGAAGGTCCGACTACCCGCTGATTGGCATTGTGGCAAGCCGTACAGGTGTTTTTGACAAGCAGTGGCTCAATCTCCTCGTAGGTGGGGGCTTTGGCAGCACTGGATGTGCTTTGCTTAGGCGTAACCTTTTTGACGGGCTTGACTGATGCGCTCGTCCGCTTGGTAGAAAGCGTATTCCAGGCCAGGGTATCCGTCTCCGGAATATTGTTGAGAGTATAATAGGCAGAAGGATGTAAAACCGGCTTGCCTTCCGCACTTTTGATGCCCCGCACATGCAATTCATGCAAGTGGTATTGCTGTAAATTAGTTATGACCACGCGCACTTTCATGCCGTCATCAGAGACCTTTACGCCTTGTATCTTCATTTCTGATTCCCGAATCGGCGGACTACCATACACCGGATGGTATTTGTAGGTGTAGTTCCGACCACTGTAGGAGTCCAGATCTTCAGCCAGTTTGCGGTCCACAGGCTGCGTGAATTCTATTTCAAAGCCATCTGCTTTCGCCGAAACGGTTTTCATTTCAAATGGCATTTTTCCGGTCCAGGTGAGGTATTGGAGGCCGGAATTAGTTGTTCCTGCCGATCCCCAGCCCCGGTTGGTTTCCCCGACAAAAAGGTTGCCATTGCTATCAAAAGCCAGGCGCATCACACCCGACTGAAAGCCTTTCCGGAAGTCAAATGCTACGCCCTGATATTCGCCATTTACTTTTTCCATGACCACGCGCATGATCTTACTCTGCCCTTGATCTCCTATCAGCATTTGTCCGGCAAAAGGCCCGAATTTCCCTGTGGTCTCATCTGAGATAATCTCCGAATTGGAAATCCCCAATACGCCATGCGGCAACCAGACAGCAGGAAGCGTCAGTTCGGGAATATCTTTTTTAACCTCAAACATAACGGCGGGATCTTTCTCGTCCACAATGTTTTCAGGCTTAACATAGCGTCCGTTCTTTTTATACTTCCGGGGATCTACTCTGGCGTAGAACTCTTCGGTAGTCAGGGACAGCGGTGAATTTTCCTCTCCGGTCCAGCGAAGTCCGGCAGCATGTCCGGTAAAACTCCCTTTTTGGATGTGCCAAATGCCTCCTGATCCAATCCAATCGCCTTGATTGTCCGCGTAAAATAGTTCGCCATTGATCATGCCGAGACCTGCCGGAGAGCGCATTCCTGTTGCCCAGGGTTGCATTTTGCCATTGGGGGATATTTTCATGATCCATCCTCTCCAGGGCACCCGACTTTCGCCGCGCCACCATTCTTCGTCTCCAAAGGCCACATTACCGCTTACAAACATGTCTCCTTCCGGCGTGAACTTCGGCCCATAAGAGTACTCGTGATAATGCCCGGAAACCGGCCAGCTATAAATCGTTTCGTACACATCCGCTATTCTGTCACCATCGGTATCGACCAGTTTGGTGAGTTCTCCGCGCTGTGCTGTGTAAAGCGCACCGTCTTTGTACGTCAGGCCCAGCGGTTCGTGAAGTCCCGAAGCGAACAGCTTATAACCGGGCTGTCCTCCGCTGAGGGTAGGATTTTCGATGATCCATACTTCGCCGCGTCT
>CAYGTH010001001.1:0-1911 GCA_964352745.1 uncultured Bacteroidia bacterium
TGATAATGCACTTCCAGCAATTGCTCGTCCGTTACGGGTTGAGGCTCGTAAAAATGGTCAGGCTCCAGGGCGGCATATTCCCGCAGGTGCTGGTAGATTTTCCCAAACTTTTTACTGTCAAAGGGATGCAGCTTTTCCATCCCCATAAAACTGATATTGTAATGCGGGGAATATACGATCGGGGTCTTCTGGGGGGATGCCATGCGCAAAGATATTCCTTTCTGGATAATTAACGCTCAAAAAAATCCGCTCTGACACGGCATTTGTTCTATTCTCCTGTATGGAATGTGAAGCCTTTTCCTATCTCTCTATAAAAAGCTTCATGAAACACCAATTGGCCCTACTTCCTATTGGCTTGCTCTTGCTATTTCTCTATGCTTGTCAGGTTCCTGAATCGAAAGGGTCTGCTGTGCATTCGGATTCGCAGTTACCAGATACTTTGAAAGAAGTGTGGGAAGTAGCAGCCGTAGATCCGGTCCTCAAAAATAAAATTCTGGATTATTCTCCTGCACAAAAAGACAGCATCGTAGCTCACTATGAAAGGCTGATCCAACAAGTAGCCGCCAACCGAAAAACATTGGCCTCGGCCTATTCGAATGCTGCAAGTGAAGCTGAGCGAACGCGGATTCTCCAGGAAACCCAATCCTATTTCACCGAACAACTCACCTCCCATTTATTGCCTTGCTGGTACGGTACGCCCTGGGATTTTAATGGGCATATCAATCGGCCTCATCGTGGGGAAATCGCTTGCGGCTATTTTGTAAGCACCCCTCTTAGGCACATGGGATTTCAATTGAATCGCTATCGGCTCGCACAGCAAGCTTCAGCTACCATCGTAAACAAACTCTGCCATGCTCAAAAGCGATTTCAATCCGTAGAAGCAACCCTCGAATATCTCCGCAGCCAGCCAGATGACCTCTATATTGTTGGGTTGGACTACCATGTAGGATTTTTACATACTTCCGGGGGAGAGATTCGCTTTCTCCACTCTACCTATATCGATCCCACTTGTGCCATGACCGAAAAAGCCGAAGACTCCTGGGTACTGAGGAGCTCCGGCCTATACGTATTAGGGCACCTGGCCTCCAATCATCAATTGATGAAGGATTGGCTGTTGGCAAATGAGATTCAGGTAGAATAGGTAGATCAATGCATAACCCGAACCATTAATTCATCGACCTTCCCGGAGCGCTGCACCGAAAGGACATATATACCTTCCGGAAAGTCATGCAGGTTCAATTGATGCACCATCTTCCCGATTCGGCCTTCCACCTGCTCGATGTGTATCTGCTGCCCGAGGGCATTCAGCAAGCGAAACTCAACGAGTCCATCAGTTTCGAGGTCACACACAACATTCAAGTGGTCCTGGGTGGGATTGGGATAGGCCAATAGTGAAAAATGAGTACTTCGTTCCCAGGTCAGTTCCACCGTATTGCTCACAGAAAAAGAGCCATCCGGAAAGAAGGATCTGATTCGATAATAGGCCTGCTGACTTGGATGAAAGACAATGCCCACATCCGAAAAAGAAAAATCGCCCACAACCTGCCCATCCGGATCTACCTCGATCCTTGCAATTCCTTCAAAATCGGTATCGGGTCCCTTTCTCTCCACTATGAATTCCATCGGAAAAGGAAATCCTGCAAATTGCCATTGCAACAAGGCATCATCGCCTGCCAGCACAGCCGTAAAATATTCCAGGTTTGCATTCAGGGGGGACTCGATGACAGGTTGATGAAAACCCCGTGTCAAAATGGGCAAATTTGCCATATCGGTCCCGATGATCGTTTCGCCAAACGTATAGGAATAAGTTTGCAGACCGATGGTGCCTGATCCTCCGCCCGCACTGAATACTTTGCGCTGTATTGCAGGCTGGGAATAAAGCAGTTGCTGCCCGACCATTAGCAGGCATAG
>CAYGTH010001002.1:0-1907 GCA_964352745.1 uncultured Bacteroidia bacterium
TGTTAGGCGTAGTGGCCAATCGCTTCCCTAATAAGACCTTGCACTGGAACAATGCGACTTCTCAATTCAAGGAAGCTGAGGCGAATATATTGCTGGAAGCGCCTTACCGGAAGTTTTGAGGGGGGCTTGATTGAACACGGAGGCACGGAGACACAGAGAAAACAATCAATTCTTACTTAGTGCTTCCTTCGTGGACTGAGTGGCTTAGTGGTAAATCATCTATCTTTTTCACCACTAAGGCACTTGAGGGCACTGAGTTTTCACTAAGCGGAAGCTCCGAAATCGAGTCTTGCTTAGTGCTTCCTTTGTGAACTAAGTGGCTTAGTGGTAAATTCTGGCCTTTTATGTGGCTTTGCGTGACGCGAAGGAAGATTGAGTGTAAGGGCAGGGTGAGGAAAAAAGGATATTGTGATAAGAATAAAGGGATTTAAAAACAACATCATTCTCCTAATCGGAGTGATAGGGATAATCATCGCGGTTATCTCGGGGCTATCCTATGAATCCTTTTCAGGAATGTCCAGTGACGGCTGGGCAATTGGCTATGCCTTTCAAGATTGGCCATTTGCCCTGTTCTGCCTGAGTTTGTGCCTGCTGATATATGGCCTGTTACGAGCTCGGGTATAACTCCGCATTATCCCCTACGCCCATCGGAAATCCGAAAAAGGAATCTTATGTCCTTTCAGCAATTCTCTCAGCTGCATGTAGGCATCGCGATGCTGATAATGCTCCATGATCCAGTTGAGTAAATCCTGGTCGGTTTTGACGCGCTGGTCCGGCGTAGAAATGTGCTGCTTGAGTAATTCCTTTTTGTCTTCAGTGAGGGAGATGCTGTATTCCAAATCCGAATCTCCTTCCAGTTTTTCAACCAATTCGCCCGACTCCACCCCCGTCAAGGTAAATACACCCGTTTCCGCAATTTTAATCGCGATTTTTACTTCTAGTTGAGGACTATGTTGCTGATATAGGATTTCGTTCATGTGAGTCGGGATCGTTGGTAGCAAAGTAAGCGGAAAAATTTGATTAATCAGGTAGGTTTTTTGTTCCGATTTTCATTCGTTGAAAATTTAGGAGCAAAAAGCCCTCACACGGCCTTCTCATACGCCTCCCGAATCCAGGCAATCAATTCCGCATCTACTTCCTCTATGTTGGTAAGGCGCACCCGGTGCGTACACATCGCGCCAAAGGGGCCGGAGTTTTCGAGTCGCTCCCCCGTGTCTTTTCCTTTGAGTTTGAGCCCCAGGTCGATTCGTGTTTTGGTGGCGGGTTTGATCAGGGCGAATTGCCGCTTGCGGATCAGGCTTACGCTGTCTTTCTTGGGCGTTTGAGTGATGTCCGTGCCAAAGGCTACAATTTCTGCGATCAGTTGTTCATAGATCGGGCGCAAGGACGCTTTGCCGGTATATTGCTTCTCGACGAGGTCTTCGGGGGCATGAGAGCCAGCATCTGATTTACGGGCTTTGAGCGCTACGAAATTGGCAAAGCCATGAGTAAAACCATGCTCCGACTTCAGGAAGTCCATAATGGCTTTGTGTTTTTCAAGCTTCGTTGCCTTGACGACTGCGATCCAATGTGCAAGGGGTTTTCCGGTTTTGGCTAAGAGTCCTTCTTCCATGATGAGAGTATGTTTATTGAGTGTAAAAAGATAGGGTTTCTAAATTTCCTTAATCGCATCTGATTTAGGATTCGCCCAAAATAATACGCCCAATAAAATACCGATCCCGCCCAGAATGCCTGCACTGATTCCAAAAATAACCGTGGGCATACCGTCAAATATTCCCACTATATATGCCCCTGTCAGGAGGGATACCAATCGAATGAGGAAAGAGGAAAGCCCAACCAGGGTCGCCAGGATATTGGGGTCGCCATATTCAGTCAGAATGGAATAGAGGAGGGGAGCGATATAGATT
>CAYGTH010001003.1:0-1505 GCA_964352745.1 uncultured Bacteroidia bacterium
ATCCTAAATTCATTGAGATCAGCTGCGAGAAGTTGACGAATTTTGAAACCTTTGAAGAGACGATTCGCGAAGTGCTTCCCAGGATAAGTTCCGATATTTTTAAGGACCACTACGCTGAACATTGGATGGAAGTAAAAAGATTGCTGGAAAGTAAAACGGAAGCGCATATCGACTACGCTGAGTATGAGCGTCTGTGCATGGAGCATCGCATGAGCAAGAGCGAGGTCCGAACCTGGGTGGAGATTCTGGACCGAATCGGGACGGTCATTTATTTCGGCGACCATCCTGAATTGAAAGATTGGGTGATCCTCAACCCCGCCTGGGTCAAAGACGCAATGTATAAAGTGCTGAATGCTAAATTGGTGAGACGAGGCAAGCTGCTTCCTGATCAGTACCCGTATATATGGCCTGGTAATACTGAGGAGGAATGTCAAAAGTTCGTAGCACTTATGCTTAAATATATGTTGTGTTACAAGCAAAAAACCCGGTTTGATGAGTTTGAATATGTCATCCCGGCACTGTTACCGACTGAGAAACCCATATTCCCTCCCAACCTGCGAAAACCCCCGGATTATCAGATCAAATATCAGTTTAGTCCTTTTATTCCGGCTGGAACAGTCAACAAGTTGATCGTATCGCTTCAGCAAAATGAAAGGCATGCTAAAATTCAATCACCTGAAAGAGAGTCAGGAGAGGGGCATGAATTGCAGACTATGATCTACGATAATTTGATCTGGAGAAATAACGTCGTTCTACAGGATCCGGATCATAACACCTATGCGCACCTGGAAGAGGCATGGACAGATCAGGCTGTATATTTGAATTTGTATGGTCAGGACGTTCAGCCATTATGCGACTACCTGACTTCGGTTCTTCAACAAGTTAATCAGAACCTTCGTGATACCAAATATTTACATCATCTGGATTTAGACCCATTGGCCTGGTACGAGGAAGAGTGGACGAGCTTCTCGGATCTAAGGCGATTTAAGGTCGATTTTTTTCAGCGAACTAACAGATCTAACCAGCGCATGAATCGTATGGAACATATCAAACAATTGATCCGACAGAATAGGCTTACAATGGCCCTGAAACAACTTGAAGAGGCTCTTCCTGTAGATTTGCAAGGAGATGCCATTCAGCTGCAACAGCAATTAAATGAATTAGACCGAAACCAGATCAAGGGTATCTTAAGTTTTGATGAATTGAACCGGGAGCGAAACAAGATTACCGATTCTGCACTTAAATTGTGTGGATTGATACCTAAATCCGGGACAGCGAAACAAGACGATAAACCAGATTCAGAGAACGAAGAACCTTCTGTCAAGCCCGCTGTTGAGAATCCACGAAAGAAAGTACGACCGACCGTAGAAACCATCAAAATCATTCTGGCTTCTGCCAACGAGTTAATGGAAGACCGTAAGGCCTTTCGAACCTTTATCAGCGTAGAGAATGACCGGCTCATCAAGCAGGGCATTTATCTGGAAATCATCCAGTGGGAATACTTT
>CAYGTH010001003.1:1515-1903 GCA_964352745.1 uncultured Bacteroidia bacterium
CTAAAGGACTGCGATATCGTGATGAGCTTATTCTTCACGCGGGTGGGCCAGTTTACAAAGGAAGAGGTCGAAACCGCCTGGAATCACTTTCAAAAAACCGGGAAACCCGCCATATTCACCTATTTCAAAGATGCGCCCATCAATATGGGAGAGGTTAAAAAAGAAGACTTTTTGAGTTTGGATAATTTAAAAGAGCAGTTAAGAAAATTGGGGCACTTTCCTACGCGATATAAGAGTATGGATGATCTGAAAAACCAATTCAAACGGCAACTCGAAAAACTGCTGACTGACAGAGGCCTGACCTGATATTTTCCGAATGCCCAAATATGTGCGTATGAAACCTGTGTACACCGAAACCCTCCCTGATGGCACGACATTCGAAATGGTC
>CAYGTH010001004.1:0-1890 GCA_964352745.1 uncultured Bacteroidia bacterium
GTCTGATACCATGAAACAATATCGTTGCCTATTTCCACTTTTTGTCTTGAAATTAGTATCCGCTCAACAAGTTGAGGGCTAGTTGTTATATGCGTCTTGTACTTGTTGAGCTAAACTCTTGATGAGGTATTTTCCGGAGTTTCTGTCGTAGAGATAATCGAGGAAGCTGACCTCAAGTTTTTTAGCCGTTAGATGTAGGGACATAAACGCATCGCGCATTTTAGTACCTCTTTTTGACCAAGTATGGAAAGAGATGTCTCTTTTTCTGACCACTCTTCTGGCCCCTCTTTCGGCGGCATTATTATGTAGGGGGAAATCTGGATGCTCAAGTTCATTGAGCAAATAGGCTTTGTTTTGACGAGTCACTGCCATTTGCTTGTTGAGTGCCTGATAATCGGTTGAGCCACTCAAGAGTTGATCAAAGGCTTTGTGGATTTCCTTTTTTGATCTGAGTTTGCTTTTTCGTGGAAGTTCTTTGTAGGATTTGATCTTATCATAGAAGTCCCAGATTTTATCGATAAAAGTAACTTGTATCCTCCTGAGATATGGGTTTGCAGGGTTTAAGATTCGGTAATGCCTGATGGCATGGATCCAACAAAGAGAATGGTTTTTGGCGGGAACACCTCTATACTCACGGGCATCATCGCTCATCAAAGATTCGATAATCGGGACCTCGGTTTGCTCATGATAAAACCCAGCAGCAAGTGCTCCTGCAATCACAGAACGCCTAATTCGGTTGGTTTTGTCAAAAATATCGGACGAGTCAAAACAGGCTTGAAGTTGAGCCATCGATAAGACCTGACCCAATGAAAAGGTTTTCTCAAAGTATTCAAGATGCTTTTTGCTCACTTTGGCTTCCACCAAACGCTCCTTTGCAAGAGCGGTATAGGCCAGGGTTACTTCTTCACGCGATTGACCTTGCAAGGCTGCATAAATATCCAGACGACTTTTGCCCACCTGGGTATAGAAAAGGCTAAAAAACTTCCCACACATAACCTGAGGATACATCCGAACTCCTTTTTCTTTACTGCTGGTACTGTCCATCTGAACATAAGGACTAACTCCCAGACTGCTCTTTAAAAGGGCGGCTTGTTCTTCACAGACCCAATCGCTATGAGTCAGTATATTGCTCATCCCTCCTGCACTTAACTTTATACCCAAATGATTGAGCAACTCTAAAATCTTCCGATGGGTCATATCTCCACAATGGTGAAGTATTTGAACAAAACTCTTGAGCATGCTTCCGATTTGAGCCCTATACTCAGCCGGTAGCTCTGACTCATAATACTTACCCTCGGATGCAGAATACCATCGGGCGATCCGAAACTCCACATTCTTTCTGATGATTTCTATATCTCGTTGATAGACGCTTCGATACCCTTTAAACTCAGCATCTAAAGGCAGATCCTGCGGAGGAGTATCTACCATTTCGGTTCGATCTACATCAAAATCTGACCCTGAACCAGAGTCAGAGTCCGAAGAACTTTCCTTCGATGGTTTGAGTTTTGGGATTTTTTCCCCCTTGGGTTTACGACTAGATGAACCAAAGCGGGGATTACCCTTTTCTCCCTTGAGACGTTTGATTTCATCTAAGGCTTCTGCCAATTGAGCTTGGGTTGATGATAACTGTGCCCGCATTTCCTCCTGCTGGTTGATCAACTCTACTAAAAGAGATTGCAACAACGATACATCTGTTATTTCCCGAGGATTCATCATCTAATAATATATAATCAAGCTAAGACAAAACTAACGGCTTATCGATAACTGTAAACAAAAAATCGTTTCCCCTCTCTGAAAAGCTTTCCCCCTGTTACCTCAACTTTTTGAGCGGATACTGAAATTATGACCTAAAAATAGATTCTGCGAAAAATCAGTGTAAAATTTCAGGTA
>CAYGTH010001005.1:0-1880 GCA_964352745.1 uncultured Bacteroidia bacterium
CGGAAACCTCAAGATTTGCCTTTCAGGGGGAGCTGCTTTGCCGGTTCAGGTATTGGAAGATTTTGAGGCTCGGTTGAACGTGAAAATCCTGGAGGGCTATGGGATGTCTGAAGGTTCTCCTGTTGTTACGTTCAATCAATTGGATATCGGCCGCAAACCGGGGTCTATTGGTACGCCGGTTTGGGGCGTGGAGGTAAAACTGGTTGATGAAAATGATAAGGAAGTACCCGTAGGGGAAAAAGGAGAACTATTGTACCGGGGCCATAATGTCATGAAAGGATACTACAAACGCCCGGAAGTAAATAAGGAAGCCCTGAAGGGAGGATGGATGCATTCAGGAGATATCGCGATTAAGGATGAAGATGGCTTTTATTATATCGTGGATCGCACCAAAGACATGATCATCCGTGGGGGACTCAATGTGTATCCCCGCGAAGTAGAAGAGGTCATGATGAAGCATGAGCAGGTATCACTCGTGGCAGTTATTGGGATTCCACATGAGGAAATGGGGGAAGAAATCAAGGCCTATGTAGTCATGCAGGAAGGAGCAACAATGAGCGAGTCAGAACTGATGGCCTGGACCAAATCCCAGATTGCAGCGTATAAATATCCGCGTATTGTGGAATTTATAGATGCCCTGCCGATGAGTGCGACCGGCAAGATTTTGAAAAAGGAATTGCGCAGGCAATTGTCAGAAAACGCGTAATTTGTCTGGAAATCAACATAAGACATGCCGAAACCGCAACCCGAAGCCCTCGATCTGGATACACTGCCCCAATTAGCGGCCACATTAGTCCAAAAAAACCGATTCCCTGTACTCGCAACAATGGAAGGCGATCAGCCGCGTCTGCGCCCTGTTTCTCCGGTTCGGACAGACGGATTTACGGTCTATGTTGCCAATCTTAAAAGTTATGGAAAAACGGCGCAAATAGCCGCAAACCCCAAAGTAGAGCTGTGTTATATGGATGAAAGCCACGATCAGGTGCGGATCACTGGAAAGGCAGAAGAGGTAACGCATCGCCCCATATTGGAAGAAATCTGGAATACTAATCGCTTGCTGAAGCACTACCTGGGTTCCATTGATAATCCGGAATTGATCGTGTACCGAATCGTTCCCAATCAGGTGCAGTTTATGAGGGAATGGGCCCTGGAATATCACGAAGTATCCTTAGCCGAGTAGGTCGCTGGCGGGGATGGCGAGGTTGAAGGGATTGAAATTCAAGGTGTCTTCGTAGGAGATGATTTCCTGAAACTGATATATGCCATTTTCAGGCTCCCGAAAGCATTCGACTTGATTTTCTTCAAGATTAATGATCCATACTTCTGGAATGCCCGCCTCAGCATACAGCGGAATTTTCACTTCTCTATCTTTTTGCAGGGTGCTGTCCGAAACTTCTATAATGAGCATCACCTTATCAGGTCCAGGAATCTGGTCTGCATAATGATTGTCCGAATACTTAAAAACTACCAGATCAGGTTCAGGTTCAGAAAAATCCGCTAACGAAACTGGGTTTTGAATGCTTACAATGGCTTTTCCAGCCAGAGAAGAGATAAATAATTCATTAATTCGATTTACGCAGGCAAAATGCCTGCTTCCTATAGGGCTCATTTGAATAATTTCACCGTTCAGTAATTCGACCCGATCCTCATCAGACAAAATGCCAACTTCTGCCATGCGATGGTATTCGGATCGGGTAAGTAAGCGTCGTTTTAGGGATACTGCCATCGTAAAATTGGATTCGTGATCTACCCTTAAATATACGAATTTTTGGGAATAGGTTAGCTGTGGTGCCAGACGGGGATAGGCCAAAAATCCACAAAGAGAAACCACTAAGCATGTTGTACATGAAACCCCGGAGATTCCGCTTAGTGCTTTCTTT
>CAYGTH010001006.1:0-1871 GCA_964352745.1 uncultured Bacteroidia bacterium
TCGAAATAGCTCGCTATTTCTGCGCAAAATGACTTGTCAGAACCCTAAATTCAGGATTTTCGCTAACAAATTTTCTGTCCCAAACATGGTCTAAGCAGATGGACAGATTTTAGTGTGGAGTACCTAGATGTAATATTACTGATTATCAAACAGATACAGTCTTTCATCTTTATACTAAAATCTATCTGCTTGCAATCGTATTCTTTCTGTCATTGCTATTTTGAATTGAATTTATGAGACTTTCATTATACATCCTCACGTGCCTGATGATTTTGGGGACTAATGCCTGGGCACAACTGGGGCTTCACACCCGTTTTTTGAGTAAATCACTTACTGCCCAGCAGTATCAGCCAGCCCTTCTTATGTTTCAGGACTTCAAATACGCTGCGGTTGAGACAGAAGGAAGTTACTGGCTGGGTGCCAATACCTTTACGCTGGATGGGATATTCGCAGGTGGCAACTACCTCTCAGAGGACTCCAAAGACAAACTCATCAGTCAATTGACAGATAACAACCACCTCCAACAAGGTTCCAATTACGGGCTGCATGCGAATGTAAAAATCGGCAAGCAACCGATCAGTTTTTCTTTTCGAAACCATCAATCTTATTTCTTTCAAGCTGATGACCCAAATTCAGCCGGATTGATTTTATATGGAAATGCGCGCTATGCCGGGGACACGATTTCAGATGATATGGTTGCTGCCCGACAACAAAGCTATTCCGAGTTTGGTATCGGCACAGGCTTCGTGATTGGAGATATCCGCGTAGGGGTTCGTGCAAATTTACTAGCAGGTAAAAATGTGTTTGCTGTAGATGAAATGAGCTATTCCCTCTTTACTTCCCTTGATGGCTCTCAGATAAGCGTGAAAAGCGACTATAATATTCGGGAAGCCCGGAACCCGGGAAGAGACGGATGGGGATTTGCAGCGGACCTGGGCGCGATTTATGACAACAATGAAAATCTCCGCATACAAGCCTCCCTTACTAATTTGGGGTATATCAGTTGGACAGGTGAACAAATGGCTCATCAGGTAGATTTTGTCTATGCTGGCGTAGATGCTCGTGATTTTATTGGCACCAATTCCAATGGAAGTGAACTCATGCTGGCAGATAGCATTCGCACTCTTTTATTTCCCGATACTACGCAGGCAATTTTTCAGACACCTACTCCTGCCACCGGAAGTATTGGCATTCGCTATTTCCTCACAGAAAAAGACCAGGTTACTTTTTCAGTTAGCCAGACCTTTACCCGCTTTGCCCCCAATACCAATCTCCCGCTTGTCAATGTGTCTTACTACAGAAGTGTTGGGGATATCCTGACAGTAGGGGCCAATATTTACTCGGGGGGCTATGATATATTTGGTGCCGGTATCGTAACGCAGGCCTATGTGAAAGCAACGGAAGATCTCGGGATTCTTATCTTCGCACATTTTGACAACTCGCTTGGGTTATTAACCCCCAGCATCGGACAAGGATTCTCTCTGAATGGCGGCATCGGTTTTCGGTACTAAAGCAGAAGACAGACATAAGACAAGCGCCTACGTTTTTTCGAGGGTGATTTGCATGGCCCTGGATTCCTGATAAAACTGCTGATACATTGCGGCGCAAGCGGCAGCCTTTTCGGGCCAATCTTCCTGTTTGACTTCCAGGAAAAACACCCGAAGCCCCAGCCTGGACGAGGAAGCAAAGTCTATGAAGCTTGCCATCATCACAAATTGGGCATTGGGGACATGTGTCAGCAGGCGCATCAAACCGGAAGAGAATTGAAATTCACTTTCATACAAAGAATGAATTTTCCCTTGTGGATAAAGCAAGACCATATTCTCCGGGGTCGCCAGTAGTTCCTGTGCATAGCCAATGCTCTCCAGAGC
>CAYGTH010001007.1:0-1865 GCA_964352745.1 uncultured Bacteroidia bacterium
CTATAATGTGCTGGAAGCTCTCCCCACCACGCTCATTCCCGGTAATGAGACAGATGCCATCTTACCCTCGATTACAACAGATTCGATCGGCTCTGTGAGTTCTCTTCGCAAATGGGAGTTGGATATGCTTTCGCGGCCCAGCAAATAGGGGGGCGGATTTTAGTATTGTTGTCTTTCCTCTTTTTTCTTCTCTCTTCCTCATCCCATAAACCCAAATACACCAACCTCATAGATCCCTTTGGCGCTCTCAGGCTCGGGTTCCGTTTCTTCGAATTGCAGGATTTCCAATGAATCCTGGGCTACATCCTCCACTTCAAATTCCCGGACCATCTCAAATGCCTCTTCGACAGAGTCTGCTACCACATCATAGCTCGTGAAAAAAGCAGTGGCTTCTTCGATTTCTTCTTCATCAGGCACAAATTCCCCTTTCACCAATAGCTTATACAGTTTTGCCTGGGTAGAATATTCCGCTTTTATTTCTCGCAGGAGCCAAAGGGCGTGCGGATTGGTCCGATCATAGTCAATGCTCGCCCATAGGTATTCCAAGGTAGATTCTTCCGGCTGCTCTTGCTCCCAATTTGCTTTTGCGATCATAAACAGGACCTTGGACAGAATGGCGCCCGTTCCTTCATCTTCTACTTCGGGTAATTCGGCGAGGCGATCCTCTGCGATATTCACGATCAAATCTGCCTGATCCATTTCTCCCAACACCCGAAGTTCTACCTCCAGCACCTGCAATTTCAATTCGGGATCCTCGAGCGACTGACAGATATTGAGGGCCGCTTCATATTCGCCCATTTTGCTATGAATAACCGCCTTATTGAGCTGAATCCAACTGGGCTGAACCCCCGGACAGGTCAAAGCCTGTTCAAAAGCAGCCAGGGCCTTGTCATACATTTCCGTTTCTGAGAAAAAATTCCCCTGCATCAGGTGGAGTTCCCAATCCGTTGGAAAAGCCAGAATTCCTGCATCCAGACTCTCCATCGCATCTTCCCATTCGTCATAGGCGACCTGACACATCGCTTTCAGGCGGTATCCTCCAGATACTTCGAGGGTAATAAGCTGGTCAGCGACCTCTTCCGCCTCTACAAATTCACCTGACTCCAACAATTCCCATCCTTGTTGTGTCAGTGCTTCCTGATCAACAGATCCGTTTTGATACATACTTACTTGTTTTCGTTCTGCTAAAGATAAGGGGAAATCACTTACCAAAAGTCATGCTAAGCCGAAACAACATTGTCCATGTAATTCACGATCCAATTTAGCTAACGTTCATTAGTTAGTCTTTTTGTAAATTTGTATATTAGACCTTAGGCCCAACGCTACTTTTTGCTCACATCAGGGGTCTTACCGCTTATCAAGGACTTGAGAAATATGAATGTCGCTACCACGCGCAGCTCGCACACACACATGGATATTGAGTTTTTACTTCAGGTATATCAGCTCATGCGGACGGCAGAAGCTATGTCTGTGCTATTTGAGGCTCGAAAAGACCTTTGCAGCAAATATGTACACGCCACAGCACGAGGGCATGAAGCCATCCAATTGGCATTAGGACTGCAGCTGCAAGCGCAGGATTATGTATCTCCTTATTATCGGGATGATGCCATGCTGTTGGGGATAGGTCTTCAGCCCTATGACTTGATGCTGCAATTACTGGCAAAGCGGGATGATCCTTTTTCTGCCGGGCGGAATTACTATTCCCACCCCAGCCTCAACCTCCCGGATATGCCTAAGATTCCGCATCAATCTTCTTCTACCGGGATGCAGGCAATTCCGGCTACGGGCATTGCGCAAGGGATTCAATATCTGGAACATCAGGGATTGACTACGTATCCAGCAGGCGTTGATCCTGCCATTGCAGT
>CAYGTH010001008.1:0-1862 GCA_964352745.1 uncultured Bacteroidia bacterium
TCCCCCCAACTTCTCAAATCCCGCATTAAAACGCAAAATTAATCGCAATCGTATTCCCGGTAAAGCCGACCTGACTGATCAATGCTTTGAACTGGGGCGTGGCCTGACTGTGGTGAAGGAGATATTGAGTCGTATCAAAGATCAACAAAAAACCCCCTTGCAGGATCAGGGACTGGCCATATCCCTTAAGACGATCAGGGTTGCCTGTTCCCCTCCGCGATCGTTCGGTCAAATAGGCACCTCCCGCCATATAGCTAAGATTCAGGGCCATATTGAAGAGCAGGATTTTTTCGAGTTTCTGTTGCTCCTGTAAGCTCTCCCACAGCGCCAGGTTAGGGTCAGCCGAATATGCGCCGTACAATCCAGCCCCGGCAATACCCAGGTTGACCAGGTTCCAAAAGGCATTCATTTCGTGAAAATAACGCGTACTGCCCGTTGTCCTGCCTCGAAAAACAAAGCCTGTGGCAATGTTTCCTGCAGCCCAACCACTCAGCACCCACATATTCGTTTTGTTGAGTTGAATGCGTTGGGTATTGAGTTCCAGCAAAGTGCTATCCTGTGCCCAGGCTACGCATCCTATACTCAGGAATATCGTCAGGAGCAAGGCAGTTTTTCCCCACGCTATATTTACCTGACTATTCCGCAACTTGTCTGAATCGTGTATCATTTGCTTCTTATTTCTGTTAGAACTCCCAACAAGGCGAAAAGTTACTCATCGAAACAAAGAAACGTGGCCTCTTTCCTGTATGGTTTGCCGAAATCCGGATTCTACACATCGATAACTCAATACCCAATAGTACACCCCGACATGCGCCGCTTTATTCCCCAAAAATCCATTCCAGGATTCACTGGCATTGCGTGTTTGATAAACTGGCCTGCCCCATCGGTCATAAATTCGCAACTCAAAATCCCGAACGCCCTCCCGGGCTTCAATCAGAAACCCATCATTGATCCCATCTCCATTTGGCGTAAATACATTGGGAATGAAGACTTCACATCCGCAATCTTCGGTGAACAACAAAAAGTTTTCCCGATAGGCAAAACAAGCGGATTGAATATCCACCCAGTATCTTCCCTGATCCTGAACGAGCAGGGTATCAGCACTTGAGAGATCGCTCCAGAGATAGCTAATCCCTACCGAACTGGCACTCAAGGTAATTTCCTCACTGAGACAAATGGTGGTGTCCAGCGGTTCCGGAATCAGCGGATGCTCAGCATAATGGATGGATATCGATTCGATCTGCGAACAATTTCCACGGGTAGCGATCAGCGAATACTGGCCGGCTGCCGAAATAAGTCGCTTCGGATCGCTACTTCCATTTTCCCACAGGATGGTGCTGGAAGAATCATCTGCGAATAATTGCACGGTTTCTCCGGGACAAAGCGTTGTATCATTTCCCAAATAAACAGCAGGAGCGGGTTCGGCATACACCTCAAAAGAATCAACCGCCGTACAGCCATTGACTTCGGCGACTATTACATAGGTGCCCGGCGCTGTAATGCGACGTGTGGCCGAGGTACTGCCATCCAACCATTCAAACTCCATCGTTTCTGGTTTCCGAACGTTTAAGGCGAGGGCTTCGCCGGGACATAAGGCAGAATCCATTGCACTGATCAGGGAATTGGGAACTCTGTCCTTGCATTTTTCCACGATCACATCGTCGATAAAGAAATAGGTAGATTCGAACAGGCCTTGTGAATTTGGTCGCAGCTTTACATCGGTAAGCGAATCTGGGAGGAAATTCCCAATGATGAGGTGAATTTCGCCCCCGGATGCAACATATTCCCCTGAAATCTCTACCCAGTTTTCAAAATCCTCCAGATAGCGCCCTTCTTCATTCCGGATAGCAGGGGTATAATTG
>CAYGTH010001009.1:0-522 GCA_964352745.1 uncultured Bacteroidia bacterium
GATTAGGTTGTTGCTGGTTGAGTTGATGATAGGCTTCCTGATCCCACCCAATATTGATTTGAGTAGCCACCAAGGCCTCAAAATCTTCTTCCGTACGGATACAAATGATTCTCCGGCCAATTGGCCGTCCGTTGGCTGTAATCGTAGAGATCCCAGTCATAGTATGGGTATTTCCCGGCAAGGAATACAGGAAGTGAAACCCTCTCAATTTCCCTGGGTCTCCCGGCTCAAATAATCGAATAACCAAATAATGGTCATATATGAGGGCGTGACCTTCCATCCTGTAATTGTCACGGCCCTTGACTTCTACCCCATGGTCTGCATGTATACGCATGACCATTTTCCGAATACACGGGGAGTCATGAGCACTGGTATAGTAGTATTCAAAAGTTCCTACAACAGAGGTAATCTTTCCAGAGGGTGGGAATTTTACCCGATGAGGTTCGGCCAGGTATTCAGTAGGGTCATCCAAAAAGAAATTACTCTGATCCTCTCCTAAAAAAAATGGATGCAGATCAATAT
>CAYGTH010001009.1:532-1861 GCA_964352745.1 uncultured Bacteroidia bacterium
GCTCCAGATAATCAGGACTCTCCCAGGGAATCCGCTTTACTTCTGCCTCCTCAAGCGTTTTAACTTGAGAAGGCTTGATATAAATCCTCCCGCCGTTTATTTGCTGAACCGCCATCCCCGTAAACAACCCTTTCATACTTCGATTTCTCCCGATTTGCAAGACACCACAAAAACCATCGGTCTGATCTTCAGAGATCACTTCAAAGAATAGGCTATACCCAAAATAGTGTGTAATGCGACCGTGATATTCTATATTATCATACCAGTTCAGGAGGATTTCACCTGTAGGCATTAGCAAAAAGGTATTTCTCACAATTCCCTGATTGTCTGCATGCACCGCATAGTAGTCATATATTCCCGCCCATCGCTTGGCTGTTTGCCGGGCTTTGCCACTGGCCATTGGCTCTGGGCCAAACAATTGATCCAGATCATCCAGGGTATGTACCCGATTCCCGTGAACAATCGTTGACTCGCTTCCTTTTATATAGCCATACATTCCCAGGGATAATTTTTCTAAGGGCAGGTGCACTTCTTGATGAGAAGTGGGCAGCTCTTCTATACGCTGTAAAATAATCCGCCCTGTATGCGACTCCCCTTCCGGGTTGATATAAGCAGTCATCCCCAAGGTGATTTCTTTACTTCCCAGGTCCTGGCTTAACATCGAACCCGTTTCAGCAGTAATATAAACCGTCCGGTTTGAGACATTGCTTTGCGCAATAATCAATACCGTCTTTCCTACTTTTGCGCAGGTTCCAAAGTAAATTTCCTGGCTACGCGTACAAGAGATCAGCACCCTCCGATCAGCAGGGAAATAGGTTAACGCATAGAAATGAAACTGTTCCTTCCGGTAATATATACATCGGAAATGATAAGCTTCCTTGGGTCTATTTTTATCCGATATGGCTGAAATACTGTGAAAAGAGATCACAGGAGGCATCCTGAGGTATCGAATCGCATCATCCCGGTTTCGGATCAACGTAAGGTCAACCGGCAAAGAAGACTTCCACATTTCTCTCACATGCTTTGCTGTGGCTTTTCCCATTTCAGATTCAGGCTTAAACTGAATCCAGGGCGCATTTAAAGAAGAGTTTCCCATCCAAAACCACCCGGAATAACAGATTTTCTCGGTCCCCATATAATGCAATCCGGGCAATTGATTATAACATTTGAGGTGGACCCTTCCCGGGTATTTATTCGCAATCTTTGATAGGAACCACAGATCTCCTTCCAGGTCTGCGCTGATCCCCTGGCTATTCAGGGTTTCCAGCCGAAGTCGCGCAATCGCGGAATGTGGATGAGCAAGTAACAAATTGACTATCAGGTCTTTAT
>CAYGTH010001010.1:0-541 GCA_964352745.1 uncultured Bacteroidia bacterium
CTATCCGCCCTCCGTTCGCGCGCCACCAAGGCTTCTTGTAGCAGCAGGTATTCCTGCAAGTGTTCGCTTGCTTGCTCGGATTGCCCCAATGCCTCAAAGGTTTTGGCCAGATTCAACAAAATGTGCTGGTGCAAATCCGGGAACTGCAGCGAGTCGAGTTGATTGAGGGCCCGTTGAAAAAAGAGTACGGCTTTTTCGTATTCCTCATATTCGCTGAACAATACCCCGAAATTCAGGTAGGCATGGGCCATCGCCTCAGGGTCAGCTGCCTTCACCTCCCGTTCCAGGGATTTCAGGTAGAGTAACTCAGCCTGATCCAACAAGCCTTGTTCCAAACAAACATTCCCCATGTTGCGAAAGGTGCGGCTCACCCCAGCAGGATTTTCGCTGGCTTCATACAATTGCTGCGCTTGCTGGAGGTGCTCCATCGCCAGGGAAAATTCACTTTGTTGCGCGGCCAGGATGCCCAGGTTGGACAAGGCTGAAGCCAGTCGTTGGTCTTCTCCCAGAAGAACGGCAATTTCAGCGGCCCGCTCCAGCC
>CAYGTH010001010.1:551-1852 GCA_964352745.1 uncultured Bacteroidia bacterium
GGTCTTGCACCAGATCAATTCCTTCCAGATAATAGGCCATCGCCTCACTGTTTTGCCCCATTTTGCGGGACAGTTGCCCCAGATTGTTGAGGGTAGCGGCAATTTTCAGGACCTTTCGTTGCCCTTTTCGAATCTCCAGGGTACGCAGGTAGGCGTGAAGGGCGGAGTCCATCTGTCCCAGTTTGCGGAAGGCATTTCCCTGGGCCTTCAGGCTCCGGGCTATGCCTTCCTCAAAAGAAATCGCGCGACTCAAGGCCAGTCCCTGTTCTGCGTAGTGGAGGGCAGAGTCAGCCTGCTGGTAGTACCAGATGTGAGACAACTCGGTCAGAAGGCGGCTGCTGGTCGTATCGGATTGCGATTGGGCCAGCAAGCTATTCAAGCTATCCAGGGAGGAAGATTGAGCCTGACTAAGCTGCCAACTGATCAAGACAAGCAGGGTCCAGCCGATGTGAAGCGCGATGGGGTTCATGAGAGAATTAGTTGGTAGGGATCAGGATTTCCGGATCTTCCGCATCTTCGTAGCGGACTTTGGCTTTGCCCAGAATATTTGCCGTTGGGTCAGGTTGATCATCTTGAAAAATGACTTCAAATTTGGTGTCGCTTTCCGATTTCTGTAAAAGCGTTTCCCAATGAATCCATGCGCCTTTTACTTTGGCATCCGTCTCGAAGGTAATGGTCATAGAAGTGCCAGTAACCAGATCGGCAGGACCAGAAGGAGGGCGAAACCCTTCCATGTGTCCAAAAATGGATAGCGTAAAGCGGCTGGCATCGCTTGTTTTTTTCAGGTGAATGCTGGGTTTGTTTGTCATTGGATTAGGGTTGAGGGTGAAATACATGCGTGCTTTTCCCTTTCGGGATAATACAAAAATGATTCTTTCATCCGAAATATTCCATGCCTAAAAAAGAGGAGTTTGAGTTCCCCTTTTGAGGGGATAGGCATTTCTTTCGAACACAACAAAGGAAGAAAAAACAGCCCCGCCGCGCCTAATCCCTATGTTGCACATGCTCGACCTTATGTTGTGAATGGTCTTAAAGTAATGATAATCAAATGTTTAAAAAAAACGGTTTTCCCGCCAAAACCGCCACAAAAAAAGCACTGCCCGAAAGAGAACTTCCGGGCATTGCCTGGCATGCGCAAAAAACAGAGGCTTAGTCGCCTTGTCTGCGGACAGCTCTCCCGGCGCGGTTCCGTATTGCTCTTTGTAGCATTTACCAAAGTACGTCGGGCTGCCAAAGCCTACCGAGTAGGCAATCTCCGCAATGGTTCCGGCCCGGCCTTCGATCAATTGCCTGGCGCGTTT
>CAYGTH010001011.1:0-1844 GCA_964352745.1 uncultured Bacteroidia bacterium
AGAAGATATGGAAGGAAAACAGTCTGGGGCATCCCGAGCGAGACTTATCTTGTTTTGGCAGCAATCCTCAATTTTTTGCGCGGATACAACTTCTTTCTAAAAAGCCGCAAAACAAGCCTTGGAAGCAGGAAAACGAAAAAGTGTACGGTAGTGAAACGAGAATAAGAAGTGAAAGTAAAATCTATCAAAAAAATATGGGCAGGAGCCTCACGCAAAAACGGGCAGGACAGGGATATCCCTGAACTACCCGTAAGCTCACGCTGTAAAAAACAACGCTTTCCCTCTCTTTTTACCTGGTTGAACAGGTAGTTTCTTGTATGCTGAGCGTGCTACTTGAGGACAAAGGCCTTAGTCGTGGCCGAGGTCCCACTCGTGAGTAAGAGCTGGTACCTGCCCACCGGAAATCGATTCATATCCAGATTCCATTGCGCGTGTTGACTGGATTTTTGAAGAAGGGCTGTGTGTACCTGCTGCCCGATAGCATTAAAAACCTGCATACGTACTTCCCCTCGCCATTCATTTTCGAGTTCCAGCGTAGCGGCAGTTCGTACCGGGATGGGGTACAGCTGAATAGCAGTTTCCGCTACCAACTGATCCTTAATGGCAGTCGTAAATGAGCTTTCATAGGCACCGGCATCTACGCTCATTCCCTGAAAACGGATATTGCCCGCCATATCGAGCGCCGTTGGGTCAAATCCCGCATAGAAGACCCCCAGATCTACAGCCGGGCTATCAAATCGAATCTGATACGGATGATCGCCTGTTCCTTCAAATCGGGGATTGACCCCTTCCACATCCTGAGGAGTCAAATGAGCAGTGGCACTGCTATCGCTGATCAGATTCCCGCCCAGGGAAGTCAGGGTAGAAGTGGGAGAAACGTCAACAGCGGGTACGTCAGCACTTTCGAGGATGCTGTTTCGCAGGAGGACATCAGCGCCATTTATTACCTCCAAAGCTGTTATGTCGTTATCGGCCAGGGTAAGATTATTCAGGGTGCTTGCTCCCAGGAAGTTGAGCTTCAGGACTGCCTGCCCATTATCATGCTCGGTAAATAGACTGCTTTCTACCCGTACATCTATTGCAATAGGGGTGAATAAGGTGGGGAAAACCTCTATGGCAGCTCCTCCATTCGGGTTTTGGTTGTTTGTGAAGGCGCAGTTCCTGATGGTAGTTTTAAAATTGGCTATTGAACTGGTAATTCCGATTCCCGCACCCATTTTTTGACTGGAGGAAGAAATGAAGCGGTTTCCATCAACCGTGCAATTCTCAATAACATGATTGGAAGAAATGGCATTTGCATGCGTTTTGATAGCCAAGCCTGCACCATATCCCTGTGCTTCATTTTCGAAGAAATGGCAATGGTTGATATGTGATTCCAGTCCGCCATTTTGAAGGGTCTCCAAATAAAGCGCTCCAGGAAGTCCGCCAGAATTAGAAAGAAATTGGGACTGATCTACCTCAATGTAGTTATTGGAACCTCGACAAAACGCTGCTAAACCAGCACCTCCACCGAAGCTGGTCGCCCCGCTCAGCATATTGTCAGAAAACATGCAACTATCTAAGAGGGTGGAGCAGTTTAGACTCGTATATTCAATAAACATACCTGCTCCGGAATCTCTCGCTGTATTATTCTCAAACAAACACCCTTGAATGATGCTTGTATTATTCGTACCTCCTTGGAAATAGCCCACAAACAAGCCTCCGCCGGAAGGGCTGTAGCCCGCCCGAAGTGGCAAGGATTGATTGTTCCTGAACTGTGAATGAGAAATTACTACATCAAAGTCAGGTGTGTAGGCCTGGATATTTGCGCCTCCGCCCAGGGTGGCAGTGTTGTTGTCAAATTC
>CAYGTH010001012.1:0-1842 GCA_964352745.1 uncultured Bacteroidia bacterium
ATCACCGTACGTCCACTAGAAGGCAGCGATGTGGCTGAAATAATCCTCCCTCAGGTGCAAGTCTTCGACAATCAGGTCATACACAAAGATGTCAGTTTTGATGGTGGAAAAATAGCGGTAAACACCCTCAACAATGGTGAAGGCTGGGATGCCGTAGTCAAAATATTCAATCGTGCAGACGGCAAACCTGCTGCCGGAGGCAGAACCTATGGAAGGGTTCAGGAATACGAGTTAAATGCCGGTATCTATGATGTTGAAGTATCAGGCATGAAAATGAAGGGACTGGAACAGGTTAAGCGAATCGAGAATATAGAAGTAGTGCCCCAAACCACCCAGACAGTGGAGCATAATTTTAAAACCGGCATTGCCATGATCGGGGTACAAACAGGAAATGAACTGGTCGATGCTGTTGTAAAAATCAAAGATAAAGCTACAGGAAAAGGCATTACAGGCAGCCGAACCTATACCAGTGCTTCTTCCAATCCTAAAGAATTTCTTCTCACCCCCGGCACGTATGAGGTTTCCATCATGGCATTAGGGGTTCATAAAGGCCATAATGAATCTTTTACGATTGTGGTGAAGGAAGGAGAAACGGTTGAAAAGGTGGTGACTTTTTAGGGGGAATCATGCATCAGGTTTTTTATCATGATCCCTTCTTTCCTCAACCCTCTTTTTCTTTTTTGATGAGCAAAAAAGAAACAAAAAACTCACAAAAATTTTAGCCCAACGCGCAGCAGGCCGCCCTCGCCATATTTTTGAGGCCAACCCGCCTAAGTGGGAACTAAAGTTTGGCTTCCATGCACTACAGATCGAGGTCTACTCCCAGCGAAAACGCCTCCAGGCCTGTTACCTCGAAGCCTCTTGGTCGAAACTGGTAAGTTGACAAAGTAGAATTAGGCAGCCTGTGAATAAATCTACTCTTAGCCGTAATAAACCATACAGTAGTTGCCCTGATTTCCTCCTCTACCTACTCATGCGTATCATACACCAATTGCAGAGCTGGGTCCAGAAATACCCTATTATTAAAATCATCTTGAAACCGCTTCCAGGCAGCTTCGAACACCGACTTTTGGGCTTTGTCTTTAATCGGATCAGGGTGCTGGCTGGGATCGAATTTGTATTGCACAGGAATATCTTCCACCTTAATCTCATAGGTCAGTTTGAGATATTCCAATAATGCTTCCAGGCCCTCAAATTGATATACGTAACTTTCCTGCAAGGTATCTCCATAAGGATCCAGGCCAAATGACATCCATTGCAAGTCCAACTGATAAGCAGGCACCTGAATATCAAAAACGATCATAATTCCCAAGACCATGCCTTCATACGGATCGCAATTTCGATAGGCAATCAGCATATTGTCCTTTGTTTTTTCCTGGACATAGCGATGAAGCGCTTCATAATCGCTAAAATTCTTGTGCATAGGTGCCGGTTTTCAGATTGGCTTTTTTGGCATTGAATAAGTTGTGACACAGAGCTACACAAAGCATGGCACAGAGGATCACAAAGTATAGGAGGTAAATCATTCCCCAAACAACATCCTGAAACAGGCAGCGTCATCGAGTTTTTCGGTATCCAAAGGCGCATAAAACCGATCCAGAAAGGAAGAAACGGAACTCCAGGAAGTGTGGACCATGCCCTTGATGTGTTGGGCAGTTTCCTTATTCGCATTTTTTCTGAGGTTTTCAAGGAGGGCTAATTGTTCTTTGGCAACCACTCCTTTTCGCCAGGAAGAAGTGGCCACATCAAAGCCTTTTAAGGCGAAATATGCAGCAGTAGGCTCGGCGCGCTCATAATGCCAGTCGCATATCATAATGTCTTTGGGGATCATGTCTATGGCCC
>CAYGTH010001013.1:0-1838 GCA_964352745.1 uncultured Bacteroidia bacterium
GTTCTAGGAGTGTTGATTCATTTTTTACGACCAATTTGTGAATTTCATTGAAGACCTGACCGCCTTTAAAGTTTGATTTTCGGAAGTCCATAGTGGTATCTCTTTTATTATTGTTTTGATTGTGTATGATTACAGGAGGCTGTTTATCAATCGAGTCCTTGAGAAGCTCGGCCAACAGATAGATGATTTCTTGTTGTTCCCCTTGATTCCCTTCGGGAGTCAAGGGAGCCTGTAATTGAGATAGCTCGCGTTTGAGATAATAGTTTTCAACCTCTGCAATCTTAATATGCGCTTTCAGATGATTTACCTCATTCTCCATTTTGAGCACCAAGAGATCGATATGCTTGGGATCGGCCTTTGTCCTCACCTTAACCTGCCACTGGTCAACTCCAAATTTGACATAATTCACGTATTCATTGAGCCATCCTTGTAATTCGTTCTTGGAATCTGGCTTATTTTCTTCTATGGTCAAAACCAAACCGGAATCCACTTCATTCACTTCGAAGAATATTTTCTCTCCTTTGGTGACACGGACAAATTCCTTGAAAAACAATAAGTATTGACGAATTGCAAGCCGGAGCTCTTCTGGCACCCGTATTGTAAAACTTTCCCAGTTCTCGTCTATAGGTTTGTTGCCTTCTATAGTACTCTTTAGACGGGCAATCTTAGCCGCCGTTTCCAGCCGCTCAACCTCTTGAATTGCTCGTACGTCTTTCCCTATCTGAACATCGATGATGTCGATCGAAAGTAAATCAAATGCAAGACCTCCAGTAATGCCTTCATTCATAATTCGATCAGAGATCTTACCGGGATCTGCGAGAATATCCATGTGGAATTCGGAGGAACCGACTGCCGCTACAATCCCCTGACTTACTCGGGCTTTCAAGGTTTCTTCACGAGCCCCTCCGACGAGTTTTTCTATCTGCGTACGCACAGTGATCCGAGCTTGGACGATTAATTGGATACCATCCTTTGCCACGGATTCGACCTTTGGTAGATGGATGACTTTGGTATAAACGGTATCCTTGATTGCCTGCGATACATCCACGCCAGCTAGGTCCATTGCAGCAGCATGATCAAATGTCAGTGCAATTCCTGCATTTTGAGCAGAAATCAAGGCTTCAACGACGTTCCTGACATCCCCTTGCGCAAGGTAATGAGCTTCCCAGGCGTTTAATTTGATATGGATTAGGTTAGCTTTTTTAGCTTTGATCATTCCGTTAATAATTATATCCGCCGGAACCTCGCGAATCCACATACCTATCAATTGACCGATACCTATCCTGACTCCGGAAAACTGGGCTTTGAACATCAATCCTAGAGGGACTTTGTAGAAGATGATTAACAATACCACCACTACTATTACTAATAGGATGATAGTAGCGATTGTTATGCCATTTATTTGACCCAGTCCATTCATTTTACTTGATTAAACCATCAATATACAGTTTCGATTCAGAAGTTTCGACCTGATTGGAAATGAAATATCCGACTAATCCATTTCGATAATGGTTTTCGATTTGAGATGCGATTGTAATTTCTCGATAGTTATTGTTCTCCTTTCTTCCTACTATGATGTATGGTCGCTTGGCGAATACAATCTTGGCGGATCAGAATCCGCCAATAGCCCTGTCAGGCTAAGTTACGAGAAGCGTTTGAATGTCTTTCCAACCCTCAAACCCCGAACCCTCAAACGATCAAACAAAACAACCCTTCGAATAAAGCAATCGTATCTCCCCGGATACCGATGTCCAGCACCTCGGGCGAGGCATCTGCTCCGGAAAAAACAGTGCCATGTTGGATCAATAGATCGACTTCAACAGGAGAGGGATTCGAGG
>CAYGTH010001014.1:0-1830 GCA_964352745.1 uncultured Bacteroidia bacterium
TAGGTACGCTTATCGCTACACAACAGCTGGATTTTATGACCCAAAAAGATCCGGGATTCAATAAAGATCAGGTCGTATTGTTGCCCTCAAACCAGCAGGTATTTGAGGGCTTTGAAACCCTGAGGAGCGAATTGCTGCAAAATCCTGCGATCAAAGGAGTAACAGGCTCCGGACAGCGATTGGGAAGTAATATTCACCAAACGGGCATTCAGTTCAAAGCAGATACGGCAGAGCAAAGCCTGGCAATCTCCCATGTGAATGTGGATTTTGAATACCTCGATTTTTACGAAATAGAAGTCGTCGATGGGCGTGCATTTTCCAAAGAGTTTGCTTCAGACGCCGAGCATGCATTTATCATTAATCAATCACTCGCGGTACAGCTAGGGGTAGAAAACCCTATCGGAATGCCCATGAAGTTTGGCTGGCAGGAAGAGTGGGGGACTGTAGTGGGGTTGGTTGACGATTTTAATTACAATTCACTACACAACAAAGTCAATGCACTTGCGATGAGCGTGCAGCCGGATTGGGGATTTAGCGAAATTTCAGTGAGGATTTCCCCAAGTGATCTCCCGGCACATCTGGATAAAATTGAGCAAGCCTGGCGCAGAAGCGGGTCAGACCGGCCATTTGACTATTCCTTCCTGGATGCGCATTTTGAAGAATTGTATCGCACAGATCAAAAGGTAAGTAGCGTCGTCGGATTGATTGCCGGCCTGGCGATCCTGATTGCATGCATGGGACTGTTTGGGCTGGTTTCTGTTTCAGCTGAACAAAGAACCAAGGAGATCGGTATCCGCAAGGTACTGGGCGCAACCGTCAATAATATCCTGATCCTGCTCACGCAAAAAGTAGCAATCCTCGTTCTGGTCGCCTTTGTATTATCGGTCCCGATCACCTGGTACATTATGAATGACTGGCTGACAAGTTTTGCCTTTCGGATTGATATCAATCCGATGATCTTTGTCGGAGCAGGTATTCTGACCTTGATGATTGCCTTGTTGACGATTGCCTATCTGGCGCTGAAAGCCGCTAATGGAAATCCCATCGATGCATTGCGATATGAGTAAGGATTTGATAAATTGGATAAATCGTCCAATTTAATCAAAGCTATGGCTCATTCAATTCGCTTGCTTCCCATCTTGTTGTTACTGATTTGGGGATGTAGGACAGATCAGTCTCCCCCGCCTACTTTCAGTATAGGCGAGCAACTGCCTGTTGTGGAAACTGTCGATGCGCAACCACTCACCGAACAGGTGAAACGCCTGACACAGAAACTCACATTCCTCGGGTCCCCGCTTTCTGTGGAAACAGTGGCCCGGCTTGAGGCAGCTTATGAACTGACGGATGAAGCAGCGCAGGTTCAAGCCATTCAGGAAATCCTGGACCCCTTGTGCTTGATCGGGATTCAGATTAACCCTGAGTCGCGCGTCAAAACTCAGCAGGGTCTGGCGCAACCCCGATTATTTGAACAGGAAAGTCGTCGCTTTCTGATCAAAATCAGGAACGAAGCAGGCGTAACCGCTAATCTCAATCTCCAGTACCCGCAGGGGCAGGAATCCATGCATCATACGGATCATGGAACGCATCCCAAAATGCCTGATCCGGATAGCCTGCTCTTTTATTTTGAACTGTATATGGCCGGTGGCACCTGGTTGTTCAGTCCGCAACGGAGCCCCCTGAGTGGTCTCGAATTGGAATATGCGATCCTGGATGTCTTTTGTGGAGAAGCAGGCAAGCGTGAGGCTACGCTCTCATTTGACGTGGGACAGGGAACGCAGGACCTCGGGTTTCGGTCTGAATTACCGGTTCTCTTCACCAGCTTAGCTACGT
>CAYGTH010001015.1:0-1827 GCA_964352745.1 uncultured Bacteroidia bacterium
CTCTGCGAATTTCCCTTCTAACTCCTCCACCTGCACCATGAGTTTGGTGAGGTACTCTTCACATTTGGCCGGGGTATCACAGAGGTCGATATAATTGATGAGTCCCTGATCCAGGAGCTTGAGCTGAGACTGAAATTCAGCAGCAGCTTCTGTACTCCGAAAGCTTTTTCGGCGGTTTTTGAGGTCGGCTCTCAACTGGTTCAAGCCGGTATATATCTCCGAAATATTATCAATGATCCGGGTAGTCTGCGTTGCATCTTCGATCTTCAGGTTACTGACAATCTCGATGAGCATTTCCAACTCTTTCCCGATTTGGTCAATCTGATCGCCTACTGTTTTGGCTTCTGCTACTTTAGTAACAGCCTCTGCAGCTTTTTTCTGGGTAGCAACTTTTTCCCAATAAGGCTGCAACGCCTTTTCTTCCAACAAATGGCCTACCATATCCTGAGAAATGGTTTCGCTATCCGTCATTACTTGCTGATCGAATGCATCTATTTCTTCCGTGGAAACATAACGCAAATCCCGTAAGCCAATGATTTCGCCCCGCAGGATCCGTAAGCTCGACAAATACCCCACAAATGTATCGATATCCTTCGCTTTGTAGCGCTTGATTCGCCCTTGTAATTCACTCAGTTTATCGGCCACGGCAGCTACCTGATCACGTGTATGTTGGCGAATACGACGTACCTTTTCAAACTCATCAATCGCAGCGGCAGCGGCATTTTGCACCTCTACGAGGGGTTTGTCGAGCTGAAAAGTCTCCTTTTTCTTGATCCAATAATAGGAATCGAGGATATCACCTGCCTTTTTGACCAGGTCGATATAGAGATTGCCATAGCTATCACCTTTATTTACCAGGATCAGCATCTCTTTGCATTCGGCCATTCCGCGGACGAGGTCTTTGTTTCCGACTTTGTTGAGGTAGGAATCGACTTGCTGTGTCGGGACTTTTTCTGTCAAACTATATGGCGTTTGCCAGACCTGTACCACATGATGTCGGCCGGCTTCTTCCTCTGCCCGAAAATAACAGAGTTCGCCATTTGGGAAGAGGGAAAATCCGCTGCACAAGATGGGCGTATCGACTTTCATTTCCACCAGATTATAGGGCAACAAGACGTAAAGGCCGTCGAGCTGGTTATAAAACATGAACAGAAAATCTTCACCATTGGGCGAGGGGATGCGCTTTTCGAAGTGCATATCCCGGATTACATTGTCAAATATTTTGTATTCCCCCGTTTGCAGGTAATAGCCATTCGCAAAAATAATCCCCTGATTATCCGGCAACAGCACGCAGGCATCTTCGATAGAATCTACCCGTAGGGCTTCCTGCATTTTTTCATTAAAAATGAGGTAGCGGTATTGTTTTTCCTGATAGGGTCGAATCTTGAGAACGATCAGATTTCCCAGATCTGCAAAGGCAAAATCAGCATCATCGAGGGTTTGTTCGGCATGCTCAACCGGCTCGTCGTAGATTCCTTTTCCAGAATCTGTATTGTCCTCCACTTTAATGGTCATGCTGCCATTTAGCGTCTCGACAAATACCCGATCCAGGATGGAGATATGCGGATGCTTGCCCCGGCGATGCATCTCCCGGGTGATTCTTCGCCACTGAAACTCATGCTGGTCCGGGAACCGAAATTCATGGTCAAAGCGGTTGCCCAGATAACTGAGGCTATCTGCTTTTATGAGCCACTTGAATGTCTTGATATCTGTTACGCCTTTACCCACCTGGAATACCATATACAAATGGGGTCCAATCACGGCAAATTTAGCAAAAACAGTCCCTTTGTAGTATTTATAGAGGTTTTGAAAATCTTCTTCAAACTG
>CAYGTH010001016.1:0-1818 GCA_964352745.1 uncultured Bacteroidia bacterium
ACCCCGTTTCCCTTCAAAAGGAAACGACCCGCGGGGGAGTGATCTTCGATTGACGAGAATCTAATCCAAGGATTCTCACCCAGGTGGGTCCGTCTCGCTGCTTTTTGATCAAACCTGATAACTTGACAAAGTAGAATGAGGAAGGGTATATTGGAAGTTCCCTTCATTTTAAAAACCCCGCATGTCCACTAGCCTATTCCTCATCGTTTTCTTTCTCTACATCGTCGCCATGATCGGCCTGAGTATCTGGATTTCCCGAAAGCAGCAATCCGGCGAAGATTTTCTACTGGGCAATCGCAGCGTGCCTTTTTTGCTGATGCTCGGCACAACGGTAGCTACAATGGTGGGGACGGGTTCGAGTATGGGTGCAATCGGCAAAGGGTACAGCGATGGTTGGGCAGGGGCTTTGTATGGCATAGGTGGCGGAATCGGGATGCTGGCACTGGCCTACCTGTTTGGCAGCGTCCGGAAATTCAATTTCATGACTTTTGCGGAAGAGATTTCCTACTACTATGGGGCGAATAAAACCCTGAAAGGCCTGATCGCGCTGCTGATCCTGCTGGCATCAGTGGGCTGGTTGGGCGCGCATATCCTGGGCGGCGGCATGTACCTGGCCTGGATTGTTGAAGTCAATTTGCTACAGGCAAAGATGATCGTTGCGCTGGGATTTGGCATCTACGTCATCATCGGCGGCTATATGGCCGTGGTGTGGACGGATACGATTCAGGCGATTGTCCTCTTTCTGGGCTTTTTACTGATGGCAGGAATGGCTATTCACAGCATTGGTGGATGGGAAGGATTGCAGGCAGCGAGCACAGCGGAAGCCTTCTCTTTTTTACAAGGCACGGAACTCCTACCCTCTCTTTCGCTGGCATTCGCGATTTTTGTGGGGGTAATGGCGACGCCTGCTTTCCGTCAACGGATCTACTCAGCAGATACGGCCCAAACGGTCCGGAGGAGTTTTTATCTCACGGGGGTGCTCTATCTCTTCTTTTCCCTGATTCCGGCCCTGATCGGACTTGCAGCTCACCAGCTCAATCCCGGCCTCGAAAATGCCAATTTTGCATTTCCTTATATGGCAACGGATGTCCTGCCGATGTGGGTGGGACTGATCGTGCTCATTGCAGGATTGAGTGCGACGATGTCTTCTGCCAGTTCGGATGCCATCGCAGCAGTATCGGTGCTCATGCGGGATGTATTCATTCTCTTCCAGGGACACATGCCTGCCCCCAAAAAAGCAGTGGCCCTCTCTCGACAGGGATTGGTAGCCATCACTGGGCTTGCGCTCCTATTCACCCTCACCGCCACCGATGTGATCGCCTATATCCAATACATGATTTCCCTGATCCTGAGTGGTTTATTTGTCTGCGCGATGCTGGGCAGGTTTTGGAAACGCGCTACCTGGCAAGGCGGTATGGCCAGTCTGATCGGCGGGGCAACTTGCGCGCTTGTGGTCCTCAATGTATCCGAGTGGGATGCCTTTTGGGGAAACCCTACCATTCCAGCAGTGCTAGCTGCTACGGCTGCGGGTATAGTCGTCAGCTATCTGACGCCACCGAATTCAGTTTTGCCGGAAGAAGCTTTGCGGATATTAGCGGAGGAAAGAGCGGCGATGGAGGGGGAATGAGTGGTTGTACAAAACGCCCAATGGACTTGAAGAAGAGAATCTAAACTCGCTCAGAGGATGGTTCGCATAATGGTAATCCTTCATGTAAATGTTGGTCAAATCATAAGAGAAAACTCGTTTATTACTGCAAGGAAATCATCTTTTACAAGCGCTTTACATTGTTTTACAACTGATCTGCTTATCGAAGCACT
>CAYGTH010001017.1:0-1815 GCA_964352745.1 uncultured Bacteroidia bacterium
ATTATATGGAGCCTTCTCTCCGCATGTAAAAACCTCACTCGACCGGGTGAATGCTTCCAAAACCTGGACGGATATTACCTCTAAGTACAACGCGATCCCCTTCACCAATAAAAAAGTGGAGACGGATTTGGTGAAATATGCCACCGACAAAGCGCTTGATGGCTTGTTCCTGAAAATTTCTGATGAAGAAAAGAAAATCAGAACGGACCCCATCGCAAGAGCTTCTGATCTGCTCAAAAAAGTATTTGGCTACGCAGATAGCCAGAAGAGTAGTTCTAACTAGATTTTAGATTTTAGATTTTAGAATCTGAACGAAAAAAGCGCGCAGCTAGACAGGCTGCAGCGCTTTTTTCGTTCTTCCTGACTCCTGCCCCTCTTTGTTTGGCCATTTGAAAGTTGAATTTGAGCTTAATCTTTGTACTTGCGGTTTCCTTCCCTCTTTCTTCTAAATTCTTTCCTCTTCCCTGACTCCCGACTCCTTTTCACTTCTAATCACACAAATTCCGGTGAGCTCCGTATATTTGTACTATGCGCTTTCTACTCAATGTCTTCCAATCATTAGAAGCAATCCGAAACAACTTGTTTCGGGCAGGAATTACCATCTTCATCATTGCACTGGGTATCACGGCGCTGATCGGTGTACTCACGACCATCGAAGGGGTCAAGAGCAGCATGAGCACCAACTTTTCCAGCATGGGCGCGAATACCTTTCGCATCCGGAATTTCAATTCTCAAATCCGGATAAATGGTCGCGGAAGAAGGAGACAAAAGCGCTTTCCACAAATCACCTATCGACAAGCGGTCAAATTCAAACAGGACACAGAGGGTTTGATGGTAGCCAGTGTTTCCGGCAGCGGAGGGGGCACCCATGTTGTCAGTTTTCAGAACCGCAAAACCAACGGCAATGTTCAATTGTCCGGCGCGGATGAAAATTACCTCGTTGCGATCCGAACCCCGATTGCATCGGGCAGAAGTATAAACCTGGATGATGTTACCCTTGCACGAAATGTAGTGGTGATCGGCCACGAGATAAAAAATAAGTTATTCCCGACTGAACCCGCAATCGGCAAGGTGGTAAACGTCAGTGGAAATATTTATAAAGTCATCGGCGTGTTTGATCGCGTAGGAAGCAGTGGGAGTTCCGGAGCGGATGAATCCTGCGTAATTCCCATTTCAACCCTGCGCAACGACCGCCCACAAACGGGTTCGCTTACTTTGAATGTCTATGTAGCAGATCCGGTCCGAATGGATTATTTGATGGAGGAAGCCCGGGGGGTATTCCGAAATATCCGGGGGCTCCGCCTTACGGCTGAAGATGATTTCTCTGTCAGCAGAAGCGATGCATTTGTAGAGCAATTGATGTCCAACCTTAAGGTCCTGACGGTATCCGCTCAGGTAATTGCCCTCATTACGTTATTGGGCGCTTCGGTTGCCCTCCTTAATGTCATGCTGGTATCTGTCACCGAACGCACCAATGAAATTGGCCTCAGAAAAGCACTCGGTGCTACCCAAATGAATATCCTGATTCAGTTTTTGATGGAAGCCGTTGTTATCTGCCAGGTAGGCGGTCTTTTTGGGATTATGTTAGGGCTTCCGATCGGTAACCTACTGGGGGTACTCGTGATGAAAGGGAGTTTTGTGGTTCCCTGGCTGTGGATCATAATCGGCCTGATTGTCTGTTTGGTAGTAGGAGTGGGATCAGGGTTTTATCCCGCCTGGAAAGCTGCCAAAGTGGACCCCATCGAATCTCTCCGCCACGTATAAGACCATGTTTGGGACAGGAAATTTGTTAGCGAAACTGGTGGATTTCGGGTT
>CAYGTH010001018.1:0-1812 GCA_964352745.1 uncultured Bacteroidia bacterium
GGGTCTGCGGACAACGGGAAGAGGAGTCAGGGAGTAGGAGTCGGGAGTCAGAATGAAGAAATGATTTTCAATCGAAGATTCTCCCCAGGCGGGCAGTAGCCAAAAACTAAAAAACCCAGATGGATACTTTGTCCACCTGCCCTTCTTATATCCAGGGCTTCAACACCTCTTCAATAAACACACCATCCTTTCGGGTTACCCCATCGGGGTCCGTGATGGCAGCATCACATTCGTCTTCCATGATGATCCAGCCTTCGTAGCCGCTGTCCCTAAGCTCGGTTGTAATGGTCTCGAAGTCTATATCGCCTTCGCCTGTGGGTGCCCATCTGCCATCGGCATACATGTCTTTGTAGTGGACGAGGTTGACCTGAGAACGGTATTTACGAATGATAGCCGCCGGATCCATGCCCCCCTTGGCGATGTGCCCTACATCCGGGCAATAGCCGATCACTTCCGCATCCAGGCCATTCAACAAAATCTCATAATCTGACTCGGTGCGATATACGGAACCTGCAGGGGAATTGGGATGATAAGAACAGACGATTCCTTTTTCAGCGGCTCTTCGGGCAAATGCGTTTACGCAGGAAAGTAAATTTGCCTGCCGAACTTCGAGGTTGGAGCGATCCTTACCCGGCATCTGAACCGGCAATAAAATCGTTTCCGGGAAATGGCCCAGGAATTCGATCCACTGATCAGCACGCTGGCGTTCACCTTCTGTTTCCGTAGGATTCAGCCAGTCCTCTACCACGCACAAGACCGCCAGTTCCAGCCCGTATTTGTCCAAAGCTTCTTTCATCAGAACCGGATCTTCCAGGTGCTGCATAAAACTCGTTTCGGGTTCTATGCCAGCAAATCCAGCCGCAGCACAAATCTCCATGATATGCTCCAGTTTGCCTTTGTATTGTTCGCCCGGCATTTGCCAGGTGTAGGTTTCACAACCGATTTTTATTTTGCTCATTGATTTGATGATTTAACCGCATACTTGCTCATTCAACCTGTTTTAAGCCAAAGGTCACTTTACCTTTGTGTTTCGACCGCTCAATGTAACAAACTCAACATGACGGATCGGTTGTTTTGCTTTGAGTCTCCCCGTCTCTGCGTTCAATTCCCAATGCCTTCGCTACCCGCGCTTTGCCTCTTTGCGCCTTTTCGTTCAATCCTCGCCTGCTAATTATCCAATAAAAACTGAGTTGTAACGCGATTGAAGCGTTCCAAATCCTCCCAGTGGTGCACGTGGCCGCCAGTGGGAAACGTAACCAATTCTGATCCGGCAATGCCTGCATGCAGAAGGTCTGAGAAAGGAGGGGGCGTAAAAATGTCCATACTCCCGATCGTGATCAGCGTAGGTACCTGAATTTGAGGCAAGCGGGAAACGCTATCGTGATGAATACAGGCATCGAGCTGTCCTTCGAATCCTTGCTGACTCTGAGGAGTAGCATTGTCTGCTGCCGCTTGCTGGCCTGCCTGTAAGTCTGCCAAATCAGATTCAAAATAGGGCGGCGCAAAAATCCACAGTTGCAACAGTTCCATAAAATCATCTGGCTTCGCTGTCACACGGAGTTTCTTCAGATTTTCATATACAGATGTTGCATACTTATTGAATCGTGGCCAGGTACTGATCAATGCGAGGCAAGATACTTTCTCCGGATGATTGAGGGCCAACTCCTGCGCAATGGCGCCTCCCATTGAAATTCCCGCAACCTTGGCACGGGCTACTCCTAAGTGATCCATCACAGCCGCCGTATCATCGGCCATCATCGCAGTGGTATAAGGGCCTTTAGGGGCATCTGACAAGCCTACTCCGCGGTTATC
>CAYGTH010001019.1:0-1800 GCA_964352745.1 uncultured Bacteroidia bacterium
ATAACCAATGTGCTGGCCCTCTCGCTTCGGACCATACCAGCCCCCATCTGGCTTAATGAGATTTGAATTGCGATCAACCCAGGCAGCAATATCCTCCCAAGCCTTAGCTTCTTCTTGTGGCGAAACCATCATACTGTACCAAAAAAGCACTTCCGTATTCTCCTCGCCTGGCGCACGCATATTTTCTGCCGGGTCATCCGTTTGGCGTTTGGGAACCCTCCCTGTATGGCCCAGGGGAGATTGACTATGGTATTTCCCACTAGGTAAAAAGGGGCTCGCATTTACCAACTGGAAATTAGCCTCCACTATCATCCCAAGTTGCCCATAGGAACCAAAAATCCAGGGAAACCTCTCATCAGTTCGCTCAATTACATGAAGTACGCCTTCTGCATCAATCAAGCTAATCGAATTGATACTTTCCCATAAGCCCCCATTAAAACTGGATAAATTTCCCTTACCAAACCCTCCGGCATTTATAAATCCGCCTACGCTCGGCCCAGCCCATCCACCATTATACACTTTCAAATCGAGGCCATAGTCCCGAGCCAAATCTCGGACATCCCAAAGAACCGTTCCAGCACCTACTGAGAGTGTCCCATCCGATTCAAATAGAAAATGATCTATTTGATTGGTAAATACCAGTATCTCATTTTGCTCAGGCAAAGTAACGCCGTTAAAAGTATGCCCACTTCCTCTAAACCGTATTGCAATCTTTTCTCGTGCAGCATATCGCATAAACGAACAAGCTTCTTCTATAGAAGTTGGCGAATAGGCTCTGTATGTGCCTTCACTTGCATACAGTTTTCCATAGTCATACAAGGATTCCTTTTCCAACTTAACATACCAGGAATCGATAGTAGGGAATTGATGAGTCATAATAACACAAATTATATATAGTCGTTAATCACATAAAAAATCTTTATGTTGTCCGATTGAGTAGTTCTACCTCTTTCATGGCAGCCTCACTTTCTATAAACAAAGCCTGCATACGTCTTAGATTAGTTTGAATATTCGTACTTTGACAGACCTCTAATAGCTTCGTTTTGAGGGAGGCAATATTCCAATCCTCCTCCATTAGTCGGATTCCCACTCCATGATGAATTACCCTTTTCGCGTTGAAGTACTGATCTCGACCCATTGGCGCAACAAGCATGGGGACACCAGAATAGATACACTCTTTAATAGATCCCAGGCCGCCGTGAATAATAGCTGCACTCGCAATCTTTAAGACTTCAAGCTGAGGCAACCAAGACCTAAGCGTCACATTAGTCGGTAAAACAGCGCTTGGGAAATCATTCACTAATTGACCAGCGGCTACAAACAAATGATACCCATTTAGTTCAGGGGACTGCATAGTCTGAAAAATTGCTTCTAATAAGCACCTTGCCTTTTCCTTATAAACGCTCACTTGAGAACCTAAGGATAGAAAAATAATAGGTAGGCCTGGATCACCCGGCATTAATCTTTCAACTTCAGATTCCTGCTCAATCGTAACAGGACGGATACAGGGGCCCAAATATATTGCCTGGGGATCGACATACTTTGCATCCAATTCAAATGCCTCCGGACACATCACTACATGCTTCAAACCCTCTAAAGGGGAACAAATAGATTCCAGACTAGTCAACGCAATCCCCTTTGTTTCTAAATAAGTAATCAGCTTCATTCTCACCTCAATATCAATTACCTCAAAAATTCGATTCATACATGCACTAGCTGTCATGCGAGCAAGCTGCCCCAAATGGTTTTTGTCAAAATTTTCAAGATTGTGCAAAAATGGCCAAATGATAATTTGTTCAA
>CAYGTH010001020.1:0-1799 GCA_964352745.1 uncultured Bacteroidia bacterium
ATAGGGACACTGATTATCAGAGAATTAGTTGAATAGTGAATTAAGTTTGTATGCTCATCTCTACCAATAGTGTCTAAGACGATTGGATTGCTTGGAAATTGCAAAAAATATTTACCAAATGCCAAGTATGGACAATCATCGCCCTTCCAAAAGATCGAAAAAGGGCCTTTAGCTATGCCGGGCCTTCAGGAGGACAGGTTAACCGACTCGTCTGAATAGGGGGTACGGAAAGTTGAGGAGAAATGTGCGCGGGCGCCCTTTGATGGACGAAGGTATTTCACCCGATACGAAAGAGAAAGTTCGTTTTGGCAGGAGGGGGAAGGTAATCACGGTTTCGGAATCCAGGGAAAAAATGGGGAGGTTTTACGAATATATTCGGCGTATTTGGGTTTGCTTTCGCGGAGGGTAGTTTCCAATAAAGCAGCCCCGGACACCTTCATGAGTAAAAAAGTCATCAACAGGGGGGCGACAATAAAGGCCCAGCCAAAAGGAACCTGGACAGCAAACAGGAACCACGCCCACCAAATCACCGCATCACCAAAATAGTTGGGATGGCGCGTATATTTCCAGAGGCCTGTATCCATGACCTTACCTTGATTGGCGGGATTGCGTTTGAAGCGTACCAATTGCCAGTCTCCAACGGCCTCAAAATAAAACCCAACAAGCCATAGGAGACAAGCGAATAGATCCAGGCCTGTAGGCACAATCAATCGCGGCTCCGATTGAGAGACCAGTAAAATCGAACCAATGACCCACATCAAGAAGCCCTGAAGGACAAATACCCGGAGCCATGAAATCCACCAATAGTTTTTGCCTCCATCTGTTCGCCATTGCCGATATCTGAAATCTTCCCCTTTTCCCCAGTTCCGAATCCCAATGTGAAGCGCAAGTCGCATTGCCCAGACACTTACCAGTAAGCACAGCAGGACATTTCTGACGTTGCCAGGCCCTGAGCTCTCGACAAAAAAGTAGTACCAGGCTTGAATGGCAAACCCCGGCCCCCAAAAGATATCGACGATACTGGCATCCCGAATCAGCAGGCTTACGCCCCATAACCCTGTAAGTACGGCCAGGACGAGAAGCAAACTTCCGGTAAAAGGGAGCCCGCTGCTGAACATTAGGCCCATGCCTATGAGGCTGAGGGAGATAAATATGATTCGGTTAGCGTTCATGTGCAAGGGAGTGAAGGATGAAACATCCGTTGGACATACAAGATACATTTCTTTTGAAAAAGAATTAGCGTTCCAAACAGGGACCTGGAAAACGTTGGGAAGAATTGATAAGGAAAATGGTCAGGCGAATCTGAATCGCCTGACCATTAATTGATACCGTTACCTTTTCTATTAGTTCAGCGCACTATGCAGAACCGGCAGATCTGCGGGTCTCATAGGACTCCGAGCCTCTTCAGCTTCGACAAATACGCCATATTCACGCATGAGGAAACTGCTGATGATATTAGATACTTTTTCAGCACCCCGGCGATTGGGGTGGGTATAGTCGTGGTGTGCGAGTGGCGGATCTGCTTCAACCCACTTGACCATAGAATTTGCTCCGCCCATTTTTTCATACAGGTTGAGGAAAGCAACTTCCATTTCCTCGGCGAGTTTCTTTTGGGAAGCAACGAGGTAAGGAACACAGATGTCTGTTTTCATTTTCCCATCAATCTTGTAGCTCTTATCACTTACGCTTACCATCATGATATCCGCATTCGGGAAATTCTCTTTGATGTGCTTGACGACTTTCCGCATGCCTTTTTCATAGCTCTTATAATTCGTGCGGCCGGGAGTGATTACATTCAA
>CAYGTH010001021.1:0-1796 GCA_964352745.1 uncultured Bacteroidia bacterium
AAATTCCTGGATCGGCCAATTATTAGGAGCCGTATCAGAATGCCCCTGGTTTTCGACAGCGAGCACGATGTATCCGTCCATTTCATGGTACCAAACCGTTTCAATATCTCGTAAAATGAGCATGGAAGGATTGATATAAAGAATGCGGTCCACATCGGCCAGTCGATTCACCAGTATATTCAAATACACTCTTGTATGATTGGGAGTAGGTCGCCCAGAACGCGGTATGGCTCCAGCGCCTAATTCTATTCGATTAAGCATAATATTTTGATTGAGTGCATGTAGAATCCTCTTGAGGTGTTGCCAGTCGTAATCTAAAATCCCTTCATCCAGTACGTGAATTTCCAAAGGCACTTCTGCTCTGCAGCTCACTACTAAACTAGCCAGGGTACCAATCAGGTCAGGGAAATTTTCCGGATCACAAAAAGAGGCTATGGAGATAGAATTATATGCTTTCATGGATACTCAGTACTAAATAAATCTCAACCAATTAGAACAATTGAACTTTCAATACTCCGCTATCCACATGCCGGGCTGTTCCTTTTTTCCCAGACAAATGCGGCGCACATTTTCAAACAGATTACCTGGTCCCAGTCAGATATGAATTCCTCCATATAAACAAGAACCAACCTGACAAAGTCATTGTCGGGGTAACCAGACAGGAAGTATTATTATACTTCCCAACCATACATTAAGCAGGTAGCAGCATTACCTTAAATAGCAATACGCTTTAAGAAATAGTAGGATAATAAATGAGGAAGGGTTTTAGGCGTTATCTTAATTGTCATGGCTATAATTATTTCAAGCAAAACCAATGGCTGATTGATTCAGACTTTATATTCGGCACTTTCTTTATATCGGTATTGACTTTTTATTTTTTGTTTTTCGACGGGAACCATTGAGTCCTGAACCAGATGAATAATACTGGTAATATCCGGCGTGCAATCCTGCCAGGTTGGTATCATGGTTAAAAATCAATGAAATGTTCTTAATTTTATCTCTCAAATAGAGCTCATCGACTTCGAGCAATTCACTCAGTTTGGTAAAGTTGCGCTTCACTATAAATAAGTTCCAATCCACCATTTTCATCAGGACCAGTGCATCGGCCACTAATCCAATAGGAGCGGTATCTATGATGATATAGTCATACATTTCTTCGAATATGGCGAGCAGTTCTTTCATCCGATTACTCAATAACAGTTCTGCTGGATTAGGAGGCCCAAGACCTGATTCTACTACAGAAAGCGTCTCAATATTCGTTCGCTGGACAATTTCGTCGAGGGAAGAAAACCCTCCCAGGTAGTCGCTCAGCCCATTTTGATTGGGGCGCTGCTCATGCACTTTCCGCAGATCGGTATTAATCAATAGAACCTTTTTCCCAGTAATCGCATAAATGATTCCCAATTGTTCAGAACAGAAGGACTTGCCTTCGCTACTTTGACAGGAAGTAACCAGAACCTTGACGCATCCATCGACATGCGAAGTCAGAAACTGAAGGTTCGTTCTCAATTTCCGGAATTCTTCCATATAGGCAGAATTGAAAATGAAAGCCTCCTGGTTTCCATTGTACAAGTTCAATCCGTTGATTTTGATGATATCTTCCTGCTTGTTAATATTGGGAATCCGACTGATTACTTTCATATTTGGGATTCCTGCAAGCTGGTCGGCTGATTCGATCTTGTTGTTGAAAAACTCGATAATCGTAAGAGTTGCAAACGGAATAAACAAGCCCAGCATAATGGCCAGTAAATAATTACGTGTAGGGCGTGGGCTTATTTGTCCACCATTCAACTCCG
>CAYGTH010001022.1:0-1795 GCA_964352745.1 uncultured Bacteroidia bacterium
GCTTCTGCGCTTTTTGCCCTACTTTTTCTAAAAAAGTAGGAAGAAGACATAGAAGGAGATATGAAAGAAAAACAGCCTGGAGTATCCCGAGCGAGACTTACTTCATTTTTGCAGTAATCCTCAATTGTTTGAGCGGATACAAAAAGAGTGGCAAAACAAGTCCTGGAAACAGGAAAACGAAAAAGTGTACGGTAGTGAATTGCCGCTAAAGAGTTACGAGAGATTTCCTATTTTAGGGCCTGATATCTGATCCTGTTAAAGGGAACTTCATATTGATAAATTCGTACGCTCCATTTATGGCTGAACAAGAACACACCTTTAAGATTCAAGCTCCTTTTAAACCTTCTGGAGATCAACCGGAAGCAATTCGCCAACTCACAGAAGGGATCGAAAATGGAGACCCGCATCAGGTCTTGCTTGGAGTTACAGGTTCTGGAAAAACCTTCTCGATTGCCAATGTGATTCAGGAGCTTCAGCGGCCCACCTTGATTATCAGTCATAACAAAACCCTGGCGGCTCAGCTATACGGAGAATTCAAAGAATTTTTCCCGGATAATCTGGTAGAATTTTTCATTTCCTACTATGATTACTACCAGCCGGAAGCCTTCGTGCCCAGCACCAACACCTATATCGAAAAAGACATGTCGGTCAATTCCGACATTGAAAAACTACGCTTGCGGGCGACTACTGCCCTGAGCATGAAACGGCGGGATGTCATCGTGGTGGCTTCCGTTTCCTGTATTTATGGCATCGGCCGACCGGAGGATTATGAGGCGAATATTTTCCTGGCCTATCGGGGAATGATCATTACCCAAAATGCATTTCTGGATCGGCTGGTTCGACTTTTTTACAGCCGTTCGCAAACCGTGCTGGAGCGAGGAAACTTTCGGGTGAATGGAGATACGGTGGATGTATTCCCGGCTTATGACGATTTTGGGATTCGCTTTGTCTTTTTTGATAATGAGATCGAGATCATTCAGAAATTCGAGGTGGAATCCGGCCGAAAAATAGAAGACTACCGCGACTATACGCTGTATCCGGCAAATCTCTTTGTTACCCGCCGGGATGTGCTGAATGAAGCCATTGGGGATATTCAAAAAGACCTGGTCAGGCAGATTGCCTATTTTGAAGCCCAGGGAATGTTCACAGAGGCCAATCGCATCAAAGAGCGCACGGAGTTTGACCTCGAAATGATGCGGGAACTCGGCTATTGCTCTGGCATCGAAAACTATTCCCGCTATCTCTCCCAGCGCGAACCCGGCAGTCGGCCCTATTGTCTGCTGGATTATTTTCCGGAGGATTTCCTGCTGGTAATCGACGAAAGCCACGTAACAATGCCGCAGATTCGGGCCATGTACCACGGCGACCGCTCCCGAAAATTTACCCTCGTAGAGCATGGTTTCCGCCTGCCCTCCGCTCTGGATAACCGACCGCAGAAATTTGAGGAGTTTGAGTCTTTGGAAAATCAGACCATTTACCTCAGTGCAACGCCCGCAGACTACGAACTGGAGGTGAGCAGCGGCATTGTGGTGGAGCAAATCGTAAGGCCTACCGGCTTGCTGGACCCACCGGTAGAGGTGCGGCCTTGCATCACGCAGGTGGATGACCTGCTGGAACAAGTAGATGAAGAAATCAAAAAAGGAAACCGCACCCTGGTAACGACCCTAACCAAGCGGATGGCGGAAGAATTGTCCAAATATCTAATCGAACTCAACATCAAATGCCGCTATATACATTCGGATATCGATACGCTGGAGCGGGTGGATATTTTAGGCGAATTGCGTTCCGGTAAGAT
>CAYGTH010001023.1:0-1793 GCA_964352745.1 uncultured Bacteroidia bacterium
TCTCTACTAAAACCATTCTCCGCAGCAGTTTTTCTCCGGAAATGCTGGAGGAATCAAATGAATTCCCCTGGGGTCTGTATGTGAATGAAGCAGCCGAAGAAGCACTACGCTATCAACTCCCCTACCTCCGACCAATCAGTCTGCCGCAAGAGGTCATGCAATACATCGGGCAGAGCTTTACCGCCAATCGCTATATCCTGATGGTGCTCGACGAAATGTGCCAATACAACCCCGACATCTATGCACAGATGGTTGAGCAGCGGGGAGAGGAATTGATCAAAAAAGATTCTAAGGACTACCCGGAACTGATCATCCGGAATTTTCCCTGGCCGATCGGCTCTCAGATTCGATTGCTTCGCCTGAAGTCGAATCCGAATCGGGAGCGGCTGGAAATCCTGCTAAGTACCTATATCGTAACGAGTCAGGTGCTCTACTATATTTTGCTTTCCGATCTTTGGGGACAGCATCATGCCGGGCGTTTTCAAATGGGCAAAGACCGGCCTACGCCAAGTAGTCAGTCAGTTTATATTCCTTTCGATTTCCTATCGGCCCTGGGCACACTTTACGAACAGGCCCAGGCTCAGCAAGCCATGCTATTTGTACCGGAGTTTCAACTGTTTCACGCCGCATTTACAGCAGAAGGCAGTCATTTGTCTAAAGCCTGGCAGTATCTCGAACAACTGCGGAGCCTTATCACAGAGGAAGAAATTCCGGATCTGGAAAAGACGTGCCTCCGTGCTGAGCAGGCGGTTGCCGTCATATTGAAGCATGCTGCTTTCCTGGCCCGGTTTCGGATGATGACCGTGCGCAATGTGATGATCGACAACCCGCGCTTTACGCCATTGGCCTATGAGCTTCACATGGGGCCACTTAATGCATCCGAGGATGTCAACCTCCGGCTCTATCAGGACGATATACACCGCCGCAAGGATTCGTATGCAAATAGTCAATCCGTAGTCCTCGTGGCAGATGAAGAGCGCATGCATCAGTCGCTCAATCTTTCGCCTTTTATTATGGACAAAAACACCTTTGTTCAGGTGAAAAAGAGCAACACGACAGAAGCTGACAATAAAGATGTAGCGCATATTTTCCTGCTCGGCTGGGAAGAAGGCGAAAAACTGGTCTACCTGACCGTCAACCACAGCCTCTTTGTGGCGCTGAATAATGAAAAAGGTACCGATCAGGTGCATACAGATATGCGCCAGGAAGATTTTACCGAAGGGCGTAACCTGGGGGAAGCGGACGATTTTGATCTTGATTTCGGCTTTGGATTTGAAGAAAGCCAGGCGAGTGAATCCCCCCGTGTCTTTACCCTGCTAAAGGATCAGTACGATCTCTTCAAATCAGGAATGCCTGCCCATTAACTCACACATCGTAAATCGTAATTCATAAATCGTAAATCCGAATGCCCGATACTCCCTTCAAATTCCTCGATGCCTACGACAAGGAAGACAAGGACCGCTTCTTTGGGCGGAACCGGGAAACGGCGCAGCTCTACAATGCTGTACAGGCTTCTAATCTGGTGCTGCTCTACGGGGCATCCGGCACGGGCAAGTCGAGTTTGGTGAATTGTGGACTGGCCAATACGTTTTACGACACCGACTGGCTACCCGTATTTATCCGACGTGGGCAAGACCTGCCAAAATCCCTCAATCGCGAACTGCGGCGGGCATATGATGGAGTTGAAGATTGGAACCCTGCCGCTTCTTTGCCTGATCAGGTTCAGCAGTTGTATCGGCAGCATTACCTGACCATTTATCTGATTTTTGATCAGTTTGAGGAATTATATGTGC
>CAYGTH010001024.1:0-1788 GCA_964352745.1 uncultured Bacteroidia bacterium
CAACATGGTCGAAGAGTCTGTGAAAAAGGCTTCTGAGCAATTTGTCTTTGAACCGAATGATGCCAACACCTGGGTAAAAGTCCGTGCCATGATTGAAAACTTTCTCGTCTTGCAATGGCGGGACGGTGCCTTAGCTGGCGCAAAACCGGAAGATGCCTTTTATGTTCGGGTAGGGTTGGGAGAAACCATGACTCCCCAGGACATTCTGGAAGGGAGAATGACCGTGGAAATTGGGATGGCTGCTGTACGTCCCGCCGAATTTATCATTCTGCAATTCTCACACAAAATGCAGGAATCCTGAAGCGAATAGTTGATTTACGAATCCATTTCTTAACGATACAAAATAAAACCCCATGGCAGGACCGTATAAAACTCCCGGTGTTTATGTGGAAGAGATTTCCAAATTTCCCCCTTCAGTCGCTCAGGTAGAGACCGCTATACCTGCTTTTATTGGATATACCGCCAAATCAGACCGGGATGGCGATAATGTTGCGATGCAACCCATTCGAATAAAATCTCTCGTAGACTATGAATCGATATTTGGAACGGCGCACCCTGAAACATTTGCGGTAACCGTCGAAAAACAAAAAGATGATGCAGGAGTAGAGTTAGATCCACCTGTTTGGCAAATTGCCCCTGATGGCCTCGCAGAGCCTACCTTATTATACCGAATGTATTACAGTCTCCGCATGTATTTTGCAAATGGAGGAGGCCCTTGTTACGTTGTTTCCACTGGGGATTACACCGATGGGAAAATAGACCCCGTAAAGTTAACGGAAGGCCTCACGACACTGGAGAAAGCAGATGAACCTACCATTATTGTATTTCCTGATGCAACAGGAATTGCGAAGGATGCTGCCGCTCAAACAGCGACTGAAGCTGCCGAAGCTGCGCTTGAGACTGCAAAAGCAGGAGGCGATCAAGCTGCAATAGATACCGCAGAAAGTGATCTGAATGCAGTCAAGGGGAATACCGCTTACTATACACTTTATGCAGCGGCACTTGCCCAATGTGGCAAATTAATGGATCGGGTTACCCTATGTGATCTATACGAAGAAGATGTAGATGCTTTCCGGTCGGGTATCGGCACAGGAAACCTAACCTATGCAGCGGCATACCACCCGTATTTACAAACTACTATTAGCTATGCCTTTGAGGAAAGTGCAGTGACAATTACAGGATTTCCCGGGGTAGAGTTGTTAAATAATGGCGTTGCAGATTCGGACCCTGCCTTCGCCATCGAAGCTCCCAAGTCATTATATCATACAAATAATGGCCTGTACCACATAGTTCGGAATGCAATATTGAAGTTCAATGTGATCTTGCCTCCCTCTAGCCTCATTGCGGGCGTTTATGCCCGGGTGGACAGTAACAGAGGGGTCTGGAAAGCGCCAGCGAATACTGGGCTGACAGGGGTCGTAAAGCCAACCCTTACGATTGATGATGAAGATCAGGAGTCGCTAAATGTGCATGAAACGGGAAAGTCGATAAACGCAATCCGCACCTTTACGGGTAAGGGGATTCTGGTGTGGGGCGCACGTACGCTTGCTGGCAACGACAATGAATGGCGATACATTTCTGTTCGGCGATTTTTCAATATGGTCGAAGAGTCAGTGAAAAAGGCAACAGAACCCTTTGTCTTTGAGCCAAATGACGCGAATACCTGGGTTAAAGTCCGGGCTATGATCGAAAATTTTCTCGCTTTGCAATGGCGGGCAGGAGCACTTGCCGGTGCGAAGCCCGAACAAGCTTATTATGTGAAGGTAAGTCTGGGCGAGACCATGACTG
>CAYGTH010001025.1:0-1785 GCA_964352745.1 uncultured Bacteroidia bacterium
GCTTGGAGCCGATCATAATATGCAAATAGATGTGAGTGAAACCGGCAACGATATTACCGAAAAACCCTCGCTCAATATGATGTCTTATTGTTGAACAATGCCAACGTGCTGGACAAAGTTTTTACAGAAGAGCAGCGTAAGATCATTGAAAACTGGTACCATGCCGGAGGGGGAATTCTCGCGCTACATGCTGTTTTGGTTCATCAGGAAGGCTGGCCCTGGCTTATGGAACTTGGGGGTTGTGATTTTAACAGCGATTCTGAATTTTTGAAAGCGAAAGTCCTCGTTGACCCGGGAGCCATCGATCATCCGGCAGTGAAAGGCTGGGGCACAGCGTTTTGGTATGAAGCGGATTGGACCAATCACGATAAATCCGTCACAGGCCTTCCCGGCGTGCAGGTCTTACTGCGCGTAGATGAATCCACCTATGACCCCGTTCGGGAGTATTTCAAGACACGCGATGGAAAAGCAATGGGGGAAGACCATCCTATCGCCTGGACCCGAATTTGGAAAGGGGGCCGCTTCTTTTACACCGAATTGGGGCATGATGCCCGTTCCCTCAATACCGATTTTGGCCGGCAACATATTATTGAGGGGATCAAGTGGGTGGCACAACAAGAGTAGTGGGTCATTTGGGAGAAGTCTTTGATTTTTGGTGAATAGAAAACTAAACAGATAGAAAGTCAGGACGTTATCATTATCCCCTTATTTTGCATAATTTAGAATCGTGCGTACACAATTATTTCTCCTCGTTTTCTGCTTTTTCGGAGGCTTATTCCAGGCCAATGGCCTGTTCGCTCAGGTCAAATATGAGCGGGAATATCGATTGAAACCCGATCAGGTTCCCCTTGCTGCCCGCACCTTCCTTACCGCCTGCCAGTTTGAGGCAAAAATCAAATGGTATGGGGAAGAAAGTGCTTCCGGTACTTCTGTAGAAGCAAAGGTGAAACACGGACAGAAGCGTTACAGCATTGAGTTTGACACCCTGGGGCAGATACAAGATGTTGAAGTGGAGCAGGAGTGGGAAGGTTTGCCACCTGCCACACAGACAACCATTCAGCAAATCCTGAGTCAGCAATTTGAGCGACATAAACTTGGTAAAGTCCAACTCCAATGGACCGGGACTGATTCCGTACTCCAGGCACTCATTCGAGGTGAATCCCCCGATTTGCCTTACACCACCAAATACGAAATCATTCTCCGGGGCAAGGATAACGAAGGGGTGCATGGGTACGAATATTTATTTGACGAACAGGGAGAATTGGAGCACCGTGCCCGAATTGTTTTCCGGAATACGGATAATCTTGATTATTAGGTATGCGGAGAATGATGTTGATATTAATGGGACTCCTGATCTGCCAGGTGCTTATCGCGCAACAGCGATACCGGGTCGGCCTGATGCCACAGGTAAATCTCAATATTCGCCTCGACAAAGGCTGGAAATTCAACGGGAAAATCGAATCCCGGTATGTGCTTCAAACAGGCACATTTGGCGAAGACCCTACGCTTAAGAACCAATACAGCCTTACCGATGTCGCCGGATTGCTTTCCCGAAAAGTAGGCGCCAACAGTTCAGTCGCTGGAGGCTATCAGGCCCGGATTCAGGAAGGGCAGCTTATTCATCGCCTGATGCAGCAATATTCCCTCGTTCGGCGCTATACCGCTTTTCGATTGGGACATCGGTTGGCAATGGATGAGACGTTTGATCCGCAGGATTCCCCGGCCTTTCGGCTGCGATATCGGATCAGTGCCGAGTTTCCCCTCAATGGACAGAGTGTAGATCCC
>CAYGTH010001026.1:0-1778 GCA_964352745.1 uncultured Bacteroidia bacterium
GAAAAGCTTTGGAGCTCGTTCGATTTTTTGGATCTTTAATAGGCTTCCAATTCGACTCCGCTCAGTGCGACGCGTTCAGGGCATCGAACTTTGAGAGTACTACGACATGACAAAGAGGTTTACCCCTTACTTTAGACAACTCCAGCGAATAAAAAGTGGCTAAGAAAGCCTATCCGGCATTAAAATAAGAGTTTTTCCAAGCCGCTAACATAAATTAGAAATGAGAAAGTCTATCCTGATAACTCTATTTGCGTTTAGCATGATTTCGTCTTTCGGTCAAACTTCGATTGAAGGATCTTTCTTAGATGACCGAGACACTTTGGTTTTCAAGAACGACTCTGTGTTCCTATCAATCATGAGTAACGGTGGCCTGATCTTTCCAATGAACGGAGAAGGTAAATACGACATAACTGAGAATACCTTAATAATCAGGACAGGAAACAATCCAAATAAGCCCGTTCAAGAAAATGTAACTAGAGAACTGGGAGATATCGAGTATTTGGAAAATGAAACTGTCGTATTCAAAATCAATGAACAGACAGACAATCGATTAGAGCTAGTTTTGATTGGAATTTGTGACAACACGGAATTCAAGACACGAAAAACAATAAGGAGATTTGAACGAAACCATAAAAAGTTTATTTATCGCAAAAGGGAATTGACAAGAGAAAGCTAATTCCAACAAAACCTACATTTAGGGGTTGTCTCAGAAGTTTGTTTACGCTAAGAAGGCGCAAAGTTCGCAAAGGAATATGCCTTGTTTGAGCCTTAGTGCGCTTTGCGAAACCTTGGCGTCTTAGCGGTAAAAGCTGTAAGGTCTTATGAGATAGCCTCCTGGGTATAACCAAACCATTAGCAACCACGAAAAAGAAAGCATAATGAAAATAACGCGCCCTGTATATCAAGTTTTTGTCCTGTTAACGTTGATTGGTTGTTCTCAAACCAATGATATGGAAACATTAGGAAAAGCCTGGTGTAATTGTATCAATGAGGAGGAAGTTAGGGTGAACTCTGGAAAAGCTCTTTTCGCCAAATGCAATTCTGAGGTATTGAAAGGTGATTTGGGAAAAAAATACGCTTATCTTTTTACTACAGTCAAAAATAATGAAGGAATCAACATTGAGGAATTGAGTGAGCAGGAAACTTTGGTACAATTAAAGGGATATGAGAAATTTATGGATTATATAGACTCATCATGTTGCCGTAGGTTGGTCTTGGATAGCGTTTTCACTTGTGAAGAGTATGACAACAGAATACTAAATGATAAAAATCCTGATAGCGTGACTGATTTCATAAATTGAAAAGCACTGAATTGAAGAAGCCCAGAGTATATATCAAAAATGCCAGACTAGGGACTGGATGGAGAGCATTCCCCTAAGTGTGTCTATGAGTAACCCAGACCTAATCATCGACAAAAATCAAATAGCTCACCTTCCGAGGGTGAATTGTCCAAAGGTTGATTTATTGATTCTGGGGGAAATATTCAGGCAAATATCATAAAAGAGGTTCCTGAAGGGAACCAACATGAATAGCCCCGGATGAAATCCGGGGTAAATGGCATGAATCATCTCAGCAACCCCGAAGTGGGTTGAAGAATAGAACAAAATGGGGGGCATCTATTCCCCGAGTTTCACTCGGGGCTATTCATCGGGCAGGCCTCCGGCCTTTGTTTTGTCAGACAATCAATAAATCAAGAATTATAATTTTCACCCTCGGAAAGCGAGTATGAAGTAAGCCCTCGAAGGTTCTGAAAACCTTCGAGGGCTTTGCCAATAAAA
>CAYGTH010001027.1:0-1771 GCA_964352745.1 uncultured Bacteroidia bacterium
AAGTGGATGTTACAAGCCTTCTTCCTTGCGCTCCTACCGTTTCCCTTTGCGAGCCTTGCGGTTATTCTTCCCTTTTGGAATACTGAGCTGCCTCTTTCATTCTTGATTTATCCGTATAATTGTAATTCGCTATCCTTTCTAATCATATTCGCATGAAACCCGCTCATCTCCTCCTTTTCGTTCCGACTCTACTGGTATTCCTCGCCTGCCAACCTGATACTGCAACACGGTCTCGTCATTTGGGTCAGGGCATTCTGGTAGGAGAGGTTACACCGAGCAGCGCCATTTTACAAACCCGGCTAACCGCTTCAGACACCCTGATCGACGGAGAATTGCCCGGAATCGGCGGGGTGGTTCGCTTTGTAATGGGGGAAACAGCAGATCTCGATTTCAATCGAATGACTTCTCCCTGGATGTCAGCAAGCAATTCAGCAGATTTCATTATCAAATATCAGTTTGACGAGTTGGAAGCCAATACCCGATATTACTACCAGGTAGCATACGGTGCGGATAGCAGTGATGCACAAATCAGTCGGATGGGAACTTTCCGAACGAATGCAGGGCCGGAGATCGCAGCGCCGATTTCCTTTGCCGTGGTAACGGGCATGAATTACTACCATTTTCATTACGGCAAATACGATAGCACGCTGCGCTATACCGGTGCGGACAAAGCCCTCGGTTTTCCCGCATTGGAAACGATCACCCGATTCAGTCCGGATTATTTTATCGGAACGGGCGACAATGTTTATTTTGACCATCCGGCACCGGGCGGCATGAAAGGCGCTATCAAGAAAGGGAAGGGGGCGCTGCCGGGATTATTTGGAGGCGATCTGGTAACAGATGAAGCGGGAATGCGCCGGAAATATCATGTACAATTTGTGCAGCCGAGATTCAAGGATTTGTTTTTGCAGGTGGGAACGTATTGGGAGAAAGATGACCATGACTACCGCCTGAATGACAGCTATCCTGATATGGATTTTCCCATTTCGCATATGCTGGGTATCAAGAATTTCAAGGAACAAATGCCCGTCGTTTCTCCTGCGAATCCGGATGCACCGACCTACCGTACCCATCGCCTGAGTCGGGATGTGCAAATCTGGCTCGTGGAAGGACGCGACTACCGCAGCAACAATAAAATGGAAGATGGCCCCGAAAAAACGCTTTGGGGTGCGGAACAAATAGCCTGGTTGAAAGCGAGTTTATTAGAAAGCAATGCGACCTTTAAGTTCCTGATTTCCCCGACGCCAATGGTCGGGCCGGATGATGCATACAAGCGCGACAATCACGTCAATCATGATGGATTTCGCCACGAAGGAGATGCTTTCTTTCAGTGGCTTGGCGACAACGATTTTTTGACTAAAAACTTCTACCTCATCTGTGGCGACCGCCACTGGCAGTACCATGCGATACATCCTTCCGGCTTCGAGGAATTCTCCTGTGGCGCACTGGTTGATGCCAACTCAAGAGCGGGACAACTGGCGGGAGATTCGGACTCCACAGACCCCGATGCCCTGATCCAGCAACCTTTTGTTCAAGGCAAACCAGAAGAGGCAAGCGGAGGGTTTCTGATGGTAAGTGTCGATACCAGCGGCCAGGCCGTATTTAACTTTTACGATGAGCGGGGGGAATTGAATTATCGGGCGCGGAAAGAGGCTAAGTGAGGGATTACTTTTTTTGCGAAAGGAATGGGGGTAGGACACTTTTGTATTTTCTGTATTAGACCATGTTTGGGACAGAAAATTTGTTAGCGAAAATGCTGAATTTAGGGTTC
>CAYGTH010001028.1:0-1767 GCA_964352745.1 uncultured Bacteroidia bacterium
GCACTACCCTATTTGCAGTACCTGCTTTCTCGGGTCTTTCTTCAGGCTTGATTGATATTGACGCGAGTAATTTCTTCGAATTTGCGGACTTGTCAGAAGGGAATCTGGATCTCAAAATCCGGAATGAGCTTCCCCTCAATTTGGCTAATGTCCATATTCGGGTTGGCAATAAGGTCCTGGGAAATAATATCCTGACAGACACTTTTGAAATCATTCTGGCTCGTGATTCAGCCGTAGAATCCTACGATCTGGCCAATCAACAGGTGGAAAGTACCCTTGAAGGAGAGATGACAAATCTCGATATTCAATCCGGCCTTGCAATACCCGTGGATACCAATGATTTCATAGAAGTTGTCCTCCGTGCGCGCAATTTAAAAGCCTATGAAGCTACGGCTGTATTTCCGCAGCAAACTATTATTGATACCGTTCGCAAAAACAGCTATAGATTCCCCAATGAATTTGCGGATGTTCAACTTACCCTCATGAAGATCAAATCGGGCAGGATTGAAGCGAAAATGATCAGTACAATTCAGGATTCTATTCGATTCTCCTACCAGTTGGTTTCTGCCACGAAAGATGGGGAAATCCCGGGGGTAGCTGTAAATATTGATCCCGCACCTGCCAATGGTTCTTCCAGCAAAGAAGATCAATTTGATTTGGGAGGTTTCATACTGGACATGACACAAAATGGAACTCCAGGAGTCTTTAATAGCTTTTTTGAGGAGCTTAAGATTGACCTACTTTACTCTGGCAACCTCGTCAATATTGACCTGCAGGATAGCGTAGTGATTCAGTTTGGGCTGGTAGATATAGAAGCCGAATATATAGAGGGATATTTTGGAAAAGATGAATTTCGATTTACCGGTACAGAGGCATTGGAAATTTTTGAGGAATTGGATATTAGAAACATAGCTTTCTCACAACCTTCTGCGAATTTACTGTTTAGCAACTCGATCGGACTGGACAGCCGGGTAAGTCTTCGGCAAATGAAAGGCCAAAACCTCAATAATGGTCGGTCGGTTCGGTTAAATGGAGCCCCTTTACTTGCCGGACCGGTAGACATTATGGGCGCACAACTTCCCGACACCACGACTGCTGTAATAACCGACCTCGGATTTACGGCAGAAAATAGTAATATCCGTTCGTTTATCAATCTACTTCCCGGACAGGTAGAATACGATATTTTGGTAGAGACTAATATCAACAGTAATCCCGGAGACTATAACAATTTTGCTTCCGACAAAAGCGAAATTAATACCCTGATTGACATCAATATCCCACTGGATGGTGTCTTGGATCAGTTGGTTTTAATGGATACTGCAGAAATGGATCTCAGCGGCACCAGTATTGAAAATGTAAACAGTGCACTGCTTCGGGTCATTATTGATAACCAATATCCCTTTGAAGCACAGTTGAAAGCAGTAATTCTCAATGCGAGTTATGAGCCGATTGAAGTGCTCACCGAAAACTTTTCACTGGCAGCCGGGATGACAAATGCTACTGGCTATGTAGAAATGCCCACTACTTCTGTTTTTGAAAAAGAATTTGATCAGGCCCAACTCAACACCATCCTGAATGAAGGAAAATTCATCAGCTTTGAATACAGCCTGAGTACGCAACCCGAAGGGGAGCCTGTCAGCATCTATTATGACTATCAAATCAAGGCCCGCCTGGTAGGCCAATTCAATTATTCCATTAAATAATCAAGCCTAAGACCATGTTTGGAACGCTAATTTCCTTAGAAAATACTGCCTTCAGGAACCTGAT
>CAYGTH010001029.1:0-1763 GCA_964352745.1 uncultured Bacteroidia bacterium
TGGGACATTCGATGATCACTTCCATAACAAAGTTCTTTAGTCCTAATGTCGGAAATTCTTGCAAATGGACTATAACATTGATTTTATAGCACTACTCATATTTAATGCTACGAATCCATATCAACGAATATTCCCCATTCATTACCCAAAACTCCGCCTGTAGTACTTAGCAATTGAAGTTTCACAAAAGTCATTGCAGGATAGGCTAATCATTCATCTTCAATTTTTCGGGGAAATGAGATTGATGTGATTGCAATTCGGTAAAACAAGTACCCGATAAAAGCATCAACAATCCATTGAAGTAAATTATTTTCAACATCTGGCCTTTTGCCGCTTCATCAATAGGGATTATCACGACTCATTCTGTATGAGGCTTTCCGGATTCGTGGATTGTGTCATTCCGACGCTCCGGGAGGAATCTGTACCGCCCTCAAAAATTGCTATACAAACTGAAACGTGATAATCCCTAATCGAAAAAATCACTATCTTACAAATAGCAAACAAAGTATATCATGTCTGACTCAATCACTCTTCTTGTCCAATGTGGCAATTGTAGCGAGATATTTTCTGTGGATATTATACCTTCAGAGTCTACTACCTCTCAAACAGATGTATATAGTTTAGAAAAGACTTGCAAGGATTGCGGCCTACTCCAGCATTTTGAAATCCCGATATCGCCTGCCAATGATTTTAGCGTAATCCGGGGGATAAAACCCACCTAAAAGTCATGAATCTATCTATCGTTCTGCCCTTACAAGTCAGCACAAAAGAGCTGGCAGACCTCCATGCGCATCACAAACATCTGGTCGATTCTTTTGAACTAGGCATTCCTGTTAATAAAAAGTTCCTTTTGGCCTTGCCAACGACCCTTCGTAAAATCCTGTTTGCGCAGGATGGTTTTGCTAATGCTTATGACAAAGCAGGAAAGTACTTATCCAGCGTTCAGCTTCTCCACGAAGATGAAACGATCCTAGCTTTGCCCTGGCAGATCGCCTGTCTTGACAGACCAAATTTGCACCTAGCAACAGGAAAGCATAGTACCACCGATTTATCTCCTTTTCTGCCAACGGTCCCGCTACCCCTAAAGGTTTTGGTCATGGTATCAGGGCCCGAGGACCTTAAAGCAGAAGGGCAACTCAGTTTTGAGGAAGAGGAAGCTCTTATCGTCCAGGCTTTTGAACCTCTACTGACGCGCGGACAGGTGCAGATCGATTATACAGATGATGGCTCCCTGAAAAGCCTCCAATCAAAACTCAATCAACAAGCCTATCATGTACTGCACTTCAGCGGCCACGGGACGTATCGCGACGGGCAGGGCTATCTCCTGCTGGAAGATCCCCTGAGCATGGGCAGTCAACTGGTTACTGCATCCGCCTTCGCCGAGGCGGTTGCAGGTGAATCCCATACGCCGCCCCTGGTGGTGCTTTCAGCTTGCCAATCGGGCCAGGGCCATGGGAGTGAGGCCTACCAGGGTGTGGCTCAACAACTGTTGAGCGCAGGGGTACCTGCAGTCATCGGCATGCGCTATTCCATTCTGGATACAGATGCAATTCGCTTCGCAGGCAGTTTCTATGAAAGCCTCAGTAAGCAAGCGGCCATCCTACCAGCCTTTCTGGCCAGTGTTCAGGCTATGCAGGAAAAAGAAGCGGAAATGGTCGAAAACGGCGGTTATCCTCGTGCCCAATGGCTGATCCCCCAACTCTTCCTAGAAAGGGGAGTCGAGCAGATCGTTGACTGGAGCGCCCCTGTACAGGATCTGGACG
>CAYGTH010001030.1:0-1758 GCA_964352745.1 uncultured Bacteroidia bacterium
CAAACCTACGGCGATGGCAGCCTAAGCGTATTCGATAGTGCATCAGCTGCAGTGCGCTGCGCAAAAGAACTCCAGGAGCAAGTCCGCGGTCAAGTGCCGCTACGAATCGGCATACACCTGGGCGAGATTACCATAGACGGCGAGCACATTTTTGGAGATGGGGTGAATATTGCTTCGCGGATTGAGTCCATGGGCGTAGCGGGTGCGGTGCTGGTTTCCAGCAATATTCGGCAGCAGGTCAACCATTTGAAGAACTGATCCGGCCGAAGAAAGGTAGTTAAAGCAGAACAAAGAGTTGCTTATTATCAACATTATTTATTATTTTGTTGAAAATAAGCATCAATGAAATCCAAAAAGCAACTTCTTTTCCCCAAGCACCAGAAAATCCTGGACCAACTCGGAGAAAACATCAAGCTTGCCCGCAAAAGGCGAAAATTCACGGCCGTGCAGGTTGCTGAGCGTGCCAGTATCAATCGTACCACCCTCTATCATATAGAAAAAGGAAATTCCAGCGTTTCCATCGGTGCCTATTTCAATGTGTTGCGCGTGTTGGGGTTACACAATGATTTTCTGAAACTAGCCGCAGATGATGAGTTCGGAAGAAAACTGCAGGATCTGGAACTATTGAAATAGGAAGGAAAATGGCAGTCGACAAAACAGATATCTGGGTATATGCGCACTGGTTGGGCATGCGGGCTCCAAAATTGATCGGCCAATTGTCTGCGCACCAGGCAAAGGGGAGGAAAGCATTTGGGTTCACCTATGATCCTACCTGGATTCAATCAGAGGAGCAGGTATTACTCGATCCCGATATCGAATGGTATACAGGATCGCAATTCCCTGTTGGAAAAAAGAATTTTGGCCTCTTCCTTGATTCAATGCCGGATCGCTGGGGCCGGATGCTGATGGAAAGACGAGCAATAGCATCAGCCAAAGAAGCAGGAGAGTCAAAAAAATTATTATATGACATCGACTTTCTCCTGGGAGTTCAGGATGAAAGCCGGATGGGCGCATTGCGCTTCAAGCTTGATCCTAAAGGACCCTTTTTGGCCAACAATCCATTGTTTCCCATTCCCCCCACTTCCTCCTTGAGGAAATTGCAACATGCAGCTCACATGGTCGAATCAGAAGCCGATCATGAATCGGTAAAAAAGTGGCTGGAAATGCTCATCGCTCCAGGTTCTTCCCTTGGAGGAGCACGGCCCAAAGCAAATGTCTATGATGAAAAAGGGCAGCTTTGGATTGCAAAGTTTCCTTCCAAAAATGACCTTATAGACAAGGGAGCATGGGAATACCTGGTCCATCAACTTGCTGTTCAGGCTAAGGTCAGCATGGCTGAGTCAAGCATTCAACAAACAGGAGGCAAACATCACACTTTTTTGACCAAACGCTTTGATCGTCAACACCAGGAACGAATTCACTTTGCTTCAGCGATGACCATGACCGGCAACAATGAAGATACCCTCAAAGAGGAATCAGCAAGTTATCTCGATCTGGCAGAGTTTATTCAGTTTTCAGGTGGAAAACCTGAAGAAGACCTTCAACAATTGTGGCGTCGAATTGTGTTCAGTATCGCCGTATCCAATACCGATGACCATCTCCGTAATCATGGTTTTCTATTGACCCCTCAAGGCTGGCGTCTTTCTCCAGCCTATGATTTAAATCCATCAGTGGACAAGAGAGGACTTGCTTTAAACATAAATATGCACGAAAATGATTTGGATACTGAGCTCGCCTTGGAGGTAGGAGAATATTTTC
>CAYGTH010001031.1:0-1756 GCA_964352745.1 uncultured Bacteroidia bacterium
AAAGCCGGGGAACGGAAATGGCAACCCTGGCGATGTATTGCTTTTGGACCGGAGAGAAGGAACTCGGCAAGTTAGAAGGCGTAGTGGAAACCCAGGCAGGATTCATGGGAGGACGCGAAGTGGTTCAGGTGAAGTTTGATCCGGAACTCACTTCCTTTCACGATGTGCTGGAATCTGCAAAAGCAGTGCAATGCGCCAGCGAGGTATTTACCCAAAATCGGAAGCAGCAAATCGAGGCCGCTAAAATCATTGGAAAAACCGCTCAGGTAGGGCCCTTTCGGGCAGACCATCAACCCAAATATTACCTAGCCCGAACCACATATCGCTATGTCCCCATGACACAGTTACAGGCAGCGCGCGTGAACAGCTTGATTGGGCAAGGGAAAAACCCGGATGCTTTCCTCTCCCCTCGCCAGCAAGGTTTATTGGATTATATCCAAAACCACCCCAATGATGGCTGGAAATCGGCGGTGAATATAGATTTTGAAAAAGCCTGGGAGCAGGTACAGAAAGTGAAGGATTCCTGATGGCCTGATTTAGGCAAAGCCGTGTTTCTCAGCGGGAAACAATATCTGTAGTAAGAATGCCCCTCTCTTTTTTACTGTCGAGCTATTTGTAGCGCTAACTCCTATCATCATAAGGACGGCAAGGCCTTTGGCCGGTTTTGAATTACCCAGAAACATACGACATTTGCCAGCCCGCGCGCCGGAGAAATGTCGTATGTTTCCGCAAGGGCGAAGCCCTGTTTCTGAAGGTTTTTAGCTCCCCTCAGCCCCGCGTTTTTTCTTCGTTGCCGAATACTTTATCTTTAAGCCAATGCAACGGCAAAAAGGCATGAAAAGTAAAATCGTAGTTGACGGCAGGGAAATCGCAATTCAGCAGGTGAATGATTCGGATGTTAATCACCCCGATTTCGAGGTGATTATTTAATATATCGATTTGATGAAAAGCAGTATCATTGTAAATGGGCATGAAGTTGTCATTAAATCAGTAAATGAACAGGATTATCTGTCCTTAACTGATATGGCACGTAAATTTAATGACCGACCTGACATCCCTATTCAGAGCTGGTTGAAAAATGCCAATACTATTCGATTTCTTGAGTTGTGGGAACAGATGAACAATGAAGATTTTAATCCCAGCCATATGGCTGGGATTAAAGAAAGTATCGGATTAAACAGCTATTATATTTCAGCAAAAAAATGGATTAAAGAGACAGGGGCAATCGGAATCGAGTCGCGCCCAGGAAGATATGGAGGGACATTTGGCCATGTGGATATCGCATTTGAGTTTGCCAGTTGGCTGAGTCCAGAGTTCAAATTATATCTCATCACAGAGTTTAAGCGATTAAAACATCAAGAAGCAGAACGACTCTCAGAGGGTTGGGATTTTCGTCGCCTGCTCTCCAAGATCAATTATCCCCTACAAACGGAAGCCATCAAAGAAAGCATCATCCCACGGCTTCCTAAAGGGGAACATGGCTTAGCCTATGCCACAGAAGCAGATATCCTTAACATTGCCCTCTTTGGCTGCACGGCCAAACAATGGCGCGAAGCCAATCCCGACCTTGCCAACAAAGGCAATCTTCGCGATTATGCCTCTGCCCTCGAACTCACCGTACTCTCTAACCTCGAAAGCTTCAATTCTCAACTGATCCGAAAAGGAGCGGGTAAGGAGAGTCGCCTGGAAGCGCTTATGGACATGGCCCGCTTTCAGCTTGGCGTTTTCTCGAAGGATGATCGCTTGCTTATAGACG
>CAYGTH010001032.1:0-1756 GCA_964352745.1 uncultured Bacteroidia bacterium
ATGCATTTGGAGCCATTTATCCTGCTTTTCCGAATCCGGCAACCCAGCAAATTACCTTTTCCGCAGAACTCGCTCAGGAAGGAAATTTGAAGCTTCAACTCTTCGACCTGCGCGGGAAGCCAGTTGCGAATGTATTTGAAGGCCGGGTGATTGCGGGGCCATTTTCCCATGACCTTGATCGGGCAGATCATTTGGCCAGCGGCTTGTATTTCGCCGTGTGGGAAATGAGCGGAAAGCGATTCGTAGAAAAAATAAGATGGCAATAAATCGAGGCAGTTTTTCTCTTCTGTATTTAATCTTTCTTCTTCAATCTCTATTATCCCTATGAAAAAACAGTTTTACCTAATAGTGATGATGCTATTCATGGCATTAGCTGCTCACGCTCAGGTTGGCGTGGAGGAACAAGAGCAGGTGTGTGGAACGCCGGACATGGACCCCGTAGTTTTGGAACAATTTGAAGACTGGCTGCGGGTAACCATAGAAGAACAAAGAATCAAAGATGCGCAACGAGGCGGCGGCGTTATTTTGACCATCCCAGTTGTGGTACACGTCGTTCACGATGGTACCGCTATCGGGGTAGGCGGTAATATTTCGCAAGCACGCGTGCAAACCCAAATAGATGCCTTGAATAATCATTACCGGCGGGTTTTGGGTACGAGTGGAGGGAGTACACATCCCCTGGCAGTAGATTCTGAAATTGAATTTTGCCTGGCCTACCTGGCTCCGGATGGTACGGTAATTCCAGAACGGGGCATCAATCGGGTCGATGCTACAGTTTATGGTTTTACTTCAGCTCCATACGCTCCGGCTTATATCAATGGCACAATCCGTCCGGCGACCGTATGGGACCCAGAGCAGTATATGAATATCTGGGTTGTAAATGGAATCGGAACCGGTACGATCGCGGGCTATACCAATTTGCCCGTGGCTTCTGGTGGGGTGGTGATCGCCAATCCTCCTAATTCACCGAATCCACTGGATGGTTTTGTCTCTACCACCAATAATTTTGGGGTATTAGGGGGAAATGGCGAAATCGTGGCCGTTCATGAGATTGGGCACTGGTTGGGATTGCATCACATTGCAGGCCCTGGAAATGCAGGGGGGAGTTGTACTGCGGATGATTTTTGTAGCGATACGCCTGCCTCTTCTTTGACCAATGCATCCTGCTCAGGAGTAGTTTCTTCTTGCGGAGAGACAGAAATTCCCCAATTGATTATGTACGGAGTAGTCGGAATATGCCGGGATATGTTCACCCAATGTCAGGCAGACCGGATGCGTGCCATTCTCCAAAATTCACCACAACGGGTAGAATTACTTTCCTCTACGGTATGTGATGTGCCAACAGCTCCTCCGGTTGCAGCGATCGCGATAGAGGATACGATCACCTGTAATGGGACTGTTCAGTTTTTTGATGACTCTTCCCCCGTAGCTACAGGTTGGTTCTGGGTATTCAGCGATGGACAGATTTCAACTCTCAAAAATCCGATTGTTACCTTCGCTACTTCAGGCACCTACACGGCTACCTTGACGGCCAATAACCTCAATGGCACCAGTCAGGTCAGTCAGACATTTAATATTGTGGTGTCCGGAGCTTCCAGTACTACGGTTGGTCCTGATATCAATGCCTGCGAAGGGGATGTGATTCAAATACCCGGTACAACGGATCAGGCGACGGCTACTTTTTCCTGGTTCCCTACATTGGGAATCAGTGATGCGAGTATCATAAATCCAGTGTTGACAGCAACGAGTACTACGC
>CAYGTH010001033.1:0-1751 GCA_964352745.1 uncultured Bacteroidia bacterium
TAAAGAGTTTTAGAAAGTCTGATTTTTTGGTATTATCAGGATATTGTTCGATGACTCCATACAGGGCCTCTTTATCATGCTGTAGAATGGAACAGGCCGCTTTTATTTGCCAGGCCAGGTCCCATTTTGGATCAATGGCCAAGACTTTATCCATCCATTCAACAGCCTTGTCATAGCGCCCACTCAAATAATAGATATTTCCTTTAGTGTAATGATGATTAGCAGACAAGGGATTATTTACCAGTGCTTGATTGATAGGATTCATTGCCTCCTCAAAATGGCCAATTGCGGTATAACACTCGGCACAAGATTCCAGCACCTCCGTATCCTGGGGGGAGATGCTAAGTGCATTTTTCAGATGACCTAGTCCCTCCTCAACCTGCCAATGCACCCACAAACTTTGGGTAGCAAGTGCAAAGAAGCCCTCTACACTATCATTTGTTAAGGACATTCCCTTGTCCAAATACCTTTCCGCTTCTTGCAAAGCCTCCTCCTTGGCCATAAAATTCCAGGAAGCAAGAATTCCATAGCATTGCACCAACCCAAAATAGGGTTTGTAATAAGTAGAATCGAGTCTGATACTCAATTTGTAAAAATCAGTGGCTCTGGAAAAGTCTTCAAGCTTCCAATTGAGCTGATAAAACCGACCTTTAAGGAATTGCTGATACGCTTCCATATTGGTGGTATAGCTATCCACCAAATGATCTTTAATCTCTATATGCCCAAAGTTTTCCCTGATTTTATCGGCGATCAGGAGACTTACTTCATCCTGTAATTCAAAAATGTCTTCCAGTTTCCGGTCAAAGTTCTCAGACCAAATATGAAAGCCATTATCTGTTCGAATAAGCTGGGCGGTAATTCTTAAAGAATCTTTGGCCTTTCGGATGCTGCCTTCCAGAACCGTTGATACCCCCAGGTCATTTCCAATATGCCTGACATCTACTTGCTTTCCTTTATAAGCAAAGGAAGAAGTCCTGGCGGTTACTTTGAGTCCTTTTATTTTACTCAATGCATTGATTAGTTCTTCGGTCATCCCATCAGTGAAGTATTCATTTTCAGCATCTGAACTGATGTTGCGAAAAGGCAGAACTGCTATGGATTTTTGATTGATCACGACGAATAAGGCTGCAAAATAATCAGGGGAGTGCAAAAATGGTTTTCGGGGAACAGGAAATAAAGGGAACTCGGTTTTCCTCACATTACCTCGGGAGGATCTTCATAGGCGGTTCCGATTTCACAGAGATGGTCCATTACTTCGGCAAAGAGATCGTAGAGATCATGGAGCTGATCAAGGTCTTTGATGGTTCCCATCTGTTTGAAATACAGTTCGTTTACGCCTTTAGGAAACCGGGGTTTGAAGGCTTCTGCCTCATGGCGAATGCCCATTCGGATTTTGGGTTGCAGGAATATCAATTCACGAATGTGCTTATTATCAAATAACATCTTGAGCTTCCGTTCATCATTCCCCTGAATCACATAGGACCTATCAAATTCAGGATACCCGACCTGCACATCCTGCATATATAAGAATTTGTCGATCCTGTTTAAGCGCGTTTCTCTGAATATGCGAAACTTAAAATCATCCCAGTTTACAAAAGGAGCACTCATGTGTGTGTAAACCGTATTTCCGTCCGAGGAGGTTTCGAGCGTAAATACCCAATCCCGGTGATAGACTTGTACTTTATCCGCCCTGTTAAAGCCTCCGGGGATAAAATCTCCATCCAGTTCCTCACAGAGTTGTTTCCAGATTT
>CAYGTH010001034.1:0-1749 GCA_964352745.1 uncultured Bacteroidia bacterium
ACCCTCACCATTGATCCGGTTACGCCCTGGGCTACGATGATTTTACAAGCCTCTGCCATGACGGATTTACCGATGATGTCGGCGGGCCTTTCCCGGATTCCCATCAGCCATACGCGGCAACTTCTGCAATTTGCCGCAGGAGAAGGTGCCAGCCCCGAACTCGCATCCCGATTGCAAAGCAAGCCCATCCTGGTCCTGTACAGTACTGACGAAAGTCATTGGCAACAAGTCCCCCCACCGGAACGGGAGCCCGCTCGCTCGACCCTGCTCGCCGGGAAGGAATTGCCACAGCGGATGCAGATGGAATTGATTCGGGAATCAGGCAGTCTGAAATTATATCGTTGGACGTATCCAGCTGTGAGTAAGTAAGGAGATAGATTGTAGATATTAGATTTAAGACAGTACTCACTACTTACATCTCCCTTACTCCTAAAACAGAAATCCCCATAAGCAAAGCTTACAGGGATTCACGCCACAAAATATACAAAGGGACAATCAATGACTCCTTGCTGCGCACATTTCCAGTAAGTGCGCTTCTGTTGCTTCTCGGTTCATGGCCCAGTCCAGCGCCTGAATCCTGAAACACTGCCAACCGGCACGTTCCAGGACCAACTGATGCGTTACGGACCGTTGGGCATCGGCTTCCTCTCCAGCGCCATCTATAAAGAGCGCCACCTTTTTTCCTTCCCGCAATATGGCCAGATCCACCTCGTAAGGACCAATCCGGTATTGCGGAAAAATCGCTTGCGTCGGCAGGGTGTTCAAAACGGCTTCATGGATGGCTTTCCCCAGCTCACCGGTTTTGGGATGCATCGGCAGTTGTTGGGAGGCTTCCTGCTGCTCAGGTGTTGGGCGACTGTTCATCTCAAAATAATCGATCAATCGCTTCCGGAAACACTCAGGATTCATGCGTGCCAATGCTTCCGGATGAATGCTGTGCAGAACAATCGCTTTGTCCCGCGCCCGGCTGGTGGCGACATTATAAATGCGCATCATCTCTTCTCCCAGCACCACGCGTGGGGGGCGGATTTTGCCTGTTTCGGTAAATTTATGACTGCCGGTTACCGTCAGGAGCATAATATCCCGCTCATCTCCCTGAAACTCGCGGGAGGTGCCCACCAGCAATTTCAGGTCATCCGCATGGGCTTTGATCAGGGGATTACGTCCCAATTCCCGAATCAGCAATTCGCGATGTGCTTCATTAGAAGATTCGAGACAGAGAATTCCGACGGTCGGCAATTCGGGTAAATGCCCGGCCTGCACATCTTCAAGGAGTCCGGCAATCAGTTGCACAACAGCCTTGGCGATTGCGGGCTTCTTGGGATTATCCGGCTCATCCTCGATATAATGCACTTCTGTCGGCGCGCCGTATCGATTGTCTGTAGCAGTTTTGAGCGGGACAATATGGGAGTCGTACACATAGCGGTTGGAAAAGCCGATCAACTCCGGCCGGCATCTGAAATGCTCCCGCAGGCTGATGATATTCGGATAAATCACCCCACTCAGCGTGTAAATGCTGGTACTGCGGTTATTGATGTTGAATTGCTGCTTGAAGGGATGATTCACCATATAGCGATCCAGCAACTGATTCGTGCGGGCAATTGGGAAAAGCCTTGCCTGTGTAGCTACAGAGGTCTGATTTTCGTCGCCCACTACGATCACTTTTTTACACCGGAAAATCAGGTTCAACATACTGATATCGCATTGGCTCGCTTCATCCACAATCAGCAGGTCAAACTGACCCGGCTG
>CAYGTH010001035.1:0-1748 GCA_964352745.1 uncultured Bacteroidia bacterium
TGTCCCTTTTTTAGAAAAAGGGACCCAAAAAGCGCAGAAGCCAATGCAACGCGCAAGCCTCTCCCTTTTCCTAATGGCTTCTGCATCGCCAACCCGCCTGGATGTGATCTTCGATTGAAAATCATCTTTCACTTATAGTTGTTAGTTGTCAGCAGACCCCGATCTGCTGACTCAATCTCCCGATATCCTATCCCTAGCGCCTCTTCAGCCAGGCGACATTCTCTACATGAGCGGTCTGGGGAAACATATCGACGGGCTGCGTCTTCAGCACTTCATACGCTTCGCTCATCAGTTCAATATCCCGGGCCTGCGTAGCGGGCTTACAACTCACATAAATGATGTATTCGGGTAAAATCTCCAGGATTCGCTGTACAACCTTGGGGTCCATGCCTGCACGCGGCGGATCGGCAATGATGACATCCGGACGCCCTTGCATGTCTACAAATTCGGGGGTCAGGATTTTTTTCATATCTCCTGCGTAGAATGAAAAATGGTCCAGGTCATTGAGTTTGACATTTTCCCAGGCATCCGCTATTGAGGATTCTACATATTCTATTCCGACGATTTTCTCCGCTAATTCGGCCACAAATATGCCGATGCTTCCCGTCCCGGAATAGAGGTCATAGACAACATCATGTTTCTCTTTTCCTTCCGGCAAGGAATCTGCCAGCCAATCTTTCACGACTCCATAGAGCCTTCCGGCCTGGCGGGGGTTTGTCTGAAAAAAGGAGGTAGGGCTGATTCGAAAATCAAAAAAGCCTAAGCGCTCCGTGATGTATTCAGGTCCTTTCCAACTGCGAAACGGCAGGTCGGAGAAACTGCTATTGGCCTTATGATTGTGAATCCAGAGGTAATTGGTAATCTCAGGAAATTTGCCTTCCAGATGGGTGAAAATCTTGCCCACTTTTTCCGGATCATCCTGCCCCACGATGAGGACGACCATCAATTCGCCGGTATGCTCAGAAGTCCGAAACACCAGGCTTCGCAAAAATCCCTCGTGGGTACGGATGTCGAAAAAAGTAATGCCTTCTGCTCTGGCAAAATCCCGAACCTCATTCCGAATATCGTTAACTACCGGGCGCTGCAAATGGCAGGTGTCAATGTCAATGATTTTGTCAAATGCGCGAGGGGTGTGGTATCCTGCTACCCGATGCTCAAAAGTTTCTCCACTTTGAATCTGCTCCAGTGTCAGCCAGGCCTTATTGCTGAAGGTAAATTCGAGCTTATTTCGGTAAAAATAATCGGACTCGCTGGGCAGAATCGGCAACTGCTCCCCCACCTCCACTTTCCCAATCCGGGCAAGTGCGTCTTCCACCTGCTTCTGCTTGAAAAACAGCTGGGTTTTATAGTCCATCATTTGCCATTTGCAGCCTCCACACAAGCCAAAATGTTCGCAGACAGGTTCGATCCGGGACTCGGAGGGTTTCGTGATGGATTCGATACGACCGACCATCATTTTTTTCTGCTTGCGAAAGACGTGAACGTCGGCCACATCTCCCGGCACACCGCGTTCCACAAATATGACTTGCCCATCATGGCGGGCAACTGCGCGGCCATCTGAGGCGGCGTCTATAAGGTGCATTTCTGCAGTAAAGGGTTTGATCCTTCTTGACATGGCGCAAATGTACGGCGAAGAATCGGGTCGTAAAAGACCCGATCAGGGATAAAAAATTCGACTGCCCTCCCCTGGCTTATACCTGTCCCTATTTCAAATTGGCAGCGATTTTAACAATATTTACTATTCGATG
>CAYGTH010001036.1:0-382 GCA_964352745.1 uncultured Bacteroidia bacterium
GAGTAGGCAAAGATCCCTGATTGCCAAAATCTTCCACCGTCTCCACGATTCCCCGGCCAAACATCAAATACCAGAACTGATTAACAGCTACTCGAGAAGTAAGCGGGTGATCGGGGTGAATGAGCCATTGTCCCAGGCCATAACGGTTTTTAGGTAAATCTTCCGGCCAGGGCAAGATCGCTTCGGGTACATTGCGGCTAACAGGCTTGCCATGGGCATCATACACGCCCCGATCCAATACGTAGGTGGGTCTTTCGTTTTCCATATCCCCCATCACCATAATTTCCTGGACGGTGTCTATGGCCTGGATTTCCTGGAGTTGTAGCTTTCTGAGTTCCCTTCGTTCCTGTTCCAGTATTTGGTCAACAAAGAGGTCATAGAA
>CAYGTH010001036.1:392-1747 GCA_964352745.1 uncultured Bacteroidia bacterium
TCGTTAGCGATGGCTTCCCGAAAGGCTTTTTTTGCGCTTTCCTCCTCGTACAAATACATCGCCACCATTTCCTCTGCTTCCCGATTCAAAATACGCACTTCGTCCAACAAGCCTCCGGTAAAATCCTGATCGTAATGGCGATTGCCAATGATGATGCCTTTGTAGGGTTTGTAAACAGTGGCTACCGGATCAAAATAGGGCTTGGATGAGCGGTAGAGATAATTTCGTCTGATTTCTGCCTCAATGGGTTTGCCGTTTTGGTAGACCTTCATACCTTCTGCCTTGCTGGAGCCATCATAGGTCCAGACAAAATGTACCCATTCATTGAGAGGCAGGGCTTCAGGCGTCCGGATATCCAGCGACTGGTAGGGATGGGCATGATTGAGGCGAAAATGAACCCGATTGGTATCTAGTACAATATCCCAGCCTCGATAGCCCTGGATGCGGTCGTTGCCGTTGTAGAGTACGTGGGCTTCGTCAAATACTTTGGGTGTCTGGATCCAGAAGCTGATAGTAAATGGTTCCATACGTTCAAAGGCGGAGGGTTCTCCCTCGGCTATGAGTTGACCATAGGCGTTGCTTCTTAGGGCCATACCTTTTTTCCCCGGCACCGGGGCGATGTCTCCCCAATAAGTCGCTTTGGGTGCTCTTGGTCTGGCGTCCGTCGTCTTGCCATTTGCCATATCATCAAAGGGAAGATAGCTGACGGTAGTCTGTCGGACGGCTTGTTCTAAAGCTCGTGCTGTTTTTTGCTGTTCCAGCCATTGCTGGAATGCATCGGTATTCTCTTTTGCCAGATGGTGGAGGCTGTCTTGCTTTTTCTCAATCGATCGAAGTAGATACTCCCGGATTTCGGCCACTTTTGGATCAGGAAGCGGTAATACAGGCCCCGCATTCATGGAATATTCGTTGGAGACTTTTTGGCCGTATTCGATGGCATTGTGGCTAAAGATACCATCCCCCCGCTCCACTGTAGAGTTGAAAAAACTAAATAATTGGTAATAGTTTTCCTGACTGAAGGGGTCATATTTGTGGTCGTGGCATTTGGCACAGCCAACCGTGAGAGACATAAAGGCTGACCCGACTGTATTGGTGCGGTCGGCAACATACTCCACCCGAAACTCCTCCGGAATCACGCCTCCTTCTGAGTTTTGCTTATGATTGCGGTTGAAGGCAGTAGCCAGTATTTGCTCACTGCTTGGATTGGGCATTTGATCCCCCCCCACTTGCCAGAGAATGAAGTCAGAATAGGGGAGATTTTTATTGAACGCTTCGATCACCCAATCCCGATAGGGCCAGAGGGTATGGTGAAAATCGTCCAGATAGCCTTCTGAATCCGCAAATCGTGCCACATC
>CAYGTH010001037.1:0-1738 GCA_964352745.1 uncultured Bacteroidia bacterium
AATCTTGTAAATCCTGTCAAAAAACAAGCAAGAAAAATTTTGTCCAGTAGTGTGAGGTATGTTTTGATTTCGCTTGTGAAGGTCTGCTCGCCGATGCCCGCTTCAAACCCGTGTAGGAATGAGACGATCGTGGGTTGATCAATCGGATGAATCCACATGGGGGTCCTGGTCAGGAAGTGCTCTAAGGTTTGTAGGTGCTTTTGGTTCATGGTTGGTTTTTATCCCCAAAAACATCCATATGAATCTTCCTCTATCGTTTTCAACACTTCGGAAATGTTTTCTATCTCGCCATTGGGTTCACACAGCTCCCACTTACCACTGGCCCTTTGCCAATACAATTTCCAAATACCTCTTGATTGGATAAAACGACTTTTGGCGATAGGAACCTGGATTTTTTTGTGTTCATCCCTCCAACTTGGCCTGATTTCAAATATGATCAAAACCTGATTTTCAAATGAGTACCCAAGATCTACCTGGGCCCGGATGCTTTCAGGAGGCCTTTTTTTCTTAATAAATTCCTGAATAATCCGCTCATGAAGCGTAACCATACGATTTGAACTTTGATCCATTGCACTATACTAAATATGTCTAACCATGTAGTATCTCATCCCAAGAACCATTAGGCTAAGCTGGGTTTCAATTCAGGATTTATTAGCCTCTTGTAATATTGCTATATCTAGTTGTCCTGAAATCAGATACCTATTGGAGTCCAGTTTTGCGACACTGTTTATAGCTACCCATACTTTTTCAAAAGTTTCAAAAGGTCCTATTTCTTTGCCGTATAAGTCATCAGGTTCTACACTTGAATAATCATAAATACTTTCCACTCCTTTGCCTGAGTCATTAAATTTTTCGAAAATCAGCCCATAATAACCCCTCTTATCTTTACCAAGTGCCACATATCGAATACATGTAAAACCTTTATGATTATAAGCTCCTTGGAATTGTTCAATTTCTTTTCCAGCATGTATATAGGGCAATATTTCAGCCTCATTTAAGTACCTCATTGATTTATATTAATAGCACTTAACAATTATCCCTAGCCGAAAAATAGAATCAACCCGCTATTATTGGCTATGTCATGAGAATAATATCAGGAGAAAGTGCGGTTAAACCAGGATGGTCTATTGACTTTAAACCATACAAGCTTATTGGCGATTATAAAGCCATACTTCTTGGAAATTGTGATTCTTTGAGAACTTACGTCGACGTATATCTTACCAGCTACAATGTTTTGAATAACAATAGAGATACTGTAGGTCAAGCGAATTTAGTTTTAAATGAGGTATCTTCTTACGAACAATTTGAAATGGATATTGATTACTCAGACGAATTGTTAACTCCAGATACTGTGATAGTAGTTCTTGCAAAAGAACGATTCGGATTTGATGTACCACCCGCTTGTTTGGAATGCAGTCATGTATTTTTCGATAATTTAAGATTAACCAACACCGTATCAATTCAAAATCCATATCACTTAAATAATAGGATAATAATTTTTCCAAATCCAGCGAATCATAATTTGTTTATTAAATCAGAATGCGAAGATTGCCTATTCAATATCACTTTTATTCATTCAAGTGGTCAAATGGTAAAAAGATACAATTCCGTAAAAGATGAAATTAAAATAAATACAGACTACCTAGTCATTAGTTTTGCGTTTTGGCCAGCGAAAAAAAAAGGCCATGGCTTCAGAAAATTTCTATTAGTTTGTGTTTAGCAAAAATACGAACAACAG
>CAYGTH010001038.1:0-1736 GCA_964352745.1 uncultured Bacteroidia bacterium
TCTTGCAAAGTGGCAAACACGGGCTTAACGACCTTCTCTACCGAATCATGAAAAGCCCGGCATTCGGCCTGAGTATAATCAAATCGCCCTAAGCTCGTAAAGCGGTATTGGGTATAGGTTTCAAAACCGGCATTTTGGGCCATTTGGTTGCGCACCGAAATGAGCTTATCGAATACATCGTCGATCTTGTCCCGATCTTGCTCACGGCGAAGGGAAATTTGCTCCCATACCTGCTTGCGTAAATCACGGTCGTAATCTTCCATGAATTTTGCAGCCTGCTGAAACGTCAGGGTTTTTCCTTCGTGATCCAGGGTCATCGCTCCAACCAGCGATTCGAATTCCTGAAACAAGGTTTTGGATTCAGTTGAAAGCGGAATATTTGCCTCCCGAAACAGCTCGATTTCCTTTTTTAAAGAACGGGTATATGTTTGATACCGAATGGGATCGAGTTGATCAAAAAAGGCATGCTCAACTAACTTCCGATTGAGTTTATCGTCATATACCGACAAATGCGGCATAATCTCTTTCAAAAAATACTGATAGGAAGCTGAGCGTTCCTCATCCTGGGTGTCACAGGTCATTTTGATATAGCGCCATGCATAATCCTCATATACCATCGCCTCCAATTCGTCTCGCTGTAGCAAGAAGGTTTCCAATTCCGCAAGGGAAGTGGGTTCCTGCTCCATCAGGTATTGGTAAAAGGGCTCCAGCCCCGCCCAGTCCGTAATTGAATATTCTTCTGGTATATAACTCCGCTGTTTCTTCTGATCTGAAATCTCAAGTAATTGATCCATAGGGGAAAATTTTAGTAAAACTACAAAAAAGACGCGTTTGTATGGGTTGAGACCTGATTCAAATAACAGATTTCTTAGTCAAAAGGTTGGAAAGATTGGGGGAATAAAAAAACCCGACGAATAATTTCGTCGGGCCTACCTTGCTTCTTTTTGAGAAGTGCTAAACGTGCTTTTCCCTAACACATAAGCAAGATGCACTTCCTTATTCGGGATATCATGGAAACTATTTTCAAAAAGTAACATGAAAACCCCTTATGAGCAGTGAGTAAAGGGGTGAACTTTTGAAAAAAAGACCTAAAACCAGCGAAATAACCTGCTTCCTATATCTCCGCTTGCAAACATTTTATCCGAAAAAATGTCCACTTCTGGAGATGGTCTTTTTTCGATCTGGGGCCAGGACATAAAAAACCCGACGAATAAAGTTCGCCGGGGCTCCTTTGCTTCTCCTTGAGAAGTGCTAAACGTGCTTTTCCCTAACACATAAGCAAGATGCACTTGTCCTTACTCTTCTCTATGGAAACAATCCGCAGAAAGTAACATTAAAGCCCATTTCCCCGCCTCACAGGTAGGTATTTGTCGGAATTTTTTTGCGTATAAATACGCTTGAAAACAGCCACGGCGTGGGTAACTTCACGTTTTTCACTATCTTTCTTTGTAATCGAATCAGTATATGAGATTTCAAACACTGGAAAGTTGTGACGTAGAATTACTTCAGGAGGTATTTCAGAAGTCTTTTGCTGATTATCTGGTTCCCATAAAGATATCCGTTCCACAATTACGCACAAAACTGAAGCGAGATGCAGTGGAACTCCCTCTCTCTCCGGGTATGTGGTCTGAGGAGAAACTGGCTGGGTTTATCTTAAATGGGATTGATAGCCGAGACGGAAAACAAACGGCATACAACGCAGGTACTGGCGTCATTCCCCATGCACGCGGTCAGCG
>CAYGTH010001039.1:0-1732 GCA_964352745.1 uncultured Bacteroidia bacterium
TACTGAAACCTACCTTTAAGGAGCATTAAACTGATCAGGTAAATCTGTTGACGATTTACCGTCAGCCCATGTTGCAGGATGATCTGGAACGGATTCAAGATTGCAAGCATCGCCATGGCAAGCGTATGTACATTTAAAGTGAGCGTCTTGTAGTACTACAACATTATAATCTCTACATTCTTTATGGCTTTTATTGTACTTGTCAGCGTCAAATGCCTCTTGCTGTGTAACACAGCCCCTTGTCACATAACGAGAACCATCTTTTAAATTCTCAATGAAATTGGCAGCATAGGGAGCGTCAGCTGTACACGGAGCCCCTGTAGTGACATGGCTTCGCTCACAAATAAATTTAGGGCCTCGACAAGTATGATTGTTTTTTGTGGGGGCTAATGCGCACTTTGAAGGTTCATTGGGGTTAAAAACAAAATCGTCTTTACATTTTGCTACGCACTGAGCGGGAACATTCGTAGTCTTAGTTGTATAAACATTCGAGCCAAAGGGGTTGTGTTGATCGCGCACAACCACCGAGGTTTGTCCTATATATTCTTGCCCCGCTGGGCATTTAGAATCCTTGTGACTACAGTCTTGACCTATAGGACAGGCAGGGGGCTTAACCACAGCCTGAGGTTTTGTCTGAGGTTTTGTCTGAGGTTGTGTCTGAGGTTGTGTCTGAGCCTTAGGTCGCTGGCAGACTTGCTGCTGCTTCCCGTTAGCATCTTTCACTTGTGCTTTCTGTGTTCCAGGGGGGCAGCCTGCTGGAGCTTTAGGATGTGCCGCCAACAATCCTGCTCCAGTACGACAGCTACTTGGAAGGTACTTGTCATCAAGTGCTTTATTGGTAGACACTGCATCGCGACCAATCGCATTAGCTGCATTAACGCAACGCCAAGAGCCATTATAAAAATACTCAAGTGCAAACGTATCCCTCAACCCAAGACCTTTTAAATCCATAGTGGGAAGAATATATCCGATAACTGATTTTCCGACAGGATTGTTATTTACTACAGGCACCCACTTCAAACTAGTCATATGCACCTTTGGTTCAGAGAATGTCGCAATATTAGCGTTAGAGCTTTCCATGCGTTTTTCAATGACCTTAATTCTTTCCGCATCGGCAAAAACAAAAGCTTCTGCCACCTTAGAACGTATTACGTAATTTTTATACAAAGGACTCGCTATAGCCGCAAGAATTCCAATAATCGTTACGGCAACCATTATTTCTATCAAGGTGAAACCTCGATTGGTATTTTTTTGTAATATTTGATCGCTCATATTAGAGTGTTCCTTTAGTCAGTATACTTTGTAGTTTATTGACAATTTCAGTAGGAGATATCATCCTTTCGTCGTATTCCACCACATGCGCCTGGAATTTATTTAACAATATCTTGGTTTCATTTTGATTCGGAGGGATTAAAAATAGCACAGGGGTTCCCGACCAAGCCAATTGCTCTCTCAGCTTTCTAAGCCATTCCGCTGGAGTAGATTGCATAAGCGCAGCATCAATTAAAATAGCAATAACTGAAGTATCTTTTTTCAAAATGTCTGAAGCCTGCTGTTCGTTATTAACAAAGACCGTTCCATATTGAGAACGTTCAGCTAGTGCTGATTGAAGCCCTTTATGATCAGATATCAATAAGACTTTGAGACGATCCTCTGAGTGCGAGTTTGACCCTGAGAAATTATCTAGCAACATGTTTGGTGATTTATCATTAACCATTGCAAGCTCACGCCA
>CAYGTH010001040.1:0-342 GCA_964352745.1 uncultured Bacteroidia bacterium
TCATTTATAGCTTTGTCTATGTCCGCTTTTGAAATGTCATCTTTGTCGTATCCCGTGTACTGGCCCCCTAATTACCCGGACAAGATTACGGAACTAAACTGTAATTTTGATCATGGCAAAGAAACCCAGATTGAGCCTGGAAGAGAAGCTCGCCATTATTTCCGAAGTCGAAATGAATGGCCTTCAAGTTACTTTACGCAAGTACGGAATTTATCCATCTACCTACTATTCCTGGCGGAAAAAATATGAAGCTTTGGGGAAAATAGGATTGGATATCCATGCCCAGTATCGGCAAGAATGTCAGCGCAATCTACAGTTGGAAGACGAGTAGTCCCTGCTCTA
>CAYGTH010001040.1:352-1267 GCA_964352745.1 uncultured Bacteroidia bacterium
AAATGGGCATGAAACGGGCCACTGTTTTGCGGATAACTGGTCTGAGCAAGCACCAGTTGTACCACCGCCCAAGCGGGGGAAAAGCGGGGCGAGTTCCTAGCACCCAAACGCCTATATTGATTGGTAATCAGGTTTTTATGCGACCAAATGAAGACGTGATTATCGCGGTTCGGGGGGTTCTGTCCAACCCCCTGGCTGACTATGGCTACCATCGAATGCACGGAAAATTGACCCTGATGGGATTTTTGATCAACCACAAAAAACTCTACCGATTGATGAAGGAAGCCCGGCTCCTGCAAACTCGTCCTGAGCGAAAATCCAAGCAATACGTCAAGTATCGGATCGTCTGCCCGGAGCAGCCTTTGCGTCTTTTTGAGATGGATATTAAGCTGGTTTGGATAGAAGGAATACGCCGCCACGGCTACGTACTGACCATTCTTGACGTGTTTACCCGGGCGGTCTTGCACTGGGATCTCGGCCTCCATATGCGCCAGCAGGAGGTCGAGGCAGCCTGGATCCAGGTCATTGAAAACCACCTCGAACCCCATCAGGTTCATGGCTGGGAAACCCATATTGAAATCAGAAACGACAATGGGCCCCAATTTTGCGCCATAAAGCTCCGAAACTTCTTTCAGGACAACTACCTCATCCAGACCTTCACCCACCCTTACACGCCCCAGGAGAACGGCCACGTAGAGTCATTTCATGCCATACTCGCTCGGGCAATCGAAGGAAATTCTTTCTTTGACTTGCTCCAACTGAGAGAATATCTCACGATTTTTTACCACTTTTACAACTACGAAAGAATCCACGGATCGACCCTCAACCTCCCGCCAATGACTTTTTGGCAGCAGTGGGATCAAGGCAACATCGCCAGAGAAATCATCGACATCGAAAGAAAAAAGGTCCGCTTTA
>CAYGTH010001040.1:1277-1730 GCA_964352745.1 uncultured Bacteroidia bacterium
TCCGCTTTACCTTGAGCGTTCCACGTCTAAATGTCCCCTTGGCAACTTTGAAAACAGATTCCAACACGCATTAAAATCCGAAAAATTGAAATATTTTAACTTCTTAATTAATTTCACTACTTTTCTGTAATTGTGTCCGAAAATTAGGGGTCCGGACCACAGGGTAAAAGAACAAAATGTGAACGATCTTCATATTTACTCCTGCAGCTTAGAAAGGTACAAATTAAGGAATTGATTTCGCTTATTGACATGTGGAAAGTCAAATGTTGGAGCGGGAACATTGAGAAAATCACATAATGGTTTCCATCCATCTCTCACATCAAAAATTAAAACATCTCTTCCCGAAACCATTTTTGGTACGTTTTCATTGTAGGAATTGAATACTTTCATTGTACTATTTTTGTCATTCCATCGATTATTAAATAGTTTCCTCAGTAAGTTCCCACTATTCAC
>CAYGTH010001041.1:0-1729 GCA_964352745.1 uncultured Bacteroidia bacterium
CGTCTATAAGCAAGCGATCATCCTTCGAGAAAACGCCAAGCTGAAAGCGGGCCATATCCATAAGCGCTTCCAGGCGACTCTCCTTACCCGCTCCTTTTCGGATCAACTGAGAGTTGAAGCTTTCGAGGTTGGAGAGTACGGTGAGTTCCAGGGCAGATGCATAATCGCGAAGATTGCCCTTGCCAGCAAGGTCGGGATTGGCTTCGCGCCATTGTTTGGCAGTACATCCAAATAGCGCAATGTTGATGATATCGGCTTCGGTGGCATAGGCCAACCCATGTTCGCTTTTGGCAAGCCGCGGGATGATACTTTCTTTGATGGCCTCTGTCTGGAGGGGATAATTGACTTTTGCGAGGAATCGCCGGTAGTCCCAGCCTTGTTTTAGGCGATCCGCTTCATCGGTTTTGAGCCGTTGGAACTCCCGAATCAACAAATACTGAAAAGTAGCACTGATATAGGCCCCAAAAGAAAAAGCGATGTCCACATGCGCGTAGGTACCCCCATAGCGCCCGGCACGAGAGTTTAATCCAATTCCATTGACCGTTTCCTGCCACTTTTTTACAGAGAGGGTAAAGGTGTTGCTCCCCGCCTCATTTCTAATCACCTCGAAATCGGGGTGATTAAAATCCGGGTTGTTCATTCGCTCCCAAACCCCGAGAAATTCCACGGTAGCACGGGTACGCATCCAGGCTTGAATGATATCACTGGGCGACTCGTAATTCCGAACCATATCTGTCAGGCTGATATACTCCGAATCATTCACCTGCTGAATTGCGATTTCCCTGCCGTCAACTACGATTTTACTTTTCATGCCTTTTTGCCGTTGCATTGGCTTAAAGATAAAGTATTCGGCAACGAAGAAAAAACGCGGGGCAGGGTGAGCATAAAATCGGAAAAGAATAATGTATCCAGCTCCATACTACCAGACAAAATTTTTCTTGCTTGTTTTTTTGACAGGATTTACAAGATTAACAGGATATGAATAGCCTGATTGATAGCATTTTGATCCTGTACATTCTGTTAATCCTGTCTGGAAATAAAATTTTTGGTATGAAATGTCTAGTAGTATGATCCAGCTCCTAATCCCAGCCAAATGGCTGGGGTTAACAGTGGATGCCGTCTGCGTTTTATCGGGACTGCTTGAGGATTTTTATGCTGTGATATTGACCATGTTGGAAACCTGTGAGGTCTTTTCGCGCACCTCAGGAATTCTTTACTGCCAGTACCTGCTCCCAGGCTTTTTCAAAATCTATATTCACCGCCGATTTCCAGCCATCATTGGGGTGGTTTTGGATATAATCCAATAAACCTTGCTGGCGAGGGGAGAGGAAAGCATCCGGGTTTTTCCCTTGCCCAATCAGGCTGTTCACCCGCGCTGCCTGTAACTGAGTCATGGGGACATAGCGATATGCGGTTCGGGCTAGGTAATACTTGGGTTGATGGTCTGCCCGAAAAGTCCCTTCCTGAGCGGTTTTACCAATGATTTTTGCTGCTTCGGCTTGCTGTTTCCGATTTTGGGTAAATACCTCGCTGGCGCATTGCACCGCTTTTGCAGATTCCAGCACATCGTGAAAGGAGGTAAGCACTGGATCGAATTTCACTTGAACGACTTCACGCCCTCCCATGAATCCCGCCTGGGTTTCCACTACGCCTTCTAATTTGCCAAGTTCCTTTTCTCCGGTCCAAAAGCAATACATCGCCAGGGTTGCCATTTCCGTTCCCCGGCTTT
>CAYGTH010001042.1:0-1728 GCA_964352745.1 uncultured Bacteroidia bacterium
CCTTCCGGGAGATTGTCCTTCACCAGCGATGGTGGTGCTGTGAAATCCATGAGAAGATACGGAAAAAGTGAGGTCGTACACAGGGGCAAATGACCATTCTCCCTGAGCATTCATCAGGAAAGAGAAATTCTTGCTGTGGTCATCTCTATTGTGTGCATACACATTAAAGGCGGCCAGACGCAATACTTTTTCATAGGCTTCAACATGCCGTTCAAGGCGAAAGGCAGCATCCATCAGGTGGCCATAATCTATGTTGCTTAATCTGAAATTATCGTGCAATAAACCACTGGCTGAATGCATATGAATTCGCCTGCCTTCCTGGCGGTCAAAGCGTTTGGTCCCAAAGTAATAGTTGCCGGAAACTCCCTGAAAAAGCTTACACGTACTCATCTGAAGTCCTGCGTCTAATGCCATTTGATAATAGGCATACTCTATTTGGGCAATATCTACCGGATCAGTAGCGGAAGGGAATTTTATGATCCAATGTTCATATCCCTCAGGCAACTGTTCTGCTTCGCTCATCAGGTGATCCGTAGCAGGGTTATATCCTATGAAAATCTTGGGCCTTGCCCCCCCGGAAGATCCCCCGAGGGAAAATAAGGTATCAATGATATCGGTGCTGTTTCCTTCCAGGACTTTTTGTGTTTCCCGAGCGATTGCATCGAGTTCAGGCAATTCAAAAGAAGCAGGGTTTGAATCTGCAGGCGGCTTATATACCAATGCCCCCATTCCTGAGTGTCCTACAAAAGACAAGCGATCCATGGGGCTAATATTATTCAACGAAATTCCCCTTTTCAACAGAGCCCGATCCAACAGCAAGCGTCCCCAGCCATCCGGCAAGGAATCATGAAACACGCCAAACAAGCCATCAAAAATGGAGGTATCCGGAAAGAGAATTTCTGTTGACAATGGCAATTTGAAAGGAGAAATCTGTAGGTCTGTTTCAATAAAATCAGGGTAATACTTGAAATATATATTACGACCCTCTTGAACGAGTTCTCCCAGCTCTGTCTCCACTTTGTTTATGATAATCGCAACAACCAAGCGCTTTGCATGTATCATTGGCCCCGTGTTTTATCACTAAACAATTGTTCGATTTTCTGCAGATTATCAATAGGGCTAAAAAGGGCTTCAAAATCAGATAAGTGTCCCAATACATGAGCTAATTTCAACAGTGCCTCAAAAGAAACTTTGCCCGTTTGTTCAAATCGTTTGATACTCCCCAGCGAAACTCCGGATCGATCAGCCAGTTGCGCCTGAGACAACTTCAGGTGTTTCCGCACTTGGCGATGTCGTATAGCTGTACCCTGTAATACATCTGTTGGTAATTGCGCTATGCTATATTTATTCATTGGGTTAATATATTATCCCAATATAATGTTTTCATCTTATAATAGCTATTATATTAGCTAATTTTACTAAGCCTTGGGAAAGAATAAAATATGCGAATAACATGCGCTCCCCTTTCCCGGATTCGGAATTGGAACCCGCTTAACCCACAAGCCCAAGCATGAAATTCAGGCCGGGTATTGCAGGCGTTCTACCTTACCCGACCCGTGTTCTTATTGGATCAGAATCCGCTTCGTAAGCTCCCAGTTATTACCGGTAGCCCGAACCAGATAAATGCCCGGAGGCAAGGCAGGTGTAAGTTTCCGGACTATGGTTTCCTGAGTGTCTTGGAGGGCCTCGCTATAAACCACACGACCCGAAAGGTCAAAGAACTGCAAC
>CAYGTH010001043.1:0-1727 GCA_964352745.1 uncultured Bacteroidia bacterium
TTCCGGTCCGCCAATCATTATTCGCCAAAGCGAAGCCATCTGGCTAGCCGGACCGAAACCCGGCTATAGCAGACTGCTAAGCAGTTAGGAAAAAACAAAAAATTATAGGTGTCGATGATCTCTTTTGCCGAAAAACTTCGCGTAAGGGGGTAAGGCAATTCTATTTGTGCCGATTTGTATCACCTTCAACCCGCTAATACAGCCTTATGAAAAAAGTCGTATCTCCCTTCAATTCCCTGCTCTCTTATTCTCGAATCTTCTTACTCGCCTTTATGCTTGTTTGCTGCATGGCAGGCAGCCTTTTCGCCCAATTACCAGAAGGCATCAATTATCAAGCAGTTATCCGCGATGGCGGCAGCCTGCTGAGTAATCAAGTCGTCGATATCCGATTTACCTTGCTTTCTGCTGGGGTACCGGTTTATGAAGAAACCCAAAACCTGACTTCTGACGAAAGGGGGCTTATTTCTACCGTAATTGGAAAAGGAACCGTCCTTTCTGGCTCCATGGAAAGCGTCCCCTGGGAAACGGGTGAGGTTGAATTAAAAGTGGCGATGGACGCCGGGTCCGGATTTGTTAATCTCGGCACCACCCCTATGGAAAGTGTTCCCTTTAGCTTACAGGCCCAACAGGTTGCGGATCTCTCCGATCATCTCCTGAGCGACCTTGGAGATGTGGATAGCACCGCACTGACTACGGGAAATGTCCTGACCTGGAATGGCACCAAATGGGGCGCAGGCACTATCACACAGCCCTGGAATGTCAATGGCTCTTCCATTAACTATGTCGGGAATTCCGTAGGCATTCGGACCACCTCTCCTACTTCAACCCTTACCGTCCGTGGAAATCTCGATATGCAAGATTTGACTACGGGTGATAGAAAAGTACGCATGTATGGCTCCACCCTTGGAGCGGTTGAGTTTTTTGGCGCCTCCGGCTCAAAAAATGCGGTGATTGGCTTTACCAATGGAAACCAGGATTTTGGATTTATGGGCATCCATAATTCAACCTCCCAGGAGCGCGCCTATATGGAAATTGCCAACAATATCGGCAGAATCGTCACACGAGGTCCGAACAATGCCCGTAACACAGTCCTCACCTGGCTCAGTGGCTGTAATGATTGTGGATACATCAGTGTGTATGATGCCAACTCACAAGAAGCGGGGATGTATGTCAATTCTTCCGGGCAAGGGATTGTATTTGGCGATGTGAAAAATTTCCGGATGGAGCACCCCGACCAACCCGGTAAAGAAATCTGGTATGCTTCCCTCGAAGGGCCGGAAGCCGCAGCTTACGAGCGCGGAACTGCCCAACTCGTCAATGGGGTCGCGCAGGTAAGTCTCTCTGAGCATTTTGCAATTGTAGCAGCAAGTGAGGGGATGACCGTCGTTCTAACGCCCCTATCCGGCAGCTCCAAAGGAATGGCCGTAACCCAAAAGTCCGCTACGGGATTTGAAGTAGTGGAATTGTTTGATGGGAATGGAAATTATGAATTTGACTGGGAAATCAAGGCCGTTCGCAAAGGCTATGAGGACTACCGCGTGATCCGGGACGCAAGCGAAAGTCGCCCAGGAGGAACTATTGAAGAAGAGCGGGAACATGACAAGCAGCCAGCCGGAACTCCTTTTGAGGAAGAATAAAGGCTTCCTGTATTTCTTTCCTCTTCTTCATCACTCATTATCAAGCAAATCAGATATGAAATCCATCGTATTATGTGTCTTGCTCCTATC
>CAYGTH010001044.1:0-1722 GCA_964352745.1 uncultured Bacteroidia bacterium
ATGGCGACTTCGAGCTACGCCTTCAGGCCAAACTGACCGGCGAAGGCAAAAATGCCGGCGTTCAATTTCGGAGTGAACGCATTCCAGATCATCATGAGGTGATTGGCTACCAATGCGACATTGGCTCCATGGAAACACGTCCCATTTGGGCTTCTCTTTATGACGAATCCCGCCGTCGGGTATTTCTCCTACACCCTCCTGAAAGCGCGATTAATAAATTCCTCAACCCTGATGACTGGAATGATATCCGCATTCGCTGTGAAGGGCCCGACATTCACTTTTGGCTCAATGGGTATCACGTTTTGGCTTATACAGAAACCGTGGACAGCATTTCCCTCAGCGGAAATATTTGTTTGCAAATTCATAGCGGTCCTCCTGCCGAGGCTTCTTATCGGAATATTCGGATAAAGGAATAGGAGTCAGGTGTCAGAATGAGGAAAGACAGAAGAAGAAGCCCTCCCCTACTTCTCTATTAACCCATCCGGCATCCAGACCCAATAACACCGTTATATTTTATTTCAAAAGAAAGTGTTTTCAGGATGGAAATCAGCAATGAATCCCATTGCACAGCTCATCACTTGCCAAAACCAACCTTTTTTATATTTTTTGTGGAATCCTGAAAATCCTTACGGATATTCGCTTTCATACATATTACACTCCTCACCTATTTTCTATGTCATTCTCTCTCACTCCTTCTACTCGCATTGGCTGGATCGGTACTGGCGTTATGGGCATTTCCATGGTAGGCCACCTGATCGATAATGGCTATTCCGCTGTCGTCTATAACCGTACAAAATCCAAGGCTGATGCTGCTATCGCCAACGGTGCTATCTGGGCTGACTCTCCCAAAGAAGTAGCTGCTCAAGCTGATATCATTTTTACGATCGTAGGATTCCCCAGAGATGTGGAGGAAGTATATTTTGGAGAACAGGGCATCTATGCAGGCATTCAGGCTGGCAGCCTTGTTGTGGACATGACCACGACCGAGCCGAGTCTGGCCAAGCGTATTTACGAAAAGGGAACTGGCCAGGGTGTAAAATCAATTGATGCGCCGGTTTCGGGCGGAGATGTAGGGGCCAAAAACGGGACCCTTTCTATTATGGTTGGAGGCGACAAAGACGATGTCGATGCCATTATGCCCTTATTTGAAATCATGGGTAGCAATATCATCTATAATGGCCCGGCAGGAGCAGGTCAGCATACCAAGATGTGTAATCAGATCACTATTGCCGGTACCATGATCGGGATGTGTGAGGCTTTACTCTATGGCCATAAGGCCGGTCTTGATCTGAATGTGATGTTACAAGCCATCAGTGGCGGTGCAGCGGGGTGCTGGTCCCTCTCTAATCTGGCCCCTCGCATTGTCAAGCGCAACTTTGATCCGGGATTTTATGTTGAGCACTTTGTCAAGGACATGGAAATTGCCCTGAGTGAAGCCCGCAGCATGAATCTTTCGCTACCCGGATTGGCATTGGTACATCAGTTGTATAAAGCGGTGGAAGCACAAGGTCACAGCAAAAAAGGAACTCATGCGCTTATGCTTGCGCTGGAGACGATCTCGAATGTGTAATTGATGAACGCAAAGACAGAAAGGGGCAAAGCGCCTTCGTCGGGTAATGTGCTGGGACTGAACGCTGAGACACGGGGGCGCAGAGATACAGAGGAAGTTCAATTTCAAGCTCAAGTTTCAACTATTCATCATAAGCGCCTCTTCCTTAGCGG
>CAYGTH010001045.1:0-1713 GCA_964352745.1 uncultured Bacteroidia bacterium
CCATTTACCCATCTATCAGGAATTGATATTCCGGATGGAAAAATATGTCAAAAGCCTCCACAAGGGACTTGGGGCCGGAGATGAAGTCAGTGTGTTGGAATTCCTCCGTTCGGAGATTTATCCTGTATTTAGGCAGTTGGAAACCCTCAATGAGGAATTACGCGTTGCAGTCGATACCTACGGCAAGCATCTCGATCCTAAACAGGGCGTAGTGTATGACAAGCGCAAAGATTTTGAGGATAGTGTGGATCGGATCAACGACCGCATCGATAAGGAAATCGACCGGGCACAGAGTCAGGCTCAGGAGATGTTTCCGCATTATTTTGAAAAATATAAGACAGACGGCGTAGAGCACAATATCTATATCGGGCAAGCTTTGGTGAATAACAAAGATTTCCATGAGGTCTATTTGCAAAACCTTCGCCTCTGGCAACTGATCACGCTGTGTGAGGTAGAAAATGCTGTTCACGATTTGCGGCCGAGCCTGAAAGTCCCGCTGGAGATTTGTTCGCTCATTCTCGTGCACAGCAATCCCCTCAGCATCAAATTTCGGATGGACGAAAAGCAGTTTGATGTGGAAGGGGCGTATAACATTCGCTATGCGATCATCAAAAAACGGATCGACAAAGCCTATATCAAAGGAACAACCGAGCGGCTGACTCAACCGAATAAGATTGCGATCGTCTATTCGCAGGATCGGGATGCTAAGGAGTATGCCAACTACCTCGAATACCTCGTTGCTGAAAATCTGATTACCCCGAATATAGAGTGGCTCGAATTGGAAGATTTGCAAGGCGTTACCGGACTACGGGCCTTGCGGGTAGAAGTGGTGTTCAAGGAAGAAAAGAAGGTGAAAGCGGTGAATGGAAAAGCCAAAAGTCGGCAGCAGGTGGGGGTTTCGAATTAGATGGAATCGGCAGATTATTTAGCCAAACCAAATATGACTCAATAGCGCAACTTCATTACGTAATTCCTCCTCACTTATTTCTTCAGGTCTAGATGGGTTTTTATCATAGCAATCACATGATGTAAAAACTCGATCAATCAATCGACGGAATTTAGGGTCGAAGCTGGTATTTTGCCTATCTTTCTTCCACAATTGCGTAAATGCCAAAACGAAGGCCTCTGAGGAAGTTTCATTGCTAGTGAAACTTTTGAAATGAATCAGATATTCGCTTTCCCTCATTTGTTGTTTTGATTTATTCATTAATGCGACAATAACCTATTGATGAGAGTGAAATAGGTAGCTAAGGTCAGCATCAGAATGAATGTTGCTGATTCTTATGTTGAGAGAGGATTGTAAATTCGAACGGCACCATCAAGTCCATCTGACATGAAATATATTTGAGTCAATCAATCCTTTAGTTCCACTCATCTCTGATTGATCTTTGCCAGCTTATAGGATCTGTTACTTCACTGAAAACTTTTTTGTCTCTTAGTTGAGTGAGAATAGATTGGATTGTATCTATATTCTGGGGAGATTGGGTAGTGTTTTCTTCATCAGTTAATACAATTATTCGAGCTAATTGGTTAGCCAGTTTCTTGTACTTCTCCGGAATCTGAATTACTCCGTTTTTTATTTTTGCCGTGAACTCTATCGCTCTCATGTATTTCTTTTTTTTAATATACGAAAACCTGCTTGATTGGTGATTTAACCTGTTATCAGATTCATTTATTTTTATCGATACTATACGAAACCAATAAGTATTTGAG
>CAYGTH010001046.1:0-1710 GCA_964352745.1 uncultured Bacteroidia bacterium
ATTTCTATGTCTTCTTTGGACGCTATCTGGCCATAGCCGGAGATTACCTGATGGTGGGCAAGCCGGGGGAAGGTCATCTCACTATCGGGGAGACAGTCACCCGTGCAGGGGCTGTTGAAGTTTATCACCGAAAGAATTCTGGCCAATGGGATTTCCAGCAGGAGCTGATTGCCTCGAATTACAATCGGGACAGCCAGTTTGGATATGTCGCGATGCAAGGCGGAATCGCATTGATCGGAGCTGTACAAGAAGATTTTGCCATTGGGAATCAGGATTCAGTAAATAAATCCGGTGCCGTTTATACCTTTGAGTTGCAGGCGAATGGCAATTGGCAGCAAATCCATAAATTCACCGCTCCCTACCGAAACAAATTCGATGGTTTTGGATATACGATTGCGCTCAATGGAAGAGAAGCAGCAGTCGGGGTACCTTATGCACAACATGACAGTACCTTCTATGATGCCGGAATTACCTATCTCTTTCGACGGGATTGGGCATTGGAGGTACAAGTCGAATTAGCAGAAACAGTTGTTCAAATCGGCCCCAATCCGACTCCAGGTTTCCTTTACATTCAATCAGAAGCAGGACGAATAGAAGGCGCCCGAATCTGGGATGTACAGGGAAAAGTCTATTCCCTTATGCCTTCCCGGCAGACGGCAAATGCGCTTACGCTGGACCTGCATTCCCTTACACCGGGTATGTACTTCCTGCAAACGACCTTACAGAATGGTCAGCGACAGGTACATAAAATACAGAAGTATTAGTGCCTCAGAATCAGGAACCGGGTATGACTTCCTGTACGATCAGCCAATCATGAAGCCGGTCGCCCCAAGTGGCAAAAATCGCATCTTTTTCCTTGACCATCCCTAATCCATGACGGCCTCGCTGATAAATATGGAGTTCTGCGGGTACACCTGCCTTGCGTAGGGCTAGGTAAAACATGACGCTATTCTCAGCCGGAACAGATGTGTCTTCATCCGTATGCACCAAGAAGGTCGGCGGCGTTTCGGCTGTTACCTGGGTTTCATTGGAAAGGGATCTGACCAATTCGGGATCGGGATCTGTACCCAGGAGGTTTTTCCGTGAGCCTTTATGCGTCCACTCGGCATCAAGTGCGATTACCGGATAGCCGAGAATCAGAAAATCCGGCCGGGAACTGACTCGTTCGATGAAATCTTCATCCTTGGCATTTCCTGCATCAAAATGAGTACCTGCAGTAGAAGCCAGGTGGCCCCCTGCCGAAAACCCGATCATACCGATTTTTTTCGGGTCAATATTCCACGCTTTTGCATTCGCACGCACGGTTCTGATCGCGCGTTGGGCATCATTGAGCATGGCTGGATGCCGATATTCATCACTTCCGAGGCGGTATTTGAGAATAAATGCGCTTACTCCACGCTCTTGAAACCACTCTGCTATTTGAACACCCTCGTGGTCCATCGCGAGCGCGCCATATCCGCCGCCGGGGCAGATCACAATGGCCGACTGGTTTGCATTTTCTGCCTGAACCGGATAATAGGTGAGGGTAGGCTGGTCCTGAGGTTCCTCACCGAGTGCACCGGGAGCACCGCTTTCCCAAAGAGGAGTTTCTACCGGAGTCATATCCTGAGAAAAGGCCATAGCAGACAAGAAAAGTATTACAAAAGTGATGGGTACAAACTTCATATGCTGTGTGGATTGAGTATGTGGATTTTTGTAAACCAAAACGAA
>CAYGTH010001047.1:0-1704 GCA_964352745.1 uncultured Bacteroidia bacterium
ATATCTAGGTGTACAACCATACAGCACACTTGATAAAGACCTGTTTTTTGGGAGAGATGCTGATATTGATAATTTATATGATTTATTGATGCTCGAAAAATTAATAGTTCTTTTTGGAAAATCTGGGTATGGCAAAACTTCCCTTATTAATGCAGGATTAATTCCAAGAATAACTGATACTAGTATTAATAAAAGTTATCGATTTTTTCCGATTGAATTTAGATTTGGCCACTATCTTGAAGGGGTTTCAATATCACCCTTAGATACTGTCCGAAGCTTTATCGACAAAATACCGACACTTCCTTCAAATGATTTTTGGGGAAAGCTTGAGGAGGATGAGAGTTTGTGGTTAAAGCTTAAGCGTCGGCAAGGTCCTAGTCGGGAACGATTTGTTTTATTATTTGACCAATTTGAGGAGTTATTTACTTATCCAATTCGTCAACAAGAACTATTTCGCAATCAATTAGCCGAATTATTGTATGCTGAATTCCCTAATGAGCTAAGAGAAAAAGTAGAATTATTTCCTACAGATCAACTCGAAAAAGCGACACAAACAGTAAAAACCAAAGTGATGATATCCATTAGGAGTGATCTGTTAAGTTTGTTGGATACTATGAAAGACGTGATTCCAACTATTCTTCATAAGCGGTATGAGCTTAAAAAGCTAAATCGAGATCAAGCACGAAGTGCAATCATAGAGCCTGCACGATTAGGGAACGAAACGCACTCTGAATTTGGCCACAGATTTAGTACTTCCGTTTTTGAGTTCTCCGAACCGGCATTGGCTAAAATCGAGCAGGAATTGAGCTCTGGATTGGAAGCTGGGATTGAAGCATTCCAATTGCAAATTGTCTGTGTATCAATTGAAAAAGAAGTATTTGATGGTAAGGTTCAAGATATTGGCCCAAGCGGTTTTCCAACCGTCTCAACCGATAATCTCCCTGATTTTAAACACTTATATAATAATTATTATAAGGATAAACTTCTTGAAATTGATGAAGGAAAACGACTCGGTGCTCAACTTGTATTTGAGAATGGGTTATTGTCGATTGATCCAATCAGTAGGCAAGGCCGTCGCATGAGTGTAGATAGTCGCTCGCTTTTGAGCCAGTACTCAAAAAATGGACTTACCCAAGAAATGCTAAATGAACTTGAACGTACATATTTAATCCGAAAAGAAGTTAACTCTGTTGGAGGGTTTAATTATGAGATTTCACATGACAGTTTGATTAAAGCCGTTTTAGACTCGCGAGAAAATCGTAGGATGGAGAAACGAGAAAGAATAAAGGCTCAGAAAAGATCAAATCTGATCATCGCAATCATAGTTCCGATTATTTTGTATTTAATTCTTACTCTCTGGTTTTCCATTATTGATTAGGAATATATGTTGAAATCATTTTTGGAGTTCTGTTTTTATTCCAAGATGTGGCACTTGGTTTTTCTAATAATAGTTATTGCTACAATTAGCCGAAGTCGTGCCCAAGTATATAATGTTGAATCCTTCTCCACTTCTGAGGGGCTGATTCAGTCGCAGGTTCGAGCATTATTGGAAGATGATAAGGGATTTTTGTGGCTTGGAACGCACCGGGGTGTCAGCAAATTTGATGGTCAGCGATTCACCAATTACACCACTAAATCTTATCCGGAACTAGCGGGCAACTTCCTGACCGATCTGCTGGAAGATATCCGGGGCCGTATCTGGAT
>CAYGTH010001048.1:0-1703 GCA_964352745.1 uncultured Bacteroidia bacterium
TGGCAGTAGTTCGGGCTTTGGCCGGAAAGCGGCAGGGGATGAGCAGAAATGAAGTGATTGAAAAGACCAACATATCAAGTGGAGGTGGCACTTCAAAGATCCTGGAGGAACTGGAACAATCGGGTTTCATCTCATCCTATTATCCATTTGGAAAGAAAAAACGGGAAAAATTGTTCCGACTGACGGATGAATACTCTTTGTTTTACCTTCAATTTATGGAAAACAAACAGAAGGAAGGAGCCGGTACATGGAAGCACCTCAGTCAAACACAGGCCTATAAAAGCTGGAGTAGTTATGCCTTCGAAGGTATTTGCCTGAAACATATTCCGCAGATAAAAAAGGCACTCAGTATCGGCGGCGTTTATTCCCTGTCATCTACCTTTCATAAGAAAGGCACAAACGCTGAGAAGGGAACCCAAATTGACCTTGTGTTGGATCGAAATGATCACGTCATCAATCTATTTGAAATAAAGTTTTCCATAGAAGTATTTAGCCTCACAAAATCGTATGCGGAAACCTTACGACAGAAGATGAGCGTATTCCGTAAGGCAACCAAGACCCGCAAGCATCTTTCCTGGGTTATGATAACCACATTCGGACTGCAACCGAATCAATATAGCCTGGGATTAGTTGATACCGATTTGAAGATGGACGCTTTGTTTGAGGAAGTTTGACCCGGCTTTTAAAAGGTTTTTCCGGATTAGTTTCTTTTTGGCAAAAATTCCTGTTTCATCCGAGACTTGGCTGTTTTCAACCGCATAAACGATGACAAGCAAAAGTTTAATCATTGAGTTCATTTCCCCTACGGGATGCTGGAATTTCCAAGCTTGTATATGTCGAAGGCTGCTCCAAACAAGGTTAGTTTTTTCGTAACTGCTTAGCAGGCTGCTATAGCCGGATTCCGATCCGGCTAGCCATTGCCTTCGCTGTGCCTTTGTCTCAAATGGAGGCGACTGAAGAAGTTGATGAGGAAACGCAGGAAGCCATTGAAGATTGGCATTACTGGGTAGCAAGAGGATATCAATATTGACAGGCAGGTTCGCTTTTAGCCATTTTGGGGCATGGATAAAGTTCATTTCTGCCAGAAAACCCTGTTTCAGCCGAGGTTCGGCGATATTAGCCCAAGAACTCAAGGGAACCCTCCATATGTTGAAAGGAAGCAATCCTTAGGTTGAGCGAATACGAGTAGATCGAAGGGTATTTTCCCTCAACCCCTCAAAAGCCTCCATTAACCAGGAACGATCGGACAAGGAAGCAGCCTTCTGCATTCTCGCTTGATATGTGAGTAGCGTCATTTTCTGCTTTTCCTGACCGTAGGTTGGCAAACGATCGCGCATCAGGGCAAGCGATTTTAACAGGGTCAAAAAGCTGAGATGTGCCTGCAGTCGGGAATTAGGAATTTCCCGGTTACGCTTTAAAAAATGGCGGTAGGCCTGGATCGTATACAGCAAGCCCTCCAAATCGTCGTTTTGGTAGTAGATTTTGGCCAGGAGTTGCCGGGCACTGAGCTGATAATGCACATCGGTGTGACTGATTTGATGCAAGAGACGAATGGCCAGTTGGGTATTCCCTTTCTCTACTTCCAGAGAAGCACGACAGTAAGCATATACGTTTTCCCGAAATTCCGCAACGACATGCTCCCGGTATGTTTCCATAAATGTCTCCACCCAATCGAGAGATTTGACGCGGATACCCGTCGTGGC
>CAYGTH010001049.1:0-1692 GCA_964352745.1 uncultured Bacteroidia bacterium
TCGCTGTCCAGGTTGATCGGTACACTACGGAGTATTTTTCCCTCGGCCTTTATTCTTCTTTCCAGATCTTCATTGACGGCAGGCATCCATCCCTGGTCTTTAGCGGAAACAAAAGCATAACCGCCACCCGTATGGGTCAGAAAACGAATGAGGCGATTTATATTCGCGTAGTAGGAATCTGGGGTCGTGGATGCCATTATTTCTCCAGTAAGCCGCGGTCGCGGAGCACTTCTTTCATCACGGGATGCACATCACACCATCCCTCTCCATTGTATCCCAAAATACAGAGATTTTGGCGCAGATCCATTGCAGCTTCTGTGTTTTTGAGTTTTTTATCGGTACTATTTGCGAGCTGAATAAGCACCTCGTAGTAAGCGTCCGCCGCAATCAATTCACCATCAGCTTTCCGATTATCTGCAATGTTGTTGTCATACTCCCGCTTCAGGACCTGAAGTGCACGGTCAAAGTCCGATTGCCGGATGACAGTACGCTCCGCATCAAGAGCCGTATCTGCGGCCTCTTTGATCATCAGGAAAAGATCACGCAAGCAGCCGCCTGAGTACTTAACCATTTCATCGAGAATAGCTGGACTTTCCCACAGGCTCATTTCCATACGTCGATCCACCATTTTCCGAATGACCTCAATCCCCGGTTCATAGGGATCTGCATTTTTCTCTATGACTTTGATCATGGGTAATTCATGGATCGTCGTAAAATGATGCCGGATCGTATTAAACCGGGTATGGTAGTACAAGGCAACAGGAAAAGTGTAGATAATATTGGTTTCGAGCTGCGTGAGTTGATTGGAGTAGGTATAAAACAAATTATCTGCAACGTCGAGCGGAATTTTGTCCAGGTCTTCTATAATGATGAGGAGGTTTTGGAACCCTTTTGTGTGGGCATCAATGAGGACTTCTCTTATAAGGTCGTTGCAATGGGTTACAAGTTCAGATAAACGGGGCTCAATATTTTTGGTGAGCGTTTCTTTGAATGATTTACTGGTCTTGGCAGAAAGCTTCAAGCCACTAAAAAACTTCAGGAGGAAAGGCGTTTCCAAGATCCCTTGCTCGTTACCGGCTTTTATTTCTCCTGAGCCGCCAATTTCCAGGCCACCTCCCATATATTTATCCCGAATTTCTACTATCTCTTTTGTAGCTACCCATTCGGTAATACTCTTTAGATATTCCTTACTGATAGAAAATTGGTGTTCTTTGGCGACCTCAAATAGCTTTTCCATCGCTACGATGAACAGTTCAATATAATTTAGGCTGACGGCATCGAGTTCCTCCATTACAGAGAAACGGATGGTAAGATAGCTCTCTTTCAGGTCGTTACGCAGGTGATTGAGTTCTGTGCTTTTGCCGCAGCCGCGGTATCCTACGAGTAGAATGTGCTGGTGGTTATCTCCATTGTCTTCGAGCAGTCGCTGAATCCTGCCACGAGGATTTTCTCCCCTTGCCTTACGCGCATCAACATACCAGTCCCCAAGTTGATCTATTTCCACCGGTTGTTGACCGAAATAACGATGAATTTCTCTTAAATGCGTCGCTTTCATATCCGTAAATGTACAAAATGAGAAACAATATAGCATGTGATTGCCCTGATACAAAGCATATTTAAGAGATTTGTGTTACGTTGAAAAGGGATGAGTTGCGAAGGAATATGATGCGAAAAAGGCCTGCCTTTTTACAG
>CAYGTH010001050.1:0-1685 GCA_964352745.1 uncultured Bacteroidia bacterium
GGAAATAAGCAATTACAAATACCCAAAAAGGTAATGCCTGGGGATTGAAGAGCCCGAGCATCATACCTTTCACAAAGTTGGACATCCTAAATCTACTTTTAGATTCTTCACCAGAAGAGGGCTTTCTGAGGAAAAAATAGGTACCAACTGCCAAAAAGAGGATCACAACAAATACCTGCAAATAGATATTGGATTCGATATTTTCCGAGATCCAGACACTGCAATGAAAGGCAATCAAGGACTGGAAAATTTCCACAATTGCTGCAGCGACAGAAAGAATAAATCCGGCTTTGAAACTTTGGTTGATGGTCGTATTGACAACAGACAAATTGATCGTACCAAAAGGAAGAGTCCCTAAAAAACTAGCTACCAGACCTAGCAGAAAGTGAATGAGGTAGAGCTGAATCATGATATTTTCCTATTTCAAATCAACAAACTCTCTTATGAGAATTTGAAATGAGCTATTTTGAAGTTCGGCAATAATTAAGAATCTCTTTTTTTATCCTTTTTTTATCAGAAATCGTTTCATAGAAATCGTCATAATAGGCCAATATGCGCTTGCGAAATTTCTCGTCTAACATTTCACAATTCTGATACAACGCATAAATCTCCTCTTTTGCTGCAAAAAACTCCTTAAATACCCGCTCGAACTCTTCTTCACTCCGACAGAAACCCCGATATAATCTTGTTTCGACATTAGGAAGTCCCAGTATCGGATTGGGTTTTGCATAGGGAGCATTAATGGCTCCGCACCAGTCAAAGTCATAGGGTACGGTAACAGGATCTCCTTTACCATTTATTCCCATCAACCGCACATTGTGCAATCCCGAAATCGACCAATCAGTATTTCCGATCATATATTGAAATACCGACATCCGTGCAGTAGGGTGGAGCGCTGTTTGCAAGGGATGCACATTCTTTATTTCCATGATATCACTTCCCAGTCGCTCTGCCATCCTTTTTTCATCCTCGATAAAGAAGGAGTACCGCACAAATGTATCCACCTTCCCAGCGAGGTCCACATAAGTGATTCGGGCAAGGCGAACCCGAAAGCTACTATCCGTCAGGATATTGTAGCTTTTATATGCGAGGTATTCCAATAGTAAGTTTTGCTCGTAGTTATCTTTTTTGAATTGACATACGGTAACAAGCTTGAGTTTTTTCTGCCCTTTAAACAAAGTACCTGCAGCATTTTCCTTGCTGAACTTAAGCCGAATAGGCGGCAAATTGCAGACGCTCCGCTGTCGGCGAAAATTCCCTCTTGTGCGCAAGTCAACATCGACCGAATCTCCTATTCCTTCCGTTTTGTACTTCATCTTTGCAGGATGATACTCCCGCTCATCTCCCACATCTCTAAACAGGAGTTTCAGATCAGTTTCCAGGGTTATTTCAATGATATCTTCCTGGTCAAACAGACTCCCGGTACCTGGATTCTGGCCCGGTAAAAAACTGAAGATAAAGAGGCCTGATACCAGGAACAGCAGCTTATAAAAAAAAGTTTTCATGGCGTAGCTTTTCATAAAAGTTATGAATGTTTTAACAATACAGGAACCGTGAAGCGATGGATTACAGGAGTGGCTTTCGGCATATAAGCTCGCTCCTCAAAATACACATTATTTTGATAGTCAATCATCAGGAGAGAAGAAACCCGAGTTCCATAGGATTCCCCCTGGATAAATATAGCC
>CAYGTH010001051.1:0-1676 GCA_964352745.1 uncultured Bacteroidia bacterium
CATAATGCCTGTAAATTCTTCGTTTACTGCATTGAATTCGGATTGAATACGATCGAATCCCTCTCGGGTTCCTTCGGTGTGGGCTTCCATGGCTTTTTGAATGTCTTCAATTGCCTGGTTTTGATCACTCGTACTTTTTACCAATCCTTCAAAAAAGGCGGTAAATCCAACTATTAAATTTTGGGCTAATTGATCCATGCTGTTTTATTCTAAAAGTCGTCTGAAAAATCATTTGAAAAATCTCCACTTATTGCCGCTACGGATTCAGTGGAAAAAATACAATCAATGGGGGTTACTGCATTGCCCGCCAAATCGGTTACAAATCCGGCTGGCAAATTCATTCGGTAGCTCTCGCCTTCAGCGAGGGTGATTAGGTCATTGATAAAGAGGGTGTAGGCTCCTATGATCAAATAGACCAGGCTCGAAGCTGAGATATCCCACGATTGAAGTATTACATTATCTGAAAGCCGTTCAAGGCTAATTGTGCCGCCTACGATCTTGACGGGCTCGGAAAATGTGAGGCTTGGCCGATAGGTTTCAAACCTGCTTTCGGGTACTTCTTGATTTGCTGGAGGAATAGCGGTGATGACAGTCGGCGCGGTAGTGTCGCCAGCTGCGCCGGATGTTCCATCTTGACACAATTCATCAGCCGTTATTGCTAGGTGCAATAAATGTCGATCGTCTCCAGTCTCAATGTATCTTTGCTGAGGCTGGAAAACGTCTTGATAATCATCCCTGATTGTATCGATACCTTTAATGAAGTCGGCCATTTAATCATATTAAGCGACGGTACGGAATGAATATTGATTTGCGATATATCCCGCGAATGGATTTCCAGCAATGTCTGTAATTGCTCCGGATGGAATCAGCACATAATAGAATGTGAGGTTTGCAAATGGGATATTGGTAAACCTGATTCTCGTTGAGCTATTTTCGTAGATCGCATCAGTAGAAAAAAGATCAAAGGTTTTGATTGCTACGTCGTCGGACTGCCTCCGGATCTCTACTGTAGTGCCATCAACTAGCGTTACCGCTTCATCGAAATCCAAAACTATTTCAGCGTCAATTGCTATATCTGTCTGATCAGGTAGAGGATCGCTTCCGGTCAGTGTGGGGGCCGTGGTGTCGGGTTCGGTGGTTGTTCCTGATCCTTCTCCACAACATCGAATTTCATCAGCCGTGTATGTTCTATGAAGCCTATATTTATCCTCTCCCGTTTCATCAAAAACAGATTGAGGCTTGTAGATATCCACAAACCTTGTATCAGGAATATTATCAATAGACTTCACAAAATCAGACATTGACTTTCTTTTTGATTGTGTGGATAAAGAAAAAAGAGACTACAACAGCGAAAACAATTCCGATGGCCAGATTTGCCACCTGTTTAGGCGGGAAAATGATAACCGTATCAATCTCGGTCAGGTCGTTTATGTATTGTTCCAGCATGGCTACAGGGTAATTAATTCGAGTAAGTTGATCGAAGTGGAATTAGTGATGTCCAATAATGCCTTTTGTGTCTTGGGTCCAAAAATCCCATCAATGGCTATAATGTCTGTTCCTTGCGCCCGGTAGAGGTTGAGCCACTTTTGCAAATCGCACACTTCCGGGCCCTTATCGCCAATAGAAAGCGTTTTGCCGTAGTCAAGATCTGCCACCGTGTCGCAATAGCTCACATT
>CAYGTH010001052.1:0-1662 GCA_964352745.1 uncultured Bacteroidia bacterium
GTATGTCTCTGGAGCGGTTGGTAACACAATTGCCCCAGGTATAAGTTTGAGCATTCGCTGGGACGCGGCTCTTGAGAAAGAGGGTTTAATTAGCTATGAGGTAGTCTTTGAGGTTCGTGCAAATACCCCTATTCCTGCGCCGGAAATGGTTCTAATACCAAGTGGAGCCTTTACGATGGGAAGCCCAATCACTGAAGCGGGTCGAGATAGCAACGAAATCCAACATCATGTCAAAATTTCTGAATTTCACATGAGTCGATACGAAGTAACAGTAGGGGAATTCAAGCGATTTATTGATTCAACTGGATACAGCACGGATGTAGAAAGAAGAAACCAGCCTAGCAGTATCTATTTTAACGGTAAGTGGGTCACGAAAACGGGAATCAACTGGAGACATAATACTAAAGGCAATCTCATATCTGACAATGAGTATAATCTTCCAGTGATATATATCAGCTGGAATGATGCAGTCTCTTACTGTCGCTGGCTAAGTGAAAAAACTGGGGAGAATTATAGATTGCCAACCGAGGCAGAGTGGGAGTATGCTGCCCGTGGCGGAAAGGAGTTTCTGTATGCAGGTAGCAATGACCTCAATACAGTTGGATGGTATAAAGAAAACTCAAATGACAAAACCCACGTTGTAGGCCAAAAAGCCGCCAACGAATATGGACTTTATGATATGAGTGGAAATGTGATGGAGTTGTGTAATGATTGGTCTGACTCGGGTTGGTCCAGAGCCACCGGTTTTTATAAGGCAGTTTATTATAATGCCTGTAAACTAGTAGGTACTGTACAGGACCCCAAAGGGCCTGAGAGTGGTTCTCAACGTGTAATTAGGGGGGGCAGTTGGATAGACGCCTCACGCTACTGTAGATTAACCAATCGCAGTCATGCCGGGCCTTCAAGCCGGGGTGCTTGGATCGGATTTCGCCTAGCACGATCTTGATAAGATTATAGCCCTTTATCCTTCCTTCAAGCATAATGTATAAATATATGCAGGGATCGATTTCATGATTATCCGCATATTGTAAGGGAGAAAACATTATGACTTATTCACTTACTACAAACTTGTGAAGGTGCTAAAATTGCTCCATCGAAAGTTCCTGAGACTCCCATACTCTCATAAAATGATAACAAATTGCGCTCTAGCAAAACCGGGAATTTTGCCTATTGAATTTCCCTGAAATCTATCCCTTTTTCATCACGATAAGAATCAAAAAAAAAGCCAGCCAGAAAAACAGGCTGACTTCTGTGGTGGCTTTGCTTATATTAAAGACGATATACCTTCAAACGGATCGGGTTAAAGACCACGTTGACATGCGCAAAGTCTTCTGTTTTTGCAGCGCCAAAAGAAGGTTGATTTGAATGAGAAGGTAAAGCAGTGATATGGAATCTCTTAGCAGGTCGATTTTCATTTCCTGCACAAATATAGGTGTCAGGAGAATAGTCGATGGAAAGACAACCCGATAAAGGCTCACTCTCTATACCGACCAACTCAAATTCAGGTCCCAGAGAGTAGATGGGAATTACCCACTCCTCAAATGCCTCGGTTGAATCACGGCCCATCTCTAGAAAGTGGACAATCACCTTGGCTACAATACTTTGGCCGATCGTCTCCAGTTCAAGGCTTACGTCTTGAAAAACGGAATCACGCATGTAGGG
>CAYGTH010001053.1:0-1661 GCA_964352745.1 uncultured Bacteroidia bacterium
TCCCACCACCACCTGTCGTGATTATTTTATTCCCATTAAAACTGAAGCATCCCAGTTCACCAAAAGTTCCTGCGTGTCGATCCTGGCAATAAGATCCCAGGGCTTCAGTCGAGTCTTCCACGATCGGCAACAGAAAACGGTCAGCAATTTCTTTCAACCGGGTCATATCACACATCCCTCCCAGGACATGAACGGGCATTATTGCTTTGATCCGTTTACCATCAGCAATATGGATACAGTTTCCGTTTTCTATTCGCGTATTTATTTCGAGAAAATTTTCCAGGAGGTCCAGGTCCATTTGCCAGGTATCTTCCCTGATATCCACCAGAATAGGCGATGCTCCCGCGTATTTTATGGAATTTACAGACGCGATGAAGGTAATATTAGGCACAATCACATAGTCATCCTGCTCCACTCCTGCCAGCATAAGACTGATATGCAGTGCTGCAGTACCATTCATTGTCGCAACTGCGTATTTAGCACCTACAAATTCTGCAAAACGCTGCTCGAATAGATCTACATACGCCCCTACTGATGACACCCAATTGGTATCCAGGCATTCTTTAATGTACTTCCATTCATTTCCAGCCAATTCTGGAATCGACAAAGGGATCATACTAAATATTATAAATATTGTGTTTGTACGTCTTCAACATCTCACTGTCGCCAAACCAACTGATGGTTGCTTCTAATCCACTCTTGAGGGTAAATTGAGGTTCCCAGTCTGTGAGTGATTTGATTTTTTCATTTGACCCCATCAACCTTCTCACTTCACTTTTGCTGGGTCGGAGTCGTTGTTTGTCCTGAATGATTTTCGCATTCGGATTGATGAGATCAATAATTTGCTGAGCGAGGGCGCCAATGGTGATTTCTTCCTGCATAGCAATGTTTATCTCCTCCCCTATTGCCTGCTCAGACCGGGCTATGCACTCAAATCCACGCACGGTGTCTTTGACAAAAACCAGGTCCCGCGTAGGGGTCAGATCTCCCAACTTAATTTCAGTCTCATTGTTGAGCAGTTGAGTGATGATGGTAGGCAAAACGGCACGCGCCGACTGTCGGGGTCCGTAGGTATTGAAGGGTCGCACAATCGTAACCGGTAAATCAAAAGATCGGTAAAAAGATTCCGCGATCCGATCTGAGCCGATCTTGGTTGCGCTATAGGGGCTTTGGCCCTGAAAAGGATGCTTTTCATCAATCGGAACATACTGTGCGGTCCCATACACCTCAGAGGTGGAAGTAACGAGAATCCGTTCGGTTCCCAGCAAACGGGCTGCTTGCAAGACATTGAGCGTGCCTTTAATATTCACATCAATGTAGCTATCAGGTGAATGATAGCTATAGGGAATCGCAATCAAAGCTGCGAGATGGAATACCCAATCCACTCCCTCCATGGCTACCCGCACGCCATTAGGGTCTCGAATATCTCCCGAAAACACCTCTACTTTTTCCATCATCTCCTTCGGCAGGTTTTCCAACCAGCCATAAGAGTTGAATGAATTGTATAAGACAAATGCTTTGACCTCATACCCAAGGCCAACTAAATGTTCAACCAAATGGCTCCCGATGAATCCATCTGCTCCCGTTACTAATATTTTTTTTGCCATGTTACCCGTGATGTGAGAAAGTCCAATCTTTTCTATAAATGTCCGTTGTATATT
>CAYGTH010001054.1:0-1652 GCA_964352745.1 uncultured Bacteroidia bacterium
TTCTTCTATTCCTCCCCAGCTGCAAGCCCTGCGATGATCCTACCGATCCGGAGTGTAAGAATTATGATCCGTGTTATGAATGGGCGAATCTTTCAGCCGATTTTGAGATGAATGAGATCATCAATTCAAGCGGAGGGGATTCGTGGATACTACAAGTAACAACAGGAAAAGTCCTCAATCGGCGAGCGTTGGAGTTGGTGGCAAGAGACAGCAGTAATGTAGAGCATCAATGGATATTGGGTACTGATCCTCGGGTGAGAACCGGACAAAAGGAACTGCTCACCTTCGGTGCTTTTGCAGGTACGATTGAGATCACCCACATTGTAACAGCACCACTGGGGGTGGATTGCTTCGCTGATGGCAATCGTACAGATACCGTGACTAAAACGGTAGAAGTGATCTCCTTTGGGGAAGATATGCCTTACTACGGGACATACAAGGGGGTGAATTTTCACGAGCCAGATCAGCCATTTTCCATAACCATTTACTATACCCCGGAAGATTTTATTTATCAAAATGCAAGGGTTGAAATTTCAAACTTGCCCAGCGGATGTGAATTCTTAAACAACATCCTCCCGGCGGGAAATGGTTTTTTAATTGCGGGTGCAGGTCGATCAGACTATATCGACTGCTGGGGTATTTACGCTGGGTTAGCCCAGCTTTCTGCGGATGGGGATAGCTTAGCTATTCACTATCGGTATGATGATCCCGACTCTCTGGCATTGAATCCCATCAAATATGTACCCCGTGAAACCCTTTTTCTAGGAATTAAGCAGTAGAAACATGAAACATTTGAATAACATATTTTGGCTGGTCTTACTGATCAGCCAGGGGACGAGTGTGCTTGCGCAGCTCCCCTTCGGACAGCCAGACAACTGTGACGATTTTAATGCGACAACCTTTCTCCATACGGTAGATCGGACAGCACCTGACAATTGGGATTGGCGTGATGCCAGTTTTAGCAATTGGTGGGTACATATGAAATCTCAAGATGGTAAACCGATTCCCAGTCCTTTTCAACCTAGCACTCCAGAGTACGAAAAAAAACGTCCTACATCTTCAATCAGGATTTTCTGATTATGAACCATCTAATGGATGGGAGTTATTATTTAGGTGGTTTGGGGAGCCAACGAATCAAGTTACCCATCGGAAACAAAGCCTACTTCCCATTGGGGAATAACGGCCTTCCTTTTGATCTGACTATCGAAAACGAAACAATCAATACCGGTACTCTTGAAGCGCTGAGTAGTATCTCAGTTTTTAACAGCGACCTGATTTATTCCCCTACTGCCGTAGCTTGCGATACAATAGGAGGACAGATTATCTGTGGGAATGTTTCACAAGATCCTATCGTGTTGAGAGCCAGAAACCTCATTTCGATCGACCCCGATGGCCTGGCATCCTCTGACATTGGTCCAGGCACGACCATGATAATGGAACTGCCAGAACGGTTTAATGGCTGCGATGCAGATCCCATGCCTTCCCCAGCTACTTACCCCGAAATCCAGGCAATTTGCCAGGATGGAAATAAATACAATCCGGTCATTGCAACTCGCCAGGAAGCGGTAGACTCAACATTTGCGAAGGAACTTCCCACTATCCCCCTCACCGCCCAGCCCAATCCCTTCACCGACGAGCTCACGCTTAGCTAC
>CAYGTH010001055.1:0-1650 GCA_964352745.1 uncultured Bacteroidia bacterium
TCCTGACTTCCGCGTTTTACAGCTTACTTATTAAAAACCGGCAATTCTAGGCCATAACTGATGATTTTGAGACACCTTTGGGTGTCCCAGGTTATATTTGTGGTATGTTCGTTCGTCAAAAACGTAATCCATCAGGGATTGTCAGTGTTCAGATCATCGATAAAAGCCAAGGCAAATATCGTATGGTAAAAACGGTGGGTAGCAGTTCCGATCCGCAGGAGGTTGAACGTCTTGTCTTGGAGGGAAAGGAGCAGATTGCGCGTATGTATGGGCAGCAAGTGATGGATTTTCGTACCGGCGATGACACGCATTTTCTCAAAGTGCTCAAAGAAAGCATAGAGGAGGTTCGACTTTTAGGGCCTGAGCTGGTGCTGGGCCGCATTTTTGATCAGATCGGCTTTAACCGCATCCCCGAAGAGTTGTTCCGCCACCTGGTGCTCTCACGGTTGGTCTTCCCCCTGAGTAAACTCAAGACGATTGATTACCTTCAAAAATACCTCGGCGTTTTTTACGAGGTTGATCAGATTTATCGCTACCTCGATAAGTTTAGAGCGTCCTATTTCCAGCAGGTGCAGCAGATCAGCTATGTCCATACGCTTGAAGTACTGGGCGAGGATCTCGCGGTCGTATTTTACGATGTCACGACGCTCTACTTTGAAGCTGATCGGGAGGATGATTTTCGAATTGCAGGCTTTTCCAAAGAGGGTAAGCACAAACACCCGCAAATATTGATTGGGCTTTTGGTGAGCGTTGAGGGGTATCCGCTTGCTTACGAGCTATTTGAAGGGAACAAGTTCGAAGGTCATACCATGATCCCGGTCATTGAGGCATTTAAAGAGCGATACCAACTCGATAAACTGGTTGTCATTGCAGATTCAGGGCTCTTGTCTAAGAAAAACGTCGAAGATCTGCTCGAAGGAGGATATGAGTTTATCCTGGGGGCTCGAATCAAGCAGGAGTCCGAGGAGATGAAAAGCAACATCCTGGCCCTGGAGTTGAAAGAGGGGCAAAGCAAGGTGCTCAAGCGGGATCAACAATTGAATCTGGTGATGAGCTATTCCCCTAAACGTGCCGCAAAAGATGAATATAACCGGGAGCGTGGGCTTAAAAGGCTAAAAAAGAATATGGGGAAGGGGAAGTTGACCAAAAGCAACCTGAATAACCGCGGCTACAACAAATTCCTCAAAATGGAAGGCGAGGTCAGCATTACCCTCGATGAACAAAAAATAGCGCAGGACAAAAAATGGGATGGATTGAAGGGCTACCTGACCAACTGCGACCTTAATCCAGAGGATGTGATCGCAAATTACCGCCACCTATGGCAGATCGAGAAGGCTTTCAGGATCTCCAAGACCGATCTCAAAGTCAGACCCGTCTTTCACTACCGCAAGCGAAGGATAGAAGCCCACATTTGCATCTCATTTTGCGCATACAAGATTTACAAAGAGTTGGAAAGGCAGCTAAAGGCAAGCGGATCCAAGCTATCTCCGGCCAGAGCGATAGAAGCGATCAATACCATATATGGCATTAGGATAATACTGCCGCAGTCCAAATTGCCTTACCTGCATCTGATCGCCAAGCAGGAGGAACACAACGAATTAAGAAAAATCTTCAATTTTTGAGTTTGGGTGTCCCAGCGCCGAAGTCAGG
>CAYGTH010001056.1:0-1645 GCA_964352745.1 uncultured Bacteroidia bacterium
TCTTCGGCGAAGACATCGCCATCAACTACACCTTCCGCATGCATGACGCGCGGATTGGGCGGTTTTTGAGTATCGATCCCCTGGCGGCGAAGTATCCGTGGAATTCGCCGTATGCGTTTAGTGAGAATCGGGTGGTTGATGGGGTTGAGTTGGAAGGGCTTGAGCTTTATACCATTAGAAGCCCATACTGGTCGAAAAAACTATATGATTCTTATATTAATGGAACCTCAGTCAATGATCTACTCATTAAGATTGAAGGGGATATCATGTTAAGAGGATTTTCGATGCATCCAGATGGAGAAGAAGCTGGAATTCAGTACGCAGTGAACAATCTTGGGTATACCAATAGCATAGTAGATGTAACCGAAACTACGCCTGGATTCACTGCAATTTATGGTATCATGAGCACTGAAGAAGGCCCTATCAGTTATACAATTGTAGCAAGGAATAGTGGAGGTGGATTTGCCGATCAAAATACTACACCAAGAGAAGATAATCGAGACGATTGGGAGAAGTTCTGGGGACCGGGCGGTGGGCCGTACTTTCTATTGAATGGAGAGACCCGTTTGGAAGGAGAAATTACCTTTCAAGAAGGGTTACCTATTATTAAAGGGACAGCTACAACATTTTTTGGAGTTATTACATTGGGTCAAGGAACACTCCTTGCAGTAGCACTTGGAGGTACGAATGTATTTTTTGGGATTGATGAAATTGCCACCAACGAAGACGGCCTCACCGCTGTTGAGGTATGGATTGCTGACGAGGATTTAATAGAATACTACCGGACAGGTAAAACACTTTGGGCTTTTGTAGGTGGTGTCAAGACAGCAATTGATCCAGCGTCTGGAAGTGATTTAGGACTTAAGGTAATGTCCATACTTAATGATGGCAGGAGTTATATTGAAGGGCTACTTTACACTGATGAAATGTTTTCAAGTCCAGTAAATGAAGATTAAAATGAATACGTGTAAATTTCGAGGAAACACAGATCCAACTGTACTATTTTTAATTGCCCTGCTTCTAGTAATATTTGCATTACCAGTCTTTTTCCGAGGTGGGAATTTCAATTTTATTCCATTTGAGGCTGCAGCTTATTTTTTCGCATTATTCCTTATTGTAGCCTGGATTAGACCAAGGTATCTATCCTATTGTATAGAGGAAGAGAAGATTATTATTCGGTACCCATTTAAAATCAAAAAAAGGATAATTTATATTCCATTTGATGAAATCAAGTATGTAAGCCATGATCAAGTACTTCAAAGGCCTCCGTTGTATGATAACCAGGATCATTTTAGTGTTTACATCAAGGATGGTAGGAAAGTAAATATATCGGTTTGGAGAGTTGATAGAGAGATCGATAAAATTTTAGATTTCCTTAGGGACTCAGGACTTGATGTGAAAATATCATAGTGCCCTATCAATTACTGATTTGTGGGGAGATATCTTCCACCTAGCTTTGGGAGTGTTCAACTAACTGTGTTAGAGCTTTAATTCGGACTTTAGCGTAAAAAATACAGGGCTTTTTCTTTCACCAGAAGGCGCAGCTCTGAACAGGGTGTTCTTTTAAAAAGTCGTGCTGGGGATGTTTCCTGGGTCTGAAAAATTGTTCAGAATGTTATCGTGATGACCATCGGAAGAAGAAACA
>CAYGTH010001057.1:0-1645 GCA_964352745.1 uncultured Bacteroidia bacterium
TATCAATATAGCTTCACAGGAGACTATAGATCGAATTGGCGAAAGTCGAACAAAGAGCCTCCTGCCAGCGATCATAGAATCTATTTCTTCGGCGCTGCTGATATTGGCTCCAGTAAATGCGTATCCTTCATCCAATCTGCCAGCCGCTGCGGCCAGGTAGCGATGCTTTCGAGTTCAGTGCGTTTGCCCATATTAAATGCATGACTGCCTTGTGCATAAATATGCGCCTCGGCCGGGATACCCGCCTGATAGTATTGCTGGATGAGACTAATCACCGGACCGGAGCAGCAAGGGTCATCAATTGCAGCGAGTAAAAAGGCAGGGGGCGCATCTGCCTTGATTTTATGGGGAATCCATAGCGGGCCGGGGTAAATCAGGATTTGATAGTCGGGTTTTCCATTGAGTCGGTCGATGGGGTCGGGGGCATCTGCTTTTCCTGTTCCATCCCGATAGGCAATGGCCGATACGACTTCTCCTCCCGCCGAAAACCCCATCATGCCCAGTCGTTCCGGATCAATGTTCCATTCCTCAGCGCGGCTCCGCACCAGCCGCATAGCTCGATAGGCATCTTGTCGCACATGGGTTTCCAGATCATAGGGTGAATTTTCTTCTCGCGCAAGGCGGTATTTTAATACAAATGCCGTAACGCCAATGCTATTGAGGAATTCAGCGGCTTCTTTGCCTTCCGCATTGTACACCAGGTTGCGATGCCCGCCGCCGGGGCAAACGATGACGGCGGCACCTGTAGCAAGTTCCGCAGGAGGTGTAAAGACGGTGATAGAAGGATGATGGACATTGCGGACCCACCAGTCCTGAGCTTGCTCGGGTTCGTCTTTGCGGTCTTCAAATCCGGGAGCACCGTTTTCCCAGAGGGGAATTTGCTGCTGGGACCAGCCGAGAGCCGGAAGCAGACATATACAGATCAGGAGCAATCGGTTAGTAAAGCGAGAAATCTTGTGCGAGTTCATATAAAGATGGGTTAAGCTTGTGAAAGAAAAGGTACGGGCTTCTGATTAAAAGAGCATCGGGGGCTCACATGCTTTTGGGGAAATTGGTAAAGGAAACAGAGGCTATTCTGTATTTTGTGAAAAATTATTGCCTCATTTATGAAAACCCTGATCATACCGCTGTTGTTAATGTGTCTTTCAGCCTGTTCCCAATCCATTCCCGACAGACCCGCGCAACTGACTCGTGTATCGTACACCAGCACCCTGGAAGATGCTGCCAAGGACTATTTTCTCTATCTCCCGCGAGAGTATGGGGTCGATCCGGATAAAAAATGGCCGGTACTGATGTTTTTGCACGGCGACAGCGAACGCGGAAATGGCCGGGAAGACCTGGACTACCTGTTGGTATTCGGCCCGCTGTATGAAGCCTGGATTCAGAAAAAAGAGATTCCCTTTCTGATCATTGCCCCGCAGCTCCCGATGTTTGGGCGGGACACCATGAATATTCCCTTTATTGCCGGCAGAACGCGGGATCGCATTCCGGTTCGATTGGAAGTGGGCGTTCCGGATCGACGGCCTGATTTTCCTACCGACTTTCCGATGGAAGGCGCAGTAGCAGCTACTGATTTTCAAGGGCAAACCGGAATACTTCCACAAGGTTCGGACCTGTGTGAGGCAGACATATTGACCATATTGGA
>CAYGTH010001058.1:0-1645 GCA_964352745.1 uncultured Bacteroidia bacterium
ATCAGGACTTTTGCAATATATCGATGTGGGAATCGGGGTAACCTCTCCTCAAATTTTAGGAAAAAGTGGAGCAGTGGCCGCATATCGGGAGCATGGCCTACCTGTATTGCTCGCAGGAGAAGACGAGTGGTTTCGAGATGTGGAGCTCGACAAGCCTGCTTTTGATTTTCCATGCCTTTCGTTTCATCAGCCGCTGGACGATCAAATTGATCTCCTGACTGGATACGAAGCGGTTAATACGAGAAGAGAGGTTGCTCTTGATTGGCTTCAACAAGTTGAATCTCAATACATAACACAATGAGAATTTTAGTAACCAACCCGGTCAAACAATACACTCATCGCTTGTGTGAGGTCCTTCAGCAGGCAGGATATCTGGATACTTACCTGACTACTATCTGGCATAAGCCTCACTCTGTGATCTATCGAAATGTCATTGCGCGTTTACCCAAGTCGTTAAAAGCACGTGCGGATCATATCTTGAAAAAACGGTATCATCCCGGCCTGGATGAAAGTCATATCCGAACCAATCCTATGGGAGAATTGCTCCGCCAATTTGGCGTTCAGTTATTTTCACTGAGTAGCGAAAAATGGATCTATTATGTGGAGCGCGCTCATGACCGACATGTAGCAAAACAGCTCAAGGAGGGGAATATTCGGCCTGATATGATCATTTCCTATGAAAAATCTGCGGAAGCGACATTCAGGCAGGCAAAAAAACTAGGCATAACCACTGTACTGGATCTGGCACAAGTACATTATCAATTTATAGCAGATTTAAGAACCCCTTTTCCGGTGTTTAACGATGTGTTAGGAAACGAAAAACTGCTCGCTCAAATCAATGAGACGAAAGAAGCTGAATATCAGTTGGCAGACTATATTCTGACCCTTTCAGAGTTTTCCCGGAAAACCCTCATTGATAAGGGGATACCTGCCGAAAAAGTATTCAAAGTATCTCTTGGCTTTGATCCTTCTCAATTTAGCCCCAAGCCAACACCTCAGCCGGCAGCACCTTTCCGATTATTATTTCCCTGTACAGAAACCAAACGAAAAGGCATTCAAGTACTGCTGGAAGCTTTCCGAAGACTCAAACTCCCAAATACTGAATTATATGTGGTGGGGCCAGTGGCGGATGCAAAGGAGCTTCTCGACCAATATAAGGGGGAGTTTACCTATGTTCCGTTTTTGCACCATGAAGAACTGGTTCGCTATTATCAAATGGCAGATGTGTTTGTTTTCCCTTCCCTGCTGGATAGCTGGGCGATGGTAGTGCTGGAGGCAATGGCTTGTGGAACTCCGGCGATTGTAACAGAAAATACGGGATCGCAGGATGCGGTAAAAGAAGGAGGAGGCTTTGTCATTCCTCCCGGAGACATCGAAGCCTTGATGGAGAAGATCAAATATTTATATGAAAATAGAGACGAGGTTGAAAGGTTAGGCGCAGAGGCTATAGATGTCGCTGCTAATTATACCTGGAACCATTATGCGACTAATCTTATCCACGCACTCAATGAGATGCAAAATCAATCACAAGCGGTTTGTTAAAGGAAGTGAATCTAACACCTGCGAATGCGGCTGCGAAAGCCGACCTCCGCCAAAAACTCATCTTTCTTGATGGGATGAGAGGGCTTGCCGCGCTGTATGTATT
>CAYGTH010001059.1:0-1643 GCA_964352745.1 uncultured Bacteroidia bacterium
GATCCGGGTTCGTACTGAAGCGAAAGTAGCTTTTCTGTGGGGAAAGTTGAAACCTGGTTTAATCGCTGAAAGAGAATGTTGTTAAACTCGGTGGAGGATGAGCCGGTAGATAATCCAGAATAGAGGGCCTTTTGAAATCAAATTAATCTTCAATTAAAACAGATCTAAATCCTTCTATTGAAAGAACCTCGACCTTTGGGAAGTCAATACTTGATAATACCTTGAAATGTTGATCTTCAGAAACAATGAATTTTGCATTTGTAGAGACCGCACAATCCACAAATTTGTTGTCATCAGGATCATTTTTAATGAGATTCCAGAAAAAATATTTTTCAACTTTTTGGTGATTAGGTAATTGGAGCAAGCCGGAGATAATGTCTTCAGCGATATGTTGCCCCATATGTCTGCTGATCACTTCTTCGTACTCCTCTAAAATGTCAGTTGTAAAGCAGATGATGAATGTGCCGGCTAATAATTCCTCCAAAATCCAATGAAATGGAGACCTCTGTGAAATAGCGACAAGCAACACATTGGTATCTAAAACAATCTTCATTTTTTCTTTTTAGCATTCTCTAAATATGAACGATATGGAGTACGCTCATGGATATTTAGCATAGCCTTGGCATCTTTTTCTGTCCACCCTTTTTCCTCCCAGACTTGGTCAGCTGCTAACGTTGCTCTACGAAACCTGAACGCAGCCAGCATCTTCTTTAAGTCTGCGAGTTCAATATCAGTCAGGTTGTCTGCAAAGAGTTTCAGGATTTCAATCTGGCCGTTTGTTAACGGCTGTTTTACTTGTTCCATATTCGATTTTTCTAACTGTGTTAGACTTATCTCTAAAATACATTTTACGGCTATAAAGCAAAACCTGTTCGATCGATAATAAATGATCCTTGATGATGATGCAGCAAATTTTCCCACATTCCCGTCTTCCAAAAAACGAAAATGCTATGAAAAATATCCTAATACTAGCTGTAGTATGCTTGCTGAGCAGCTGTGTGCGGTCTGTTGTGCCCGATGAGTTTGAAGGAGATGGACCCATCTACCTCCAGGTGGAAAATATCAGCAAAAAGAATTTTGACAATGTTCGGGTGATTACGCCCGGTGGAGATCATGAATTTGGCCCTTTGAAAAAAGGAGAAGCCAGCGTGTACAAGTCATACACACTGGCTTATCGTTATGGTTATGTCGAAGCGGTCGTTGGAAATGATACGCTGATCATTCAGCCGATCGACTATGTGGGAGAGACGCCACTTGAAGACGGTCAGCATACGTATGCCCTCGACGTCTACAAATCTAGCGGTAACAAAAACCTCGATCTCACCTTGCGCTAGCCCATCCGGTAGTAGGAGGCTCGATTCCCTCCTCTTCCAAATAACCATTTACCCTTTCTTTTTCTCCAGGAAGAAGTTGGGTATAGATCACATTGAAAGCATCGATATGTACGAAGTAGCAGATCACGTCTTCGTCACCGATATTGACGTTTTCATTTCTCAACATATTGAGCATCATCGGGATCCAGCTATACTGGGTATAAAGTGGCTGGGCAGCCATGCCTTGAGTTCTCCTCCAGTTGCGCTCATACATTGCCTGGCGGCGCTCTTCATTTGACGCAAAAGCGTGAGAATTCTCAATCTCGGAAT
>CAYGTH010001060.1:0-1643 GCA_964352745.1 uncultured Bacteroidia bacterium
GAATGAATCAGTCCCGGGAGTTTTTGAAACCTCAGGCTTTCGCGGCCAGATTGGAGAATCCTACCAACTACACATTACCCTTAATGATGGACGCAAATACGAGTCTGACCCGGTTTTGCTCAAGCGTGTACCTGAAATCGATAGCGTCTATGCCCGATTTGAAAGTCGCGCTACCAATGGAGGCGAAATCGAAGGTATGCAAATTTTTATCGATACAAGCGACCCCGAAAACAGTACTCGGTTTTATCGCTGGACCTGGGATGAAACCTGGCGATATACCATCCCTTTTCCCGCATATTTTGAATACCTGGGCCAACTCAACACACGTCCCAGGAATGCCAATCAAACTTGCTGGCAAAGCGATGTTTCTACCTCCATCAGTGTCGGTTCTTCTTTGCAAAATACCACAGATATCATTGCAGAACAGGCATTAACGTTTGTATCGGCTACTGATCACCGGCTTCAAAGCAGATACAGTTTGCTGGTGAAACAATATGCTCTGGACGAATTAGAGTTTCTTTTTTGGAACAGCCTGAAGGAATCCGCGACAGGAGTAGGAACCCTCTTTGACCGGCAGCCTGCCTCCATCGTCGGCAATGTCCGAAATATTGCAGATTCCGGGGAACCTGTCCTGGGATATTTCAGCGCATCTGCCGTTTCCACCAAACGCATTTATATCAACCGAGCTGAAGTTTTTGCTTTTGCCGATCAGCAATACATAGATGACTGCTTTGCAACTATTGATACCATTCCATTAGAACAGGGCTACGACAATGAAGTATTTGACGCGATCGACAAGGGATTGGTTTTTTACGATTATTATCGGGCTGTCGTGAATATTTCCGGCTTTCTCATGGTAACAGAGGGATGCAGTGATTGTACGCTTAGGGGAGGCACAACTGAAAAACCGGATTTCTGGATTGACTAATGAAAAGGCTCATGAATTTTCCTTCCTTTAAGCGGACTTTCCTGAAACTGAGTTTCTGTTTGCTCGGCATATTCGGCATTCAATCCCTGCATGCACAAACGGATAAATTAAACCCGCTTTTCGAGCAGGGCGTCAGTGATGTTTTCCAGGAAAAAGTATTCGTAGATACCGACAAATCTACCTATGTAACGGGAGAAACGATCTGGTTTAAGGCCTACTGTGTGGACGCTACCAGCCACCAATTGGCAGATGCCAGTAAGGTCCTCTATCTAGAACTTGTCGATCCACTCGGTCAATCCTGGTTGCAGGACAAAATTCGACTCCAGGAGGGGATGGGTACCGGGCAGTTTTTTCTCAATGCCGAATTACCTTCCGGCTCTTACCATCTCAAGGCCTACACTTCCTGGATGAAAAATGGGGATCCTGCTTTTTTCTTCGATAAGTCTCTCCTGTTGATCAATCCTTATTCGCCCCCCGAATATGTCCAACTTCCCAGCGAGGAGAAGATTCGCGTTTCTTTTTATCCGGAAGGCGGGAATTTGATAGCAGGTCTGCCGAGCCGGGTTGCGGTACATATTCAAGATATAGAAGGCAAAAACCTGGCTGCTACCGGCCTGATTGAAACCGATTCCGGAACGGTCGCAAGTACTTTTAGCAGTTCCGAACGCGGAATGGGGCTTTTTGAATTCACCCCAAAGGCGGGTGCTGTTTATCA
>CAYGTH010001061.1:0-1630 GCA_964352745.1 uncultured Bacteroidia bacterium
CCAAAGAAGAGGGCTCCGAATCCTGCAATGGTCATCACTATCAACGTAACAACCGCTCCGATCAGACGCCTTCGGGCTTTTTTAGCATCCAGCGACTGTAGGGCTTCCCGGTCTTCCTGAAGCCTCCGATTCCGGGATTTCAGGATGGGAGCAATCAGGGTATCGTGGCTCAATTCGTAGATAAATCCACCCCGTGGACTCGGTTCCCGGCGAACCAGTCGGGTATTGACCAGTTTTTGCAGGAGGTCCGCGGGCATCTGAAAGTCACGCTGGATTTGCCCTTCATGCAGGCTCAGCCGAATTTCATCTTCTTCCAAAATGAGGCCTTCTTCTATAAATCGTCGGGCTTGTCCCCGTTCGTAGTCAGTAGGCAACTGCGAAATCAGGTTCTCATAATAATTCTCAAAAATATCGCTAATCTCCCCCAGGTCTTCCCGTGAGATCGATTTTTTTCCCTGATTGATAATCAGGTTCTCTGCGTACTGGCAGATGACCTGGAGCTGAAAGGACTCTACTTCTGAATCCCCGCTTTTGGTCAGAAAGTCCAAAATCGCATCAATGGCTTCATCCTGAAAATCAAACCGGGGCGAAGCAAAATGATCTCCTTTTTGGTAGGCGGGATTGAGAATCGCATCTTCTGACTGCCCCCGATTGAGTGCAGACAGTTCGTAAGTCCGGCTCAAAATTTCGGGCATTACATCCTTGAGCTGATCCATCAGACTCAGCTTATCTGACCGAATGGCATAGACGGCCTTGATATTGAGGGGATCGTATATCTGTCGAATTTCTTCGTCGGAGAGGAATTGCTTATTCCCCGCCATCTCCGCTTCCATGTGCGTCCGGAACGTACGCGGAATCACATTGTGCACCAGGTCTGCTAATTCTTTTTTGAACCGGTCAATTTCCGATTTGGGATAGGTAAAGACTTCTTCAAACTGATCAAATACCAGCACAAAGGTGTCGATTTCAGGGGAGGCAACTTCCGTTCGTTTGGCAGCATGCCAGAGAGAATCTGTTGCGGCACCTACTTTTGTCAAAAATTCAGGTACCGGGTGCTGCTCGGCGATATGTTCATACACCTGCTCCACAAGGCTGGCGGAGTTTTGCTGATTATAAGCCCCAAACCGGACCCGTATGGCCGCAAAATTTCCCACATCCATCAAAGAGGGAATCACGCCTGCATTGAGCAGGGAACTTTTTCCCAATCCGGAACGGGCATACAAAACCACCTGATTCTCGACCTGGATCTGTTGATGCAGGCGGCGGGTATCTTCTTTTCTGCCAAAAAAGATATTACGCTCTGTGAGCGAAAAGGGCTTTAGACCCGGGTATCGATATATTTTTTCTTGCTCCATGCCAGGGGGATTCATCAGGCTACTTCCAGCCGTTTGACTTCTTTGTTAATATCCAGCAATGCGACCTGGATTTTGTTTGAGTCGATTTCAGCCTCTTTGGTGTCGATGACTTCCTGTTGAATTTTCCTTTGCAGACGCTTATAACGGCTGGAAAGCAACAAAATTTCTTCTTCCAATTCTTCTTCTCCTTTTTCCTTGAAAAAAGCCGCCAGGGCAGCGATTGCTTCTTCGAGCTGATTATTTTCAATAAAAGAGCTAATCCGATCAGAAATCAC
>CAYGTH010001062.1:0-1615 GCA_964352745.1 uncultured Bacteroidia bacterium
GGAGAAACATACGACATTTGCCAGCCCGCGCGCCGGAGAAATGTCGTATGTTTCCACCAGGGATAATTTATTCCCCTGATCCTGCCCAACCTGTATCCATTATGGTAATCCCGCCATAGGCGCTTTGCTTCTTTGCGCCTTTGCGTTCAAATTCCTACTCCTTCGCATTTCGACTACGCTCAATGTGACGGATCGCTTGTTTTCTCTGAGTCTCCGTGCGTTCAATCCACAAGTCCCGCCACAGGCGCTTTGCCCCTTCGCGCCTTTGCGTTCAATTCCCCACTTTATTCCCAATCAATCTGAGCAGAACGATAAAAGTTAATGCCGAGGGCTTCCATGCGCTTGCCGTGCTTGCCGAGTCGCGTTTTGTAGGTTTCCCAGTCGCGTTGTGTGGTAGGGCTCCAGCCGATTTCTGCATAACCCGGCAGGCGAGGGAAGGTCATGTACTCAATATCGGCTATCTTTTCCAGCGTTTCACTCCACAGCGGCGCTTCGATGCCGATGATTTGGTCGCGGCCGATTCCTTCTACTAAACCAGCCGGATCCCACTGATAGGCCTGATCGATTTCGATGTACGCTGCCCAGTGCAGGCCGAGTTGAGTCGTGGAATCGTATTGCATGTCCATATACGCGCGTTTGGCGGGGGACATGAGTACTTTTGCATCTTGCTTTACCGCAGCAAGTGCATTCTCTGATTTGTCCCAATACTGAACTACTGCGCCGGGGACCAGTTTGGCATGCGCCACTTCGTCCCAACCGAGCACCTGCTTGCCATGTGCGTTTACAATCGCTTGCGCACGATTGATAAAGGGGATGTAGGCTTCCATCGGGGTAACATTTGATTCATCCCCTCCGATGTGAATATAGGGTCCGGGCGTAATGGCGGCTAATTCCCCGATTACGTCGTCCAAAAACTGATAGGTGATTTCCTTATCGGTGCAAAGGGTACTGAATCCGACCTCAGTTCCGGTATAGAGTTCGGTTGCTTTGCCATTGCAGTTGAGTTCTGCATAAGAAGCGAGGGCGGCATTGGTATGGCCGGGTACATCGATTTCCGGAACGATGATGATATGGCGCTCGGCAGCATACTGCACAATTTCTGTGTATTGTTCCTGGGTGTAAAAACCGCCTTCTCCGCCACCGACTTCCGTGCTGCCTCCAATCTTGGTCAGATTCGGCCAGGATTTGATTTCGATTCTCCATCCCTGATCATCTGACAAATGCAGGTGAAGGGCATTGATTTTATAAATAGCCAATAAATCCAGGTAGCGCTTGATTACCTCGACCCCGAAAAAATGACGAGATACGTCCAGCATGGCACCGCGATATCCATAGGCCGGATAATCTTCAATGGTACCTGAGGGCAGGAACCATGTGCCGGTACGTGTGGTCTTTCCTTCAATTGCATCGGGCAGGAGTTGGCGGATTGTTTGTACGCCGTAAAATAAACCCGCTGCTTGTTGCGCACTCAGGACGACACCTGATTCCGTGATCTCCAGTGAATACCCCTCTGCCCCGAGTTGGGTAGCATCAGCCTGTATCTGGAGGGTAATATTTCCAGATCCCTGGGCTTCGGTACTGACTTCTTTTGTACCAATGGCCGGTGCAAGCAGGT
>CAYGTH010001063.1:0-1614 GCA_964352745.1 uncultured Bacteroidia bacterium
TGCCGCCGCTCGGCAGCGCGGTATATGTCTGTATCCAGATAGGGGATATGGGGAGGATTGGTCATATAACAAAGGTAGTAGATATATGACAGTTCGCGCGCCGGAAAAAAGATATACGACATTTGCCAGCTCTCGCGCCGGAGAAATGTCGTATATCTAGAAAAAGATTGCAAGTCCTTGCAAGGTTTTATATTTTAATTTCGGAATACGGCACTAAATCACATGAGTTTTTTTTAGTATGCATAGGCTTACCCATTCAGATTATCATGCGCCATTTGAAGACAGCGGCATATACCATATTCTTAATCGAGGCATAAATGGAACGACTGTATTTAAATCAGATAGAAATCGGAGTTTTTTTTGTCTTCGTATGAAAACCTATTTGGTCCCATACTTTGACATTTGGGCTTGGGCATTGCTTGGAAATCATTTTCATCTATTACTTCGGATCAAACCACTTGATGAAGCATTTTATCAATCCGTTTCTCAAGAAAATATTCAGAAAGCAAAATTTTTTTTGAGAGAAGGGGATTTGAATAATTTTCTGGAAGAACAATTCAGGCGATTGTTTACCAGTTATGCTAAGGCATTTAATGCAGAACAAGACCGATATGGGGGCTTATTTGTAAAACGCTTCAATCGGATTCGCATAAAGTCCTCTACGCATGCTATGAGGTTAATTCGATATATCAATCGAAACCCTGTTCATCATCGCTTTGTAGAACACCCAAATGATTGGAGGTTTTCGTCTTATGGGGAAACCTTAGCTGGCGTTTCGACTATGCTGGACATTGAAGGAATACTCGGTTTTTTTAATGGGGACGTAGCCCAATTTGAATCCTTTCATGAAATTGGCGAGCCGGATAAGCTAGGAGACTATAAGATGGAGTGATCTCAAGATCCCTTCATTTCTTTCTTCACACACCGCACCTGTACAACCCCCGTATCGTATTCGGTAACACCTGCTACCGTCAAACCATTTTCGGGTTTCAATGGCCTGGAAGAGCGGGATTCCACTGCCCATTACCAAAGGATGGATGGCAAGTAGCATTTCATCTACAAGCCCTGTATTCATAAAATGGGTCAGCAGTTGATAAGGAGGTTCAACCGAAGTCAGGGTTCGGAAAAATACATATTTCTGTTTTCTGATTGTTCGAAAAAAACCTCAGTCCTGCCCTGCTAAAAATACATCTATCTGTAGTCCACTTTAAATAACGGAGGGCGAGGGAGCAGGTTGAATTTTGCGAATTCCGAAGTATTGTCCAAGTGCAAATCCGGCTACCATCACTGCAAGGATTATCATCAGCAATCGACCCTGACTACTGAGCCCCGGCTCGAATATCACCCTTCCGATAGTCAAAGCTACCCACAGGACATCCAATACAATGATGGCATAGATCATCCGCCGGGCAATCTTTTTTCGGGCGGCATGGTACAAGACAAATGCCCCAAAAGGAATCATCTGCAGCGCAAACAAGGCAGGATAGCCCATTGTCAGGTCATGTACAGCGAGAATGTGTGCATCAGTTATCACAGCAGCCAATGCCGTAAGAATTGAAAAGGATCCATTGATCCATAAGGTGGTACGCAATAATTTGTTAGGGTTCATAGTTC
>CAYGTH010001064.1:0-1613 GCA_964352745.1 uncultured Bacteroidia bacterium
GAGGCAGGGCCATTGCAAATATCTCCGAGCAAGACCGTACCCGCATCCCACATATATTGGAAAGCTTTGAGCACTGCTGCTTCCTGGTCTGCCGCTGTAAAATTCCCCCGACTTGTAATGATCTGCTCCACAAATTTGGCCATTCCGGCTCCTTCAGTTGTATGGCCTTCCATCATGGAGAGTTCGGAATGACAGTGGGCATTGACCAAACCCGGACACAGGATTCCCGTCAGATGCTCAGGTTCATCTCCAGGCCCTACAGGGCGAAGGGCAAGTACTTCTCCTCCCTCTGCCAGTTCCAGGCAGTGTCCTTCCAGGAGGGATTCAGGCGTATAGATAAAATCAGCAGAGATCAATCGCATTTTCAAATCTGTTAAAACTGTGGCAAAATTACGGATTTTCAACTGACTCTTTCCGAAGTCCTTGATCAATTCCTATTTTTGTCGAATGAAAATCTTGTTAATTGGCTCAGGAGGTCGCGAGCATGCGCTGGCCTGGAAGATGTCTCAATCATCCCGTTGTGAAAAACTCTTCATTGCACCGGGTAATGCGGGCACAGTTCAGGTAGGGGTAAATGTTGCCATAGATCCGGGAAACTTTGATTCGGTGTATGGCTTGATACGTGAAGAAAACATCGATTTAGTGGTGGTAGGGCCGGAGCAGCCTTTGGTAGCAGGCATTACGGATTACCTGGAAGCGCGAAAGATCGCTGTCATTGGTCCCAACAAAATGGCTGCGCAACTGGAGGGGAGCAAGGATTTTTCCAAAACTTTTATGAAGAAGTACGGAATTCCTACGGCAGCATACGCCTCTTTTTCCAGTGGTCAGGAGGCCGAAGCGTTTGCCTATCTTGAATCGCAGTCTCTTCCAATCGTGATCAAGGCAAGCGGACTTGCCGCCGGAAAAGGCGTACTCATTTGTGAGAGCCCTGATCATGCGCGATCCGTTGCTGCTGAAATGCTTTCCGGTCAGGCGTTTGGTAAAGCGGGGACGACCATCGTTATTGAGGAGTTTTTGACAGGAATCGAGATTTCCGTATTTGTCCTTACGGATGGAAAGTCATATAAACTCTTACCTTCAGCTAAAGATTATAAGCGAATTGGCGAAGGGGATACGGGTTTGAATACAGGAGGAATGGGAGCGGTTTCGCCAGTTCCTTTTGCGGATGATGCCTTTATGGATCGGGTTCAACGTGAAATCGTCCAACCTACCCTGGACGGTCTGCAAGCAGAAGGAATTCTCTACAAAGGCTTCATTTTTATCGGTTTGATGGTTACGGCGGATGGCACGCCCTATTTACTCGAATACAATGTGCGCATGGGGGATCCTGAGACTGAAGTCGTTTTGCCTCGATTGGAATCTGACCTGGTAGAACTCTTTGAAGGGGTGCGCGATGGTAATCTGGACGAAAAGGAAATTCGCTTCCGGGAAGACACCTGCACAACAGTTATGTTGGTCAGCGGAGGCTATCCAGGTGCCTATGAAAAAGGCAAAGTAATCACGCAACCAGAATCCGTACAAGGGTCTCTCATATTTCATGCAGGAACGACTTTGCGCGACGGGAAAGTCCTGACAAATGGTGGGCGGGTTATTGCCGTCAGTTCTTTTGGAGA
>CAYGTH010001065.1:0-1613 GCA_964352745.1 uncultured Bacteroidia bacterium
GTATAGAGATGCCACTCCAGTACGTCTTCCAATTGTTGGTCATCCTGGATGCCTAGCTTCTGTTTTGCCTCTTCTGAGAGTTGGGCTTGGTCGATTTCTGTAGGCTTGAGGTTGTTGAAGCGTTGGATCAGCGCTTCAGCTGCTTTCTGCCGCGCCAGGGAATCCAGGCCTTTGGTTTCAAATACTTTGGTCAGTTCATCCAGAATGAGCGGATTCAGACCATAGTTAACCGCCGTGTTTTTCGCCCAAATGGAAGGGGAATTGTAGGCAAAGGTTCGCTGCTGGATGATCTGGGAGAAGGCAAACTGCCAGGATATAATAAGCAGTCCGATGGCTAAGAGTGATTTCATGCGGAAAGGCTAAGGGGTGAGGGTGTCTTTGCGTGTGGTATCTTTTGCTGCGGGAGGGGAAAGGTCGGCGGCGTTGAAGTTGAAATTTGCGTCTCCGTCCTGGACGACAACGTTTGGGCTATTATCTCCATCAGATTCTTGCTGGATACTAGGAAGAGTATGCTTTGAGGATTTTGCAACAGGTTGGCTTTTTTGAGGGGCTCCTTCTTTGGATTCCATTGGCGTCTGAAGCTGTTCAGGCTTGATAACCGCAATCTGAATCGGTCCTTCCTTGCCCCACATATCCACATATACTTTTTGATTCTGAAAAAGCGTGTCCCGCTCCGGTTTAGACAAGCCAAGCAAATGATTCATCCCTACGGGCAAGCGGTATTTCTGACTTTCCTCTTTGGGAAGCTCCCCCAATCTGGCTGATTTATGGTCATAACCTTGAAGGAGGTACAGGTCCATGCGCTCATTCGCAAAAACCTCCATCTGTGTGGTAGTCAACAGTTGAATGGCAAAAGTAATCGTGATAAATCCTAATACACCAATCCCAACAATCAAGACCCAAGGTCGCAACGCTAACTTCCGCAGCATGCCAATCAGCTTATTCTGAGCAGCATCCTTACTGCCCCAAATGATCAGCAAAATGAATGCGATAATCCCGCTAAGTCCGATGACAATTTGAGAAAACAAGCTGATAGCTCCCCGATAGGCATCCCAGGGTTCTGAATAAAAGCGATACGTGTAAAACAGTATAGCTGTCAGGATCAGCAACAGAATAAAAGCCACCTGAAGGGTGATTAAGACTCTCTGATTCATATCTTCTACGTTTCTCAAAAGGTAACGAAAGTATGGCAAAAGTTGATATTTTTATCAACCGAATTTTCGGATAATATTTACTTTTCAGCCTTCTATCGTTGTCTCCTGTGGTGAGGCATAGGTTGCCCGTTCCCAATTAGCCTTAACTCCAAAACGAAACATAGCCATCCCTGGCCGCATAGCTCACTTTCTCTATGATCGCCATTTGTTACTCCTCCATCCCCACCCAGTCCCGAAAGGCCTGCTGCACGGTGCGGTTTTCGAGCCTGGCAGCGGCAAAGGGATCGGCGTACAGTTCGACAAAGACTTTGCCGGAGGGCAGCTGCTCTGCCCGATGAGCATAGGGGAAATCCAATAACTTCTCCGCAGAAACCTGCTCCTGGAAAGCCTTACCCAACCACATTCGCCAGCAGGACATCAGCCACATACCAGAGACCAGTGTCTTGCGTCCGGGGTTCT
>CAYGTH010001066.1:0-1605 GCA_964352745.1 uncultured Bacteroidia bacterium
TACCTGAATTACCTGGCCCAACAAGCAGGAGGACTCACCGATGCACAGTTTTACCAGGACCCCACTTTCAGCAATCGCAGCCGCAACTGGTTTGATGTCGATTGGCGAATGGCTTCCCTTCAACTCAAACATTCATTTTCGCCTGCTACCGACCTGAGTGTCAACCTGTTTGGATTAGACGCATCTCGAAAGGCCGTTGGGTTTCGTACCAATCGCGTCTCCCAAACGGACGACCTAGATGCTCCCCGGGATTTATTGATCGGCGACTTCAATAACTGGGGCATTGAAACCCGCTTGCTTACCCGCTATAAAATCGCAGACCACAATGCGATCTTCCTGATTGGCAACAAGATTTATCAGTCGAATAATTCCGCGATCCAGGGCCCAGGCACCCATGGGACCGACGCAGATTTTTCGCTGGCAAGTGATGCCTTTCCTTTTTATGCCAATCAATCTGATTTTGAATTCCCCAACCGAAACATAGCGGTATTTGGAGAAAACATCTTTTATCTCACCGATAAATTCTCCCTCACTCCCGGATTCCGCTTTGAATACATCAACACGCAAAGTGAAGGCACCTACGAGAAGATCGATTTTGATTTGGCGGGCAATCCGATCCGGGACACAAGCTTTAGCGACAATCGGGCTTTGGAACGCCACTTTGTCCTCCTTGGAGTCGGGGCCAGCTATAAGCCTCAGCCAGGACTTGAGGTATATGGCAACATTTCACAAAACTATCGCTCGGTAACCTTTACAGATATTCGGGTGGTCAATCCTTCTTTCCAGATAGACCCTAATATTTCAGATGAAAAGGGCTTTACCGCAGATATTGGGATCAGAGGCCGGTTCAAGCAGTTTGTTTCGTATGACATCGGCGTATTTGGCTTACTCTATGATGGAAGGCTGGGGGAAGTCCTCAAAGCAGAAACACGCCTCAATGCCAGCGGGCAACTCGTAGAAACCGGGCGTGTTGTGCGGTTTCGGGGGAATATTGGCAGCGCCTTTATGTATGGACTGGAAAGCATGATCGACTGGAACCTGCAACGCTCGTTTTTCGCAGATCAGGAACAATATAAATTGAATGTATTTGTGAATGCTGCCCTGACGCGTTCCAACTATTTTGACTCCGAAATTCCGGGTGTCGAAGGGAGCGAAGTAGAATTCATTCCATTTCTCAATCTCAAATCCGGGCTGCGATTTGGTTACAAAAACCTGCTCGGCAGTCTCCAATACACCTACCTCTCCCAGCAGTACACCGATGCCTCTAATGCCGAGCAGGACCGAAATGACAACCAAAGTGGGATTCGGGGTGCCATTCCGGCCTACGGCATTCTGGACCTTTCGCTGTCCTATTCCTGGAAAATGCTGCAAATTGAAACGGGTATAAACAATCTTCTGAACCGATCCTATTTCACGCGTCGGGCGACCGGCTATCCGGGGCCGGGGATCATTCCTTCTGCGCCGCGGACAGCGTATTTGGCACTTCAGGTAAAGATTTAAGAAGAGGAAAAAGATAAACGTCCGTCGACCGGCTTCGACTTCGCTCAGCCTGACGAATCGATTGTTTTTCTCTGTGTCTCCCTGCCTCTGCGTTCAATCAACAAA
>CAYGTH010001067.1:0-1588 GCA_964352745.1 uncultured Bacteroidia bacterium
CATCGACCATGACTTCACATTCGAGCTCAAAATCCCCAAATTCCTGAAGGGAGCACAGAAAGGAATTCTGGCTCTTATGCTGTGTGCGCCCGATGATCGCTCCGTCCTCGACTGTATAGGTATGTGAGCCATTCATGTGGACCCATCCCTCCAATGTCTTGCCATCAAAGAGGGAAATCCAGCCCTCCGCATCTGCATTGGGAGCTGGCTCCGGTTCAGGAACCTGATCCATTTCGGGCAAGGCAAATGCCATGACATAATCCCCGGAGGGCGTGTTGTTTTTGCCACCACCCCCTGCTACGATGACAACATACTGACGGCCATCCTGCATATAGACGCTGGGCGTTGCATAGCCTCCTGCCGGGAGCTGATATTCCCAGAGCAGCTTACCTCGACTTTTTTCAAAAACCCGAAACTTCTCATCAGCGGTGGCGGCAATGAATATCACGCCTCCCGCAGTCGCAACTGCGCCGCCATAGTTCAAGGTGCCAGTGTTACGGATTCCCTGACTGACCAGTTCCGGATATTCGCCTAAAGGTTTTCTCCATACAAAATCACCTGTGTTGAGGTCAATCGCATTGAGGGTGCCCCAGGGCGGTGAAATTGCAGGATATCCCTGGTTGTCGCGAAAAATATTATAGCCTTCCTGAATATATCGAACGGGCCCTGTTGTGAGCGAAGCATCAGCAATATCAGCTTCGTCGCTCAATAGATATTGGCTAAGGGCAGCTACTTCCGCTGCTTTAAACTGTGAAAAAGCAGGCATGATATTCCTGCCCTTGCGGATGACCTCGCCCACCTCTTCCTTAGAAAGCTGGAGATTGCTTAGGCTGGGATATACCGGCGGGACGCCTTGACGATCGATTCCGTGGCAGGAGGCACAGTTTTTTGCATAAATGGTACCGCCACGTTGCAGCTCAGAAACCTGACTCCCTTCAGATGCGTCATAGGTCTTGCGAAGTTTGGATAGGGTAGGGGCATCATTGGAATTGACATACAAGATATTGTAATAGGGATCGAAGGAACCGCCATGCCATTCTACCCCGCCAAATAACCCGGGACTCGTTATGGTTCCCACCTCTGAAGGGGGCGTAAACAGGGCTCCGGGAAGATGTTTAGCCATGTATTGTTGGGCGTATTCATAGGCTTCCGGACTGATGCGTGTCAGATCTACCTCCGTAATGCCGAGACGAGTGAGCGGACGCGGTTTTAGGGGAATGGGCTGGGTAGGCCAGGCTTCCTCTCCTTCAACGGTGGAGGGAGGAACGGCGACTTCCGGAATGGGAAACAGGGGTTTGCCCGTTTCTCGATCCAGGACAAAGGTCAGCCCCATTTTGGTCAATTGTACTACGGCATCTTTTTGTTCCTTTCCATCCCGGAGAGTAACGAGCATGGGAGCGGGCGGATTGTCATAATCCCAAATATCATGGTGAACGGTTTGATAATGCCAAATGCGTTCGCCGGTGTTCGCATTGAGTGCGAGGACACAATTGCCAAAGAGGTTTGTGCCTTTGCGGTTGCCGCCATAAAAATCGAAAGCGGGTGAACCCGTTGCGCAAAATACCCAGCCGCGTTCCTCATCGACGGT
>CAYGTH010001068.1:0-1586 GCA_964352745.1 uncultured Bacteroidia bacterium
CTGCTGATCTTCGGTTTTTATTTCTGCCATGCTACTAATGTCTATAGTCTGATATCTTTGATCTACTCACGCTATTTCACAATCCCCAAATAGACGCTTGCATAGGTTCCCACCCGATCCAGCTGATGGGCCTCCTCGGCTGCCTGATGGTCAAAATGGACTTTTTCTTTTACAAAGTCAGGAAAGAACCGAACCTCTTGTGCGGCAGAACGCAAGAGAATACGAGTGCCCGGACGGCTGTTCTGTAAAATCAATTGCCATTCCTCCTCCAGGGCTTCAGGATGATTCCCTGCCAACCAATCCTGATGATCGAGCAATATATAATGGCTGTACGTGCCAGGCTTATCTTTTAGAAATTCGGAGAGGGTGGTGGTATAGGTGTGGATGCGATCTTTTTTACTGGCAAGCAAATCATAGTGCGCTGCCTTGAGGTATTCCGGACAACAATCATGTGTATATTCTCCATTGAAATACACCTGATAGAAGTAATTGTCTGAAACGTCTAATGCGGTAAATATTTTCCGGAAACAATTCTGTACATATTCCAATGTGCCTCCTTCATGATACTCGGAGATAAGCGCTTGTTGATCGCGGGGAACTCCTGCCAGGGCCATCGTATAGGGATTGTTCAGAAAAACCCGAACAACAGAATTGAACAATCGGCGCTCCAATTCCAGGTAGTATTCGATTTGCTCGGTAATATTGGGAGCCGCCAACAGCGATTTTGCGTTTTTGTACAAGCCCTTCCGAATCCGGAGCCCACGAGTCAGTAAATAGGCCAGAATGCCGGAAGTACCTCGATAGTAAAAGGAGTTTCGGATTCCTTTTCCATTAAAATAGGAGATTTTTTTATCCCAGTAGGCACGCGCGTATTCAGGCATTGCCGCTTTGACCTGGTCATGGTAAACAGCGGCTGAGTCAGCAATAGCCCCTTTGCCAAACATGTCAAAGAAACGATTGTGATCGATGTTGGAATAGCAGGCCTTCTTTAATTCAAGCAATGCATTTTGCCGATAGTTCATATCTACTGCATGAATTTCAGCAGGGTCGTCGAGTAGATAGTCGAGCGCATTATCGCCTGCACTGGTAATCATGACCAATTTGCTGTCTGCTTGAATATCGAGCAACATACGGTCGCAACGCGGATCTTCCCAGCAAGTGTTGTACACGAGTTTTCGGCCATGAATTTGCTTGAAGGCCCAGTTTTGAAAGGTGGTAATTGGATTCATGTAGGGAGGGGGTAAGATAGTGGGGGCAAAACTATCCATATCCCCTGATTTCGCACAGCAAGCCCAATTATGAAATTGTTTCCGGAAGGTAAAACATCCGGCCCCTTCATTATGGCAATGTGACCGACTCCTGATACATTTGAGGCTTACCTTCCGAAATTGCTTATCCTGAAATTTTGTTGTGCCTGTGGAAGTTTGCAGGTAGCTTTAACGCTAAAGCCTTTCTTATGAATCTGAATTCCGTGTTTGATGCTGCTACCTTTTCCTCTTCATTCATAAGCTCTACTGGATTGAGATTAACCTGCGGGGAGGGGGGCAAAGGCAGGCTATCCCTTCTGCGGGATATTCATTTGCCTT
>CAYGTH010001069.1:0-1581 GCA_964352745.1 uncultured Bacteroidia bacterium
GATCTACACTTCAAAGGGCAGGCCATTTGGCGCTATCATCCTGAAACGGAAGTGTTTGAACTCTTTGCAGAAGGAGGCGGCAATACTTTCCATGTTGAAATAGATGACAAAGGCCGGATTTACTCCGGGCACAATGGAGCTGAATCGCGCGGTCCGCAGTATAAGCAAGGCGCCTATTATGTCAAAAACTGGGGCAAACACGGTGCATTGACCAACCCCTATGCTCTGGGCTATTTTCCTCACATGGAATTGGAAGGAGACAAAATTCGTTTTACGCATGCTTTTATCCGCTATGGGGGAGCTACCCTGCCCAGTCGATATCACGATGCCCTGATCGGGACCAATTCGCTGCACAATTTTATTCAGGTGAGTCGGTTTGATCCCAACGGCTCTACTTTTCGGAATACAGATACGGAACGGGTGCTGACAAGTGATGACCACTGGTTTCGACCTGTGGATATCAAGGCCGGGCCGGATGGCGGCGTATACCTGGCAGACTGGTATGACAGTCGCCTTTCACATGTCGATCCCCGTGATACCTGGCATCGGGGCAGTGGCCGCATTTATCGATTGAGGAGTAAGGCGAATGGGGAACAACCAGGACCTATGGACCTGAGTACGTACTCGACAGACCAGTTGATCGAACTGCTGGGCCATTCGAATAGATGGTTTCGACAGCAGGCTCTCCGACAATTGGGAGACCGTAAGGATGCGAGTGCAATTCCAAAACTGGAAAAACTATTGCTTGAATCCGAGGGTCAAGTAGCATTAGAAGCCTTGTGGGGATTGAACCTGAGTGGTGGCTTTTCAGAAACAAATTCCCTCAAATCCCTCCAACATACCGATCCCTATGTGCGTATGTGGGCGATCCGATTAATAGGAGATAGTCGAATCGCTTCGACTCAGCAGATGCAATCATTGGCTTTGCTTGCCCGCTCAGAAAAGCACCCGGAAGTGCGAAGTCAGTTGGCTGCGAGTGCTAAACGTTTACCGGGTCCAATAACATTGAGTATCATAGCAGGGATGCTCCACTCCCGACTAGATGTGGAAGATCCCCATATTCCCCTTCAAATCTGGTGGGCATTGGAAGATAAAGCGGAATCAGATCGGACACGAGTAGTTGATCTGTTGACTCAACCCTCCCTTGCTAAGCATCCGATTGTCATTGATATCCTGGCAGGGCGCATCATGCAGCGATATCTCATGGCGGGTGGCGCGTCGAATTTCAGGGCAGCGACCGATCTACTGGAAAAAACCGATGATGATGATCTGAGAAATGCTTTCCTGGCAGGTGCTCAGGAGGGATTACGTGGCCGTAATGTGGCGACTTTGCCCGCTCATTTGGAGGCAGCGATTACGCGCTACGCTACGAATTCCGGTACAGCGACTTTGGCCTTGCAAATCCGACAGCGGTCTCCCCAGGTGATCAAAAAGGCATTGGAAATGATCGAAGATCCCCAGCATGACCTGGGAGAACGCCTGATTTGTATCCAGACGCTGGGCGAAATCCAATATGAAGCTGTCATTCCGATCTTGCTGGAAAAAGTGGGAAGCCAGCAAACTTCAGTAGCCGTTCGGCAG
>CAYGTH010001070.1:0-1581 GCA_964352745.1 uncultured Bacteroidia bacterium
GTTGTCATTCCTACTTGCAACCGACCCGAAATGCTGCGGGAATGTTTGAACTGTTTGACGAAAGGAACCCATACTTACTCGTCTGAGGGGTTTCATATTATTGTTTCCGATGATGGAAAGGGAGACGCCTCCCGCAAAATGGTCGAATCCGAATTTGGAGAGGTGAAATGGGTTAGGGGACCTGGTAAAGGGCCGGCTTGTAATCGAAACCATGCGGTTCAATATGTGAATTCTCCCTGGATTGCGTTTACCGATGATGATTGCCTGCCAGTTCCTGGCTGGCTGGAAGCTTATGCAAATGGCATACAGCAACATAAAGAAATCCATGTATTTGAAGGTAAAACAGTACCCGATCGGCCTCGTCAGCGATATAATGAAGAAGCACCGATCAACGAAAGAGGAGGAGCATTGTGGAGTTGTAATATGGTAGTCAGAACGGAATACTTTCGAAAAATAGGGGGCTTTAATGAAGTTTTTTCTTTCAATATGGAAGATGCTGAATTTCATTCGAGGGTAAAACAGGACCAGCAAAAGATTGTATTCATCGAAGAAGCGGAGATCTGTCACCCTTGGCGCAAAGCCCGATCATTGCGTAAAGTCTATGACTCTTTTAGAAGTGTAGAGACCTTACTACAGGTCAGACCTGATCAAAAACAGTATTATAAGCTATGGTTGAGGCTTAAAATATGGGTTGTGGGATTTATCCTTTCCCTCAAACATGGAAGTACGTTTCGATTTCAGGGATTAGGATACCTCTTAATCACTCAAATACTGGAACTGTACCTGATCTTCAGACTAAATATCAAAATGTGGTTGAAAATAATATAAATCCTGAGTTAGAAAGTAGTATGCACCAAATTAGTATAGCCTTGGTTACGCGAAACAGACCTGACTCTTTGCTAAAATGCCTCAAGAGTATTGATGCGCAGCGAACAAATGTATTTGAAATAGTCGTTTCAGATGATTCTGAAGATGACATCCGTCCTGAGATAGAAAAGATTTGTGCAGAATTTGGCGCAAGATATATTCAAGGCCCTCGAATGGGCCTTTATGCCAATCGTAATCATATAGCACGATTTTGTAAAGGTACCCATATTCGGACAATGGATGATGATCACACTTTTCCTAAAGGGCACTTTGCTGCATGCAATGAAGCGGTTGCCCAGGACCCAGAAGCTATTTGGATTATTGGCGAATATTATCCGGAGTCAAAAGATCGGCCTGTGCCACCGCCTTGTCCTGCTGAATTGGCTGTGCATGGATTTGGTCGGCTTCCCGATAACCCGGATGACTGTCATGCAATATCCTGTGGAGGATCTGTTTATCCGAGAACTATCGTGGATAGAGAAATTCTCAATATTGAATACTATGTGTTTGGGGCTGCTTACCTCGAATATGGAATTCGGCTAAAACAATTGGGGTTTCGCATCCGGCAAATGGTAAGTACTTACCTGATTCACGATTGCTTGACCAGCTCTTTTCTGGATTCAAAAACCAATGAGTCTTCCCGGTATTTTGCCATGATTTGCTATTCCTTTTTATACCGGAAAAACTTGAAGAACCAGTTATTATGTATGCTGT
>CAYGTH010001071.1:0-1580 GCA_964352745.1 uncultured Bacteroidia bacterium
AGTAAAAGATGAGTTTGTCTCCGGAATATCTTCTTCATTTTCTGTCACGATAAACCCTCTTTCCTTTCGCTCTTGACGAAGTGAATATTCCTCATTTTCGGAATCCTCGTCTTGTCCTTCAAAGAGATTGGAATATAGTTCTAAGAACTCTGGCTTCACTTCGGATATATCAATATTCTCGAACCACCCAATACTGCCATCTGCCCTCCTGGTCAAGAATATGTCGCTTCCAAATTGACCCGATCCTTCTCGGATTTGAACAATCTTCCCAATCCTTTCCTGATCAGCTTTCAGTCCACGGAAATAACCAGTTACTACAATCTGGTTGAATTTACATTCTGCAATTGGGTCTAGTATTCGCCTAAGATGTGACTGCAATATTTCCATAATCTCATTTCATTTTGCGACGCGGCCCGTAATCGAAACGGGGACGAACGTGTTGGGACTCAACCACGAATATGGCCACCCTCTTGTCATTCGCCAAGCCCATCTGCTTCCGCGTCAAGTCCCCGTCTTTCCGGGGTGTCAGGTGCGATACTGCTTTCCTCAGTCTTGATGCCTCACCTGTTGATCATACGAATACTATAAATAGATTTGATCGCGTGGAGTTATTCAAGCATTTACGATAGGTAACGCCCCTATCGTGGCATTTGTCGGGGCGGCAGGACTCGAACCTGCAAACCCATCCGGCTAGAAAATCGCTAAAAATTCCGCCTTCCGGTTTCTTCTCTCTCTTGTGCGCAATTCGAGAGGTCAAAACGTCTACCAATTCCGCCACGCCCCGATAAAATAAAGAACAAAAAAATCCCCCCGATGACGCCAGCCGATCGAGGGGATAAAAACTATGAAAATTCCTACTACTACTCTTGTTTTGGCTGGCAGTACAAGAAGGTAATAAAAATCGGTTAGTGCAAATTTTTGGCTATATTTTTTTTGAGGTAGGGGAATCCAAACTCTTCTGGTGTGTATTTGCCGAAGGTGAGGGAGATGAATTCGAAATCAAACCCTGGCATTATGGTAGGGAGCGGACCATTAAAATAATCCACAATCGCCTTACACTGATCAAAACCAGACCCAAAGTATCCCACAATCCCACACTGCCTAAGCTCGTCCAGGTACTTCGCCTGAGCTAACACGTGGTCAACTTGCTTTGATTGGCTGTGAGTAATCCACATACCCCCACCTCGAAACGGTCTGAACGGGTCGTTCTCTTCTGTCTTGATTTCAATAGCAAAGTTCTGAAATCGGTTCAGGCAGATAATATCAGGCTGTGATTTCTCCCAACCCTTCGCCTTTGCGTTGCCCAGCACCTTCCATCTGTATTGCTCAGATCCGGGTAGCTGCAATTCAGAGAACGGGTTAGCGATAATCTTAGCATCCGGCATGACTGAGCGGATGTATTTGACTACCTGCATTTGCAACTCTGCCTCACTCTGCTTGATAACTGACTTTGTACGTGTTGCCATAGGTGATATAAATTAGTGGTGATGGATGTGAAATGAGTTTAATTCGGTTGTCCTGGATCAGTCCCGTTGCTATCTGCCGCCCCATGAAGTCACAGACACGGTAAGAATCAATTA
>CAYGTH010001072.1:0-1571 GCA_964352745.1 uncultured Bacteroidia bacterium
TGATTTCTTTACGATTGAAAAATCATTAGACGAATTCATTTTTCTCCCCATTGAAACGGTGCCGGGTGCCGGAAATTCTGCCGTCATCCAACATTACGAAGCCTTCGATTCATCTCCATTTGTCGGGGAGAGTTTTTACCGACTCAAGCAGACCGATATTGATGGCTCGTATAGCTATTCCCACACGGTAAAAGTGAACTTTGTACCAGACTCGCTGACAACCCTGTTGCGGGTGTATCCTGTTCCCGTCCAGCAAGGCGGAACCTTGATACTCGATTTTACTTATCCCATAGAATCAACTATAACCTGTGAAATAGTCAGCTTGTTTGGACAAGCGGTTTGGAGTGGGAAAGTTGATCCGGGAGGGGCTTCCCAGGGGGTGATCTCCTTGACCAAGCACATCAATAAGGGCTTATATGTGCTGACCATGCGAGGAGCACGCTATAATGAATTACTCGGAACTTATAGAATCGCGATTGAATAGTGATAGTTAGGTTATGTTGCCTCACAGTAAGAAGTTCGTTCGACTTATTGTGAGGCAATTTTTTATTTCGTTTCAGCTATCCGTTCATAATAAGAAAAAACCATGGCCTTAGGGGGTTCTGGCCTTCCTGCTTCATTGAGGTTGACTTGTTTGAGTCGGTAATATTGAAGAAAACGGGGGTCTTCACTCATTTCCAAATCAGATAAAAACCAGGGCTTGTCAATGGTGCTCCCCTGAGAAGGTCCTAGGATAATATAATCAGGCTCCCTATCTAACACATATTTCCCATCTCCTTTGGAGTGCCCTGCGGTTGATTGCCAGGGAAGGAGATATTTCTCAATTTTCCGATGGGCAATATGACTGTCATTGAGGCCCAGCATATCGATAAAAGTATTTTCAGTAGCATAATAGGCAGTAGAGCCCGCAGTGCTGAGGGCAATGGTGGAATTGTGGGGCAAATAATTTGCGATGTATTTACCTGCAATTGTGCCATTGTGGGAGGCTCCGTCTTCTTCACGAGGATTGAGGCCATTTGCAAATATTTGCATGAAGCATAAGCCGGCTACTGCTATATATATAAAGCCGATCTCCCTATTCTTGGATGCCGGAATCAATGCTTGTAATAAAGCTGCCAGTAACAAAGCGCTAATAGGAATCATGGGTAGGATAAGGCGATAGGAAGGCATATGGTCTCCACCTACATAGGCCAAATAAGCTAAATAACCCGAAATCAGGCTTAGTAGATAAAGCGTTGAGAGATTAAATACCTTTTTCCACAAAGCAAAGCCTATTGCAGGAATCAACGCTGCGAATAGCAGGGGAGGAGATTTGAAAAACCCCAGGAGATATTTCATGCCTCCTGTTAACTTTTGCAGATTAAAATCAGAAGCTTTTGCATAAAAGGTGTTCGGTACGATATCGCCGTAATAGACCCAGGCCCAACCCGCGTAGGGGATGAGAACGAGGGTGCAAGGCACCAGGAAATAAATGGCAGGTACAATTGCTTTTTCCCGCTTTGCCAGGAGAATGAAGACAAATGAAATAAAAAGCAGCAGAGCGCCATCGGGCCGGGTAATGGCCGCAAGGC
>CAYGTH010001073.1:0-1568 GCA_964352745.1 uncultured Bacteroidia bacterium
GAAGAAGCTATGAGAGCGGAAACTACCGCTACGCTTTCAATAGCAAGGAACAGGACGGCGAGGTATCGGGCACAGGCAACCAGTACGACTACGGCTTCCGGATCTACAACCCGAGACTGGTGCGTTTCCTCTCGGTCGATCCCCTTGCGCCGGACTATCCCTGGTACACGCCGTACCAGTTTGCGGGGAATAAGCCGATCTGGGCAATAGATTTAGATGGACTGGAGGAACTCAAAATAAATAGCGATTTCTATACGAAAAAACTTTTAGAAATGGCAATATCTCTGGAGTCTGAGCAAGAAGTAGAAGACATGTTAAATTATATATGCGAGATCAACTGCAATACGCCTTATGGCGGCTATAGGGATGAGGAAACTAGGGATTATGCAGTGAGGAGATTTAATCACGACGGTATGGTAGTTTCAAAAAATGCAGGTGTTCCGGGTGTTGTAGCTATTAATGGATTGATTAACACTCCAGAAGCCGTTATTGATGTAACGATATTAACCTTTAGGTATCCAAAAGGCAAACCAGATAAAGTCCCAGATACCCCTAAAGAATCTGACTGGAGGTTCTTTTACAATATTGAGGCTGAAATTACAATTGGCGCACAAGTGGGTATAAAAAATTCAGCGGTTGTAGCTACTGGAGCCTCTTATATCAACCTTGGATCCTTAGAACTAATGAAAATAGGGTCTTCTTCTGATGAAGGTATGGTTTTTTCATTTGCAGGGGAAAATGGAGAAATCCAAATCTCGCAAGGAGGCGCAGCAGTATTAGGACTGGGGAACGAATTTAAAAGAAAATTTACTGCATTCACATCGTCTAGCGGCTCAAAAGATTTGGAAGATAGGGTAATCTTTCATGCTGGCCCATTAAAATTTGAGAAAGTTGTACCCAACAACAACAATGATAATGCATATTATAATGTATATATTGAAGCAGCACAGGCAGGTAAATTAATTTTAGGCGGAAAAGCAAGAGGTCAATTGGGGGTAACCACTAAACCTTAAAGTTTATTCATAGTTATTAAAACTAATATCCAAATGAATATATCCACATATAATATAATACTTGCATCGGGTTTTATCTTTTTATTAATAATTAGGATAATTGACTTTTTGCTGCTCCTGAAATACTCTAGGCTTAAAAACGGGCGGGTTGATATAACCAGCGGAGGACACTTTGTTTTTGCCTTTTTCAAGGCATTTCCTGTAAATCTATCTAGCGTATGGTTTGATAAAAACAAAGAAGAAAGTAAAAAATTGAAAGATATTGCCCAGATGCACAATATCCTAATATTATTAACTACTGGTACATTACTCTATCTGATTGTCATAGGGTTTATCTTTTCTCCTTGAAAAGCTTATTGCATTACTCGCGGAATTACAAGCAGGCACAATTCGACGAATCAGTTTATGTCGTCTTTGAGTCAAGGAAGCAAAAGCTGGCAATCCCCCCTCACCCGGCATAGACCCTACGATTCTTTGTCAGTACCGGCAGCGGAAACAGCCTGCACAACCTGCTGCAATGCCTCTTGCGTAAGCTCAAAAGCCAATATCCCGGCA
>CAYGTH010001074.1:0-1533 GCA_964352745.1 uncultured Bacteroidia bacterium
CCAGCACAATAGAGAGTAGGAGTAGCGCATACTTTTTTGAAAAAGATACGCTTTTCTGAGAATAGCCTGATGGATTGAGGCCGGAAATCCTTAGCCCAGCTTATTTTTGAGAATTCTTACAAAATCATATACCTCTTCAAACGTATTATACAGAGGAATGGGCGCTACCCGAATCACATCGGGTTCCCGCCAATCTGCGATTACGCCTTCTTCGGTGATCGCGTCAAACAAGCGCTTATCAGCATCTACTACTTGAATCGAAAGCTGGCAACCGCGTTCGTCAGGATTGCGGGGGGTAATGATGCGAATCCGATCGTCCTCAATCGCATCTATGAGAAATTCCATGTAGCCGGTCAACCGAATAGACTTTTCGCGCAGGGCGTCCATCCCCGCCGCTTCGAAGATATCCAGCGAGGCACGAACGGCGGCAAGCGAAAGAATGGGGGGATTGCTCAACTGCCAGCCTTCAGCACCCGGAATGGGCTCAAAATCATCCCGCATCTTAAACCGCGTTTCCTTATTATGCCCCCACCAGCCTGCAAATCTTGGCAGGTCGAAATTATGGGCATGCCGCTCATGCACAAAACAGCCGCCAATGCTTCCCGGGCCGCTATTCAGGTATTTGTAGGTACACCAGGCAGCGAAATCAATCCCTGAATCGTGGAGTTGAAAAGGAATATTGCCCGCACCATGCGCGAGATCAAAGCCCACAGTACAGCCTTTGGCATGACCGAGTGCCGCGATTTGTTTGAGATCAAATACCTGCCCGGTGTAATAATTGGGGCAGCCCAGCATAATCAGGGCAATTTCTTCCCCTTGTTCTTCAATGGTAGTTGCTATGTCCTCGGCACGGAGCAGCGCTTCTCCGGGGCGTGGACTGAGTTCGATTAATCCCTCTTCATATCCATGAAATCGCAACTGAGATTCTACGGCATATTTATCAGAAGGAAAGGCGTCAGATTCAATCAGGATTTTGTAGCGATCAGCAGTTGGGCGATAAAAGGAAGCCATGAGTAAATGAAGATTGACACTCAGGGTATTCATCACCACAACTTCGATGGGCTTTGCGCCTACGATCCTGGCCATTTTCTCAGTGAGAAATTCATGGTAGGGCATCCAGGGGTTTTGGGCATGGAAATGGCCTTCGACTCCGAGGTTTTTCCAGTCGGTCAGTTCTTGCAGGAGATAGGATTCGACCGGAACCGGCTGTAAGCCCAGCGAATTACCGCAGAGGTATAAATAAGGAGTACCATCGGCTTTTTTAGGTAAATAAAACTGATCCCGAAAGCTTCGTAAGGGGTCTTTTTCGTCTTGTTCCAGGGCATATGAACGGGTATGCTGCATGTGTATCGGCTAGACTGTTGAGGCGTGAATTCGATTGAAAAAAGAAGTGGTTTGATCTCCGCAGAGCCATCTGATGACGTTGTCGTACCAGATTTCCTGGTTTTGTTCAGGGGTAATGATTCCCTCTTCCTGTGCCAGGTCCAGCAATTTTCCGGGATAAGAGGATTGTTGATCGCTTTCCATTTCTCC
>CAYGTH010001075.1:0-1533 GCA_964352745.1 uncultured Bacteroidia bacterium
CAGGTTACCCTCCAAAAGCTGGAGGAAATTGAAGGGTTTTTGCGTGGGATTTCCCTGCCACATATTCAATTACATGTTGTCAATCCCCTTTATGAGACCATTTCAGTGGCTTTTGGTGTGCAATTTCAAGTTGGTAAAAGCCGAGGTTTTTATGAAGAAGAATTGAAAAAAGAAATCCTCCAATTCCTCTCCCCCTGGGCATTTGAGGAAGGTGCAGATATTGTATTTGGAGGGCAGGTGTTTAAGTCTTCCATCCTCAATTTCGTGGAGGAGCGGGAGTATGTCGATTTCGTAACAGATTTTATCATGCAACATAAAGAAGAAACCGAGGATTTGCAGATGGTTTCTGGCTCTACAGCCAGATCCATCCTGATATCCGGAGACCATGTTATCCTGCCTCCAGGTGACATTCCAAGTCGAAGAAAACGAGGACAGGGAATCGGATATGCAAATGTAAATCAGGATTTACATATATCAGGCAATTAAGCCCTGGCCAATAATCAATCTAATACCCACAACCAATTAACATTCAATATCATGTCAATCAAGAATAGAGAAGAACTGAAGGCCTATTTTAGAAATGGGACAATTCCTTCACAGCGGCAATTTGCCGATCTGATTGACTCCATGCTGAGTAAGAAAGATGACAAAATATTTGGAGTCTGGAAGCCGGATCAGAGTTATACTGTCGGCGATATAGTCATCTTTGACCAGTCAATATGGATCATGGTAGGCGGCGAAGAAAGCGCGGCGGGCTTTTGCTCTCCCACTGAGCCGAATACTGACCCTGCACACTGGGAACAATTGATCCTTTCTGTAGATGATGACGATTGGGAAATTGTGAAAAACGATAAGGGGGAACCCATATCTATGTATGCACGGGTTGTGGGGAACATTGGAATCGGTACGGAAACACCTGAAGCCAGACTGGATATTCGAGATGAAGGAAAAGGGCAATACCTCTTTGGAGATGTAGCCCGGCCCGGTCCGGAATTCATGATCATCAACCTGGATCCGGCTTGCGACCCCAATTACTTACTTACTGCTATTGATGGAGACCAGACCATTTGGGCGACGGACGCTCCTGGAGGGTATCTGTTCCGGACAGGTGCCGAACGATTTACTTCAGATACAGAGGTAGAAGAATATGGGGAAAGTGATGAGGGATCTACGCATGCTCTTGAATCAGAAATGCCGGATGAAAATAAGACGTTGATGGTGATTCGGCCTGAAGGGAGAGTCGGAATTGGCACAGAAGACCCCGCTGCGAGATTATCTGTTTCAGACGAAGGGCATGGGAAAATATTAGTTGACCCGGAAAATGAAAAAGGACCTGCGATCAGCATCCACAATGAAATGGATGATTGCGACGCGAACTACCTGACTGCCGGAGTAGGAACAGAGGGGGTTTCTTTTTCTACTGATGCCGAAGCAGGATACACCTTCCGTAAAGGCGAAGATGCCGAATCGGCAGATTTTGATTTCGGGGAAAAATTACTGCGAATTCATCCAAATGGAAAAGTAACAGCAGGA
>CAYGTH010001076.1:0-1523 GCA_964352745.1 uncultured Bacteroidia bacterium
AAGGCTACGGGTCCCCCACATCTACTTCTGTCTGGAACAAGTTCCAGGCATCGAAATATATATTAAATTTATCGAGGCCTCTTTTCATTCTAATGGGTCCTGTTGGCGTTCGGGATTGGTAGCCTTTCCATCCGCCGATTCTGGCAATGACCCAAGCGGCCCACGCAAGTTGTTCTCTGGGCCAGGGGTTTTGTAATTTTTCGGTTTTGCCTTCATATTTTTGATTAAGCACTTCCAGACATTTGACTTCATCGGGTGAAAAAACCTCATCAATCGGTTGTTGTTCACCTTTATCTCGGCAGATGACCAGCCTCATCACCCTAAAAGCGGCTTCGAGACTTAGAATGGTTTGCTTGAAAATGGCATCTAATGTGGTTAATTCGGTCTGCTCAATCCCAAAACCTTTCTTTTTCGAGGTTCGATAAAGCTCTTCGGTTTGCCAACGCCATTCATAATATTGAATGATTTGCATAGCTTCTTTTAACACTTCTACTGGGCGGGTAGTTAATAATTTCCAATGAACCGGATCTTCCCCCTCAGGAACAGAATCCACTTTTTCTCTGGCATCTACCACGTAAAGCGGCAGATCCACTTTCCCGGTTTCGGCTTGGAGTTTGAGTACAACAGGGGAAAACCGAACCTCCATCTTCGCCACTCTTTGAATTCTTTGTTGGGCTTTGGATTGACTGATGTTTCTGCGAGAAAGTTTAGAAAGAGGCAATTCATAGTCTCCTGCTACTTCCAAGCTATCTAAGAAGGTAGATAATTTGCCATTGATCAATGGACGATCATGTGATTGAGAGCGGATCAGGAGATCATAGCCCTGAGCCTGTGCATTTGCCCACAGATTAGCGATATCAGCCCCCGAATCAAACACATACAAAACCGTTTTAGATTGGCCTAATAAAGCCTGACTATGATTAATCCCTTGTAACCAGCGGTAGCTCTCTTTTTCAAGCCAAGAACGTCTATCCTTTCCTTTGTCCTTGCCCGGTGAACTTTTCTTTCGCATCCAAAATAGCAGATCGCTCAACCCCAAACCATGTCCACTCTCTGCATCTAAGACCAACTGACTATGTAAATAAAAACCTGGAGTTTTGTTATCGCTTAACACCCCCACTCGATCTCGATCCTGAATATGCGATATATGCTTTTTTAGCGAAACCTCACTGCTATCTCCAATGACGATTAAATGCCGATCAGATAAATTGTTGATAGAAGGCCGATATAGTTGATCAATCATTTCTCCTGGGTTAACTCGCCTGTTACTCAGAAAACGGTAAAAACGTTTCTCTTCAGCTGCATTTTCTGTAATCTGATGAACTACATTGCTTTGCTTGCTCACCATTCGAGCTAAAAGTTGCTTGCCCACAACAGCTAAACGAGCATCATTATAACCATGCTTCTGGAATCGTCCGCCACTTTGACGAACAATGGGGGAATAAATCGAATACATCCTTAAATCTATTATTTCCTTCCTAAAAAATCCAACCTAATAAAACACTTGTGGGGGACCCGTAGCC
>CAYGTH010001077.1:0-1521 GCA_964352745.1 uncultured Bacteroidia bacterium
ATTGCGGACATCTGGATATTCGGTGCTTCTGTAGGTGAATACAGAATCGAGTTGTTTCCGGAATAATCCCCAATTCTCGGCGGTCAATACTTCTGATTCTATGCTGTCATCATTCGCCGTATTCAGCAAGTTGATCAATATAGTTGCCCGCTCCTCCATCAATTCCACATTGCGGGTAGAATCGCCTTCAATCGAGGCAAATGCGGAAATCCGGGCACGGATGATGACTTTATTGCTATCCGCCAAAAACCGGGCGATTGGGGCAATATCATCCAGACTATATTCACTTTTATCCTTTTCAAACAAGATCTTAAAATCCGCGATACTCGGCTTTGGGGATTGAGGCCGATAGCGGATGACTCCCTTAGGGGGGGCGGGTTTACTTCTTTTGAAAAAGTAATCCATGCGGTCCAGTGGTCGACAAATACTGAGATCGACTACGGGTAAGGTATCGGGATACTCTGCTGGAAACTGCTCAAAAGCGAGGGTAGCGCAAGCTTGTTTTTTGTAAATGAATTCCAGGGAAAAACGATCCTCGAAAGAAGGGGCTGCTGTGGGTTTTGGTAAGGTAATCGTCCAAAGGTAACGCCCTCTCGCATATTCTCCCTGGGCTTTATTTTTGAGGAATTTCCGAAAGGTTTTTCGTTCTTTCTTATATCTTTTTTTCTCTTTTTTCAGCTTTTTCTGAAAGGATCCAAAGGCATCGGCTAAGCGTTTTTCTCGTTGGTCTGCTTGTTTTTCGGTAAGGTTGGCAAGGGGCAATGCAGCGACATAGGCCTCATATTCTCCCTGGGCATCTGCCAGGATTATTTGCCGGATAGATTCGTACGCCAGGCCGGGAATATTTACAGTGTTTTGAATTCGTTGAAGGGGTTCTGTATCCTTTTCGGATTGGGTTGTCGTTTCCCATTTCCGTAAGGCCTGCTCATATAGGCGAATGTGCTGCTCATCATGATTGTTCCAATATAAGCGATCAAATTGCTGAAAGAGCTGAACCCGAATGGCATTGCGATCGAGCGAAAGGTGTTGAACAGGAGGTGGAGCCTGACAGGAATCTGCTTGACTGTAGTTGTAGTGATGCAGAATTACACGGTCTTTTTTCTTTTTGATCAGCTTGGGCAGGTGGCCCAAACGGAGGCTATACCACACGGGATTCCCTTCGGCATCCCACTTGAGGTCGTAATTTCCGGCTTTGAGGGCCTCGAAACAGCCTTTGCATTTGGGTGAATCGCTGCCGGGCAGTGCTTTCCAGACAGTTGCTGTCCCCTTCTGCGCTGCTAAGGGTGAGATCCCGAATGCTGAAAGCAGCCAAATCCAGGGAAGAAGGAGAAGGAGATTTTTCATAAGAGCGTTTTTCAAATACAAGCGTTTCCCAAGACGAAACAATTCGCCTGAGTAGATGGGTACACTTAATGTTGCAGATTACGGGCAAGGTCGGAATTTTTAGGCAAATGGGCAAATGATCCTCGGCATAGTGAGCGGGAGTACGTCCCCTTCCGCTCACCGGGATTTGCAATCCCG
>CAYGTH010001078.1:0-1515 GCA_964352745.1 uncultured Bacteroidia bacterium
GGCCAGCACTCCAAACAGAATCATAATTCGTTTTCCTTAATTTTTTGTATCTGGGTCATAAAATAACGGCTTTTATCAGGATATCGCAAGCATAGTTGCTCATAGATTTGAATTGCCTCTCCCCGATGGTTCTGCCTGAGGTGTAATTTTGCCAACGTCTCCGTGACAAGGTTTTCATCAGAATGCAGACTTTCAGTAGCTTTCAAGTCAATAACCCGGGCTTTAGATGCTCCAGGGGCCGGTTTTCTCAGTACCTGGGATGGCTTGGCCAAAAATTGATTCACTAAATCAGCTTCCTGGCTTTTTGCCTCTTCCTGAACTGAAGCAGATATTTCTTTTGATTTTTTTGTAGCCAAAGATGTCTGCTCCTTGATATAATCACTGAGTGGGGTAGAAATATCAGTACTTGATCCCTGAGCAGGGATAGACAGCTTCCAGTCTTCGCCTTCAAGCTTTTCAGAAGGGTTATCTGCAATGATACTTAGGGGCGTAATTTTCCACATGGCTATGGGGCGTATATTTTTTGTCTGGGTTTGAGGTGATTCTGCGACTGGCTTGGCTTCTCCAACATAAGACAAATCCAATACAGGAACCTTTTTGGGGATAGTGACCGCTACAGGCCCAGGTTCAATCATATGGCTGGATTCTTCTGTAACAGCCTGGGCATTGACCAGCTGCTTCAGCCTTCCTCTGTCAGGAGAATAAATTGCCGCTTCAAACCTTAACTCCGGATCTTTCACATTCATTGCACGCAAAATGTAGACCAATGACGCATATGGTGCCTCATTTTTTGCATTTTGAAGGGACGCATGCACACTTTCTGACGTATTACCAGACTGGATTTCATTTACAAGTTGCTTGATCGTATGCATAATTAACAAATCAGGTCATGTGTGCAATTTACCATTTAGCAACACTCTTCGTGAATACGTCCTGAGTAATTTGTTCCAGTACGTCATTAATTTGGTCCCGCTCAATAGAAGTAAAATCTTCGCTGGCATCAAAATCAACAAACTTGGAAAACGTATTTTCCCAGCTTTCATTGGGTTCAATTGTATTTTCAAACGACACCCTGATAGCAATCGTTAATCGGTTTTGCTCCGCTTGCGTATCGCCACTAATCGCAACGGGCGAAACCTGGTATCTAATTACTGCCCCGGCAATCTGGATGTCAGCATTGTTGGAAACGAGTTGTAAACGAGACTGGTTCAAAAACCGATCCTGCATTTGTTGAGTGACCTCCTGAGCGAGATAAGGAACAACATTGGGGGCTTCATTCGAAAAATTCTCAACAGAAATGGTCTGCAACCGCGGATCTGGCGTTCCACCGCCAGTAAAATTAAAATCTAAACTGACACAGCCTGACGAAAAGCACAGGATCAGTGAAACAATAAGTAGTCTTCCCATATAACTATTGGTCAATGTCGTAAGCCTTCAATTTTCGATAAAGTGTACGTTCAGAAATACCTAGCTCTGAAGCGGCTTTTTTTCGGTTATGTGTATGCTTGGTGAGGG
>CAYGTH010001079.1:0-1515 GCA_964352745.1 uncultured Bacteroidia bacterium
TATGGGAGAACCTTAATATTTCCTATCCGCCGTCAAGGTAGTGTTTATCGATATGAGGAACATGGGACAAGATCTGTGTTTTATCAGTTAGATGAATGGCATGAAAAAACGCACCCTTCCTGGTGGTCTATGGACTTTACTTTTGAAGCAGAGGTGTGGGACGCATCTCGGGGGATGGTAAGACAAACATTGCAGCCTGAAACGGCTAGTATTGGAGATTACACAGACTTTGTAACGTTTATCGCTCCTAATACTCGGAAAGCGCAAGTGAGTTATACATTTTCCCCAAAAGATTCAGATGCCAGCTATGAGTTACATGTCCGGGCTTGTTCAATGGATGGGAGTTCTGTAGGCTTGGGGGTAGAACTCAATGAGCAATCAATAGGAAGCCTCGAATGCATCGACGAGGTGCCTTGGAAATGGTACAAAGTCAACGTGTGTAATGGACGTCCTGTGAAAATAAATCCGACTTCTGGACAGCAGAAGCTTACCTTGAAATGGGACAATCCCATGCTGCTGATAGACAAGGTTGTAGTATCCAAAATCAATATATAAATTTTCCAATTAACGCATCGTGAAGCATTTCAAAATACTCACAATAGTAGGTACTCGGCCCAATTTTATTAAGGTTACCCAATTTCAGCGATACCTGAATCGTCCAGAGATGGGTATGCAACACGCCATACTACATACCGGGCAACATTATGACGATAAGATGTCCAGGGTCTTTTTCGAGCAATTTAATTTAACACCTGACTTCTGGCTCAATGTGCCCGCTGGTTCTCCAAATACCCAGATTGCAGAGATTATGAAGCGGATGGAACAGGTCATCAAAGAGGAATATACTCCTGACCTGGTGATGGTAGTTGGCGACGTAAACTCTACGCTTGCTGCTGCGCTATGCGCGCACAAAATGGGAATCCCTTTTGCACATGTGGAAAGTGGGCTGAGAAGTGCAGACAGAATGATGCCTGAAGAAATCAACCGTCTCCTCACCGATGAAATTGCCGACTATTATTTTGTGACTGAACAAAGTGGAATGAATCACTTGCTACGTGAGGGCAAACCACAGAGCCGGATGTTTTTTGTTGGCAACACAATGATTGATACACTGGTTGCACATGAGGGAAATATTCAGGAAGCGGATGTGTTGGATCGTCTTGGTGTCAAACCCGGTGAGTTTGCTCTGATGACCATGCACAGACCCGCTACAGTGGATCATAGAAGTGGCCTTCAGGAATTGTTGAAAATAATTCGGTTAGTTACTCAAAATACCAAACTGGTATTCCCCATACACCCCCGGACCCGTGCACGCTTCGGGGAGTTTGGGATGGAGCATGAGCTTGATCACATGAAAGACCTGATCCTTGCAGAACCCTTGGATTATTTTTCCTTTCAAAAACTTGTTTCCGCATCAAAATATGTACTCACAGATAGTGGGGGGATTCAGGAAGAGACAACCTTTCGGCGAGTACCCTGCATAACCCTAAGACCCAATACTGAGCGTCCTAGTAC
>CAYGTH010001080.1:0-1514 GCA_964352745.1 uncultured Bacteroidia bacterium
AGAGCGTCTGGGATGGGAAGAAAAGAAAGAAGAATAAAGAGGGAAGAGGGAAGAGAAGACGGAAGATGGAAGACAGAAGACAAGATGTGGCTAGGCAGGCTTAATACTTTTAAATAACCGCTATCATCTGCCTGCTTGCTTAACCCATATACACCCATTAAGATATGAAACACCATTTAATTTCCGGAGGCTGTGGCTTTGTTGGAAGAAATATGGCCAAAAGACTTTTGGCGACTACCTCAGATCGTGTAATTGTAGTGGATGACCTTTCCGTAGGGATTGCGCCTTCGGAGTGGTTGGGCTGCGAAGCTTTATTTGGAAGTACTGAGCCTTCGCGTGTCGAGGGAGAAGTTGAATATTGGGGGCCAAATGAGCAGATGGTTTTCTGGAAAGGTGATTTCCGGAAATTCCTGCGCTACATGCTGGAGGAAGAAAACTGGCTGGAGGAGACTTTCGGCCTGACGCGTTTCCATGATGTATTTCACTATGCCGCGATTGTCGGAGGCCGCGCCAAGATCGATGGCGATCCGATGATGGTAGCGCTGGATTTGTCGATCGACGCTGAGTTTTTCTATTGGGCGGTTCGGCATAAGCCGGTTCGGGTATTGTTCCCAAGTTCGAGTGCGGCATACCCGGTGGATTTGCAGGGGGAAGGAGATTTTGTGCCCTTGCGGGAAAGTGATATTGACTTTGAAGGCGGCAAACTCGGTCAGCCTGATATGACCTACGGTTGGTCCAAATTGACAGGAGAGTACCTCGCCCGGATTGCAGCTGAATATTATGATTTGTCCGTAGCCTGTGTGCGGCCGATGTCTGGATACGGAGAAGATCAGGATTTGAGTTATCCGATTCCTGCCATTGCGGCACGGGCAGCGGGTAAGGAAGATCCCTTTGAAGTATGGGGAACGGGTAAGCAAGGTCGCGATTTTGTGCATATCGATGATTGTATTGATCTGATGCTCCTCGCGCTGGACAAAATCCACGATGGCACCGCCATCAATATTGGTTCCGGAAAAATTACGAGCTTCCTCGAAATTATAGATTTGTTTACAGAATTTGCAGGATACAAACCCCCTATCAAGCAATTGCTGGACAAACCGGTAGGTGTTCATGCCCGCCACGCGAATATGGATTATGTATTTAATGAATTGGGCTGGAAGCCGAAGATCTCCCTGCGGGAAGGAATGCGGAGAGTCTATGAGCAGGCGGTGAGGAATGTGGGTAAGTGAGGGGAAAATGACCCTGAAAAGGTAACTACTTCGCCAAAACGAGACCATCTGGCTAGCCGGACCGAAACCCGGCTATAGCAGACTACTAAGCCCTTACCTGAAAAGAATAAATCCGCTGAGTCGCAACAGATGCAACTCAGCGGATTTTGCTTATATAATGCTTCTACCGCACAATCAGTTTTTGCTGCTGCTGATTGTCTTCATCTACGAGGTGAACGATATAGGTGCCTGCTCCCCATGTAGATACAGGAAGCTGAATTTCCTGACGGGAATTGGGCGCATCGA
>CAYGTH010001081.1:0-1508 GCA_964352745.1 uncultured Bacteroidia bacterium
GTTTATATGTCCTCCTCCTCCGATCATTCCCCCACCTTTTGAATAATACAGACTGGTAGTTCCGTCCAATAGTGCAACGAGTGAAGCTGCATCATTTCTAAATCCCATTTCCATCAAGACACCATATATTTTATTTTCCCCATAGGAGACCTCAAATCCAGGAAGCTCCTCTACCGGTTCGGTTAGGAATTTTTGCCTCAATTCAAGTAGCGGGTTTTCATGATCCAGAGTTGAATTTCCTGATTTGTGTTTCAGAAAAGCAAATCCTGCTATGGCAGCAATTATCAGGATTGAGATCAGGAGGATTGTTGAATTTTCCATTATTTGGGTTTCTGCTTGGTTAGAGTTGCTAAGTACAATGAAGCTGTATTCTATGTGTCCAACCCTATTTCCCAAATAATCGACTATGGACTAAGAGAATGATTAGAGATGTACAGTTGAGGCTTTATGCATAAATATCTCAAAAATCTATCAGAAGACAAACCCGGCACCCTTGCTTTTAAGCAAAAAAGCGCAATTATAACCAAAGCCGAACCTGTTTCTCAAATCCCAATCTTTTGCGATTCCAGGATCATTTTTTCTACTGACTAGACTCGTATATCTTCAGAGTTGACTTTGTCAGAATCCAGTATTTCGGATTTTTAGCAAAAAAGGTAGAAGCGAAATGCACTCGATCCGGAAACTCCGCTTGAAGTCCCACAGCTTGACGCACTTTTGCATACACACTTCCCCTCATTCCTTTGACCGCTAATCGTTGTACAGATGCTTCTCTAATCATGATTCCAATCATTGGGATCATCGCTGTTGGTGGGGGAAAGGCCTATGACATCTCCCTTGGTATCCACGCCAAGGCCCACTACTGTTCGGTTTACATAATTGAAATAACTCGTTACCTGATTGATTTCAAGTATTTCGCCATCCGTAAATCCAGCCTCTCTTAAGTCATCAATGTCTGCTTTCTTTATGGTGTGCAGATTCAGGGTTAATTCTTTTGCATGTTGGCAACCTACCAGGTACCTGCCTTCAAAAAAATCTGCCAAACTATCTGTGATTACTGCTGCCCGAAATTTTTCGGATGCTACCTCATTCGTATACAGACGCTTAAAGCCGGCATAATGATGCTCGAAACAATACTCACAATTGTTAAGGGAGCTGACATACACCCCTATGGCTTCCAGGTACCACTTGGGCAAGGTATTGTTGGAATTATGCAAGACGTTTTTATACAGCGTCATGTGCCCCACTAAGGTATGGGGTCTCAGGCTGTGAATTAACAGGACATTATCGATAGTGTTGTTCGGTCCTTTGATGCGATCATACATTTTTTTCAACCTGGACTCCGCCGCTTCATAGGTTATGGTGTGTATCCAACTCATGATTTGTTATTTCAGATATGCGCTTTTATAATTCGGCTAAGTCATCCATAAAAAAAGCAGGATATGGAGGAAGCACTTTCAAACGACCTTTGGGGCCTGAGCGAATCGATTACTTCCCCTCCCAAAACGAGC
>CAYGTH010001082.1:0-1502 GCA_964352745.1 uncultured Bacteroidia bacterium
CCGGAATGACATCTTTGATGAGAGATTAGGGACAATTTCAGGGGGGACTCATGTTATTTTGTGTTCCCCCTTTCCTCTCCTTCTGAAAGCTTAGTTACATTTCCCGCATAAGGCTCTCACTTGTTCAATCTCGTCTGCTGTCAGCAGGTGCCGTACTTCCTCAAACAACAAACACCACTCTTCAGAATCGAGTACTGTCTGTGCTTCTTCCAGGATATTTCCGCCCTGTGGTTCCAGTACAACCCGTAAGCGGTAATGACTTCTGACAAGCTCGGCATCCCTGCTGCCTGCCTCGAATGCTTCCTGGAGAAGATCTCGTGCATGGTACCAGACTTGTTTGTCATAGAGATCGGGATAAAGCGCCATTTGATACCGGTGTACAAGGAGTCGCGTATCATCAAAAGGGCTTCGGTCCACATAGTGATCCCTGATGGCGCGGGCTGAAGGCAAAGCCTGACTGCTCAATCGGCCCCGACTGTCCCATGCGGCGGCATGACTGAAATAATAAACGGATTTGTAGTGTAAACTTAACTCCAGTCTGCTGAAATCCTGCAAACACAAATCTTTCCGAATCGATTTCAGCTTCTTGAAGTCTTTGAGCATTCGCAGTGCTCCTATTTCTTCATCATAAAACCGGGGTTCCTTTTCCCGCCAGTAACGGACATTGGTGGATAGGTACGTGAAAAAGTCAAATTCGTAGAATACATTGGATTCGGGATCGTCAGATTCAAATACATTGCTCTTGGCCACATTGTAATAGAAATCATGTTGGCTATCCCCAAAAGCTGCTTTGGCTACTGATACCCGGATCGGTGCGCAGGAAGTACTGTCCACCAATTCCTGGCCGGGTTTCCCCGAAAAATACATGCGATTCATCAGCAGCCGCCAGAAGGGTTTTCGATTAGGATAACTCAATTCACAATAGGTCTCTGCCGGGAGACCTTTTCGGAGCATAAACCGATAGGCAAACCATTGTACCTGTAAGGCGTGGTTGAGCATCGATTTATAGCGCTTCTTTTGTTTTTTGAGAGCAGCGGATTCCAATAGCCGGTAAGTGGTTTCATAGGCCCGCAATACAATTGTCTCCGGATCTTGATAGACGGGTTCCAGGCCTCGCTTCATTTCTTGTTTCAGGTCGTAGAAGTCGGTTAGGGCTAGAAAATCAGTGTTAACATCAAATAATTCCTGGAATTGACCGAGGCTATCGGGTAAGACATTTTTGCGAATGCCGGTGCGGACATATCGACGCATCCCTGCGATTCTTCGGTAGAGTTGATTTCGCTGATCATCGGACACATCTCCATTCCGTAAATAACTCAGAAGCTTTTTGAGGTCGGTATCTATTTTTTCAGCTTTCCGCTCGGGCGTCATTCGGTCCACCACCTGCAATTTGAGAGAGGCATATCGCTGTTCCGCCAGCAATGGGGCAAAGAGGGCTTCGACCTCAGGGTCTTCCAGCATGGTTTTGACTTCCGCTGCTGACCGATTGCGGACATCTGGAT